>CAMAVB010000281.1 GCA_945861465.1 Candidatus Kuenenia stuttgartensis
CCGTGTTTCTTTTTGCCAGGCATGATCAATGCCGTCGCGCGTCGCGTTGACGTGAAGATGGAAGCCGTCGATTCCAATGGTCTGTTTCCGATGCATGTCGCAGAAACGGAATTTTCCACCGCGCATGCCTTTCGTCGATATCTGCAGAAGAATCTGAGTGTACATCTTCCCGTGATGCCGGAGTCTGAACCGCTGGCGAACCCGGAAATTCCGCGTCTGACACTGCCGCCCGCAGAGATGACCGCACGCTGGCCGATCGCCGATCTGTCGCTGCTCAACTGCGAAGCGGAGGCACTGGATCGTTTGCCAATCGATCAAAGTGTGAAAGAGGCGGCCATGACAGGTGGCCCGAACGCTGCCCGAAAACAGTTGGACGGCTTTCTGAAAGTGCGGCTGAGTCGGTATGCAGAGGATCGGAATCAGCCCGACGAAGATGCCTCCAGTGGTCTGTCACCGTACCTGCACTTTGGTCACATTTCCGCACATGAGGTTTTCCAGCAGCTTGCTTCGCAGGAAGACTGGTCGATCGACAGCCTTGGAGATCCGAAAATCACGAGAGGCAGTCGAGTCGGCTGGTGGGGGATGTCGGAGAATGCCGAGTCGTTTCTGGATGAACTTGTGACGTGGCGCGAACTGGGGTTCAACATGTGTTCCCGTCGCCGGGACTTTGATCGCTACGAATCGCTGCCGCAGTGGGCTCAGACGACACTCAGAATTCACGAGTCCGATCCTCGACAGGTCGTCTATTCTTTCGATCAGATGCGCCACGCGGAAACACACGACAATCTCTGGAACGCTGCTCAATATCAATTGACATCGACAGGTCGCATGCACAACTATCTCCGGATGTTGTGGGGCAAGAAGATCCTTCAATGGTCCAAAACACCACGCGCCGCGCTGGACACCATGATCGAACTCAACAACCGTTTTGCCGTGGACGGACGCAACCCGAATTCCTACTCCGGAATTTTCTGGGTCCTTGGACGCTACGATCGCGCCTGGGGTCCTGAACGTCCGATCTTCGGAAAAATTCGCTATATGACGTCAGAAAACACCGCTCGCAAGCTGCATCTCAGCCAGTATCTGCAACAGTTCTCACCGCAGTAGGGTGTGTATCGTTTCGAGAAATCGGAACAACGATTTCAGAGTGGATTGAACGTCTGCTCCGATCAGGGTAGATTCGCGGTCGAATTATACAACACCGTCGATGGGATTCCCTGAGAGGACTCCGGGGCCGATGCTACTGTCCGAAATTCCTGTGAGCGGCCCGTGGGGCGAGCGACATCTGCTGGGGCTGGAACATCTGTCCGCCGATCAGCTCCACACGGTACTGGACCTTGCCAGACATTACGACACGGCTACCAACGGCGGCTCGCAAAGACTGGATGTACTCAAAGGACTTGTCGTCGCCAATCTGTTCTTCGAAAACTCGACGCGAACTCGCACAAGTTTCAGCCTCGCTGCCCGCCGGCTGGGTGCCGATACCGTCGATTTTACGGCCAGCACCAGCAGCTTGTCGAAGGGCGAAACATTTATCGACACGGCTCAGACTATCGAAGCGATGGGGATCGATCTGGTCGTGTGTCGCCATCGTTCTCCCGGCGCGCCACATCTGCTGGCGCGGAATCTGAAAGCAGGAGTGCTCAATGCGGGTGACGGAACGCACGAACATCCGACCCAGGGGTTGCTCGATATCTATACAATCCTCAAAGAACGCGGTCGAATTGCGGGTCTAACGGTGGCGCTTGTCGGTGATATTCGCCACAGTCGTGTGGCCCGTTCCAACATTCATGGACTCATCGCACTGGGTGCCCGTGTGATCGTCTGCGGCCCGGCAACGTTGATTCCCAGTGACATCACTCGGCTGGGTGTTGAAGTGGCCTTCAATCTTGATGAAATTCTGCCGGAAGTCGACTGCGTCAATCTGCTGCGCGTGCAATTTGAACGTCAACGCGGTGCGTTTTTTCCTTCCATCTCGGAGTACGCTCATCTGTTCGGAATGAATGGTGACCGAATTCGCCGGGCACGTGAAAACCTGTTGGTACTGGCTCCGGGCCCGATCAATCGCGGTGTGGAACTGACACCTGAAGTTGCCGACGGTCCGCATTCGCTGATCCTGAATCAGGTCACGAACGGCCTGTTCATTCGCATGGCCTGCCTGACGCTGCTGGCCCAGGAACGTCGCAAAGAACAGGAGGCACGACGATGAAGTCCCTGCTGATTTCCGGCGGACGCGTCATCGACCCGGCAACCAATCTGGATGTCGTAGCGGACGTACTGATTCTGGACGGAAAAATTGCCGCTGTGACGCGGCGTGACACCGGAGCTGCCACGAAGAATGTGCCACATGGCACACACGTGATTGAAGCGGCGGGACGAATTGTCTGTCCAGGCTTCATCGATACTCATGTGTCGCTCCGGGAACCTGGCTTCGAGGAAGATGAATGCACGGCGACCGGAACGGCGGCTGCGTTGGCAGGTGGATTCACAACCATCGCAGCGCAATCTGACACCCATCCCGTTGTGGACGATCGCGCGGCGGCGGAATTTATTCGGTTGCAGGCCGATCGAGCTCGAAATTGCCGCGTCTATCCACTGGGAGCCGTGACGAAGGAAAGCAAAGGCGAAGAACTCGCCGAAATTGGACAACTGGTGCAGGGCGGCGCAGTCGGGTTTTCAGACGCCAAGCGGCCTGTGGCGAATTCCGAAGTGATGCGGCGAGCGCTCGAATACACGCGGATGTTCAATCGTCCGATTCTGCATTTCGCGATGGTGCCGGAATTGTCAGACGGGGGAGTAATGCATGAAGGCTTTGAGGCGACTCGACTTGGCTTTCGGGGAATTCCGGCCGCTGCACAGGACATCATGACGGGGCGCGACATCGCGCTGGCCGAACTCACGGGTGGCCAAATTCATCTGATGTGTGTCACGACCATCGATTCGGTTGAACGCATTCGCAGGGCAAAGTCACGAGGTATTTCGGTCACGGCGGACGTCACACCACATCACCTGCTGCTGACTGATCAGATGATGCGGTCATTTGAAACCAAATACAAATGCAATCCGCCGCTGCGGTCGCAGGAACATGTGGAGGCGCTGATTGTCGGGCTTCAGGACGGAACATTATCAGCAATCTCGTCTGACCATCAGCCACTGGCTCTGGAAAAAAAACAGGTGGATATGGATACTGCGCCCTTCGGAATTTGTGGAATCGAAACATTGCTTCCGGTCTGCATTCGGGCGTTGATTGAGCCTGGCCATCTGACGTGGCTGCAACTCATCGCACGTTTAACGACAGGACCTGCGGCGATTCTGGGTCTCAATCATGGAACTTTGACGGTGGGCCAACCCGCTGACGTCACGCTGCTCGATCCTGCGAAAATATGGACCGTCCGCGCGAATGAGTTCCTGTCACGCAGCCGCAACACGCCGTTCGATGGCGTCGAATTCACCGGCAAAGTTGTAACAACAATCGTTGATGGCGAAGTGCGTTTTCAAACTGAAAACTGAAAACTGAAAACTGAAAACTGAAAACTGAAAACTGCCCCTCCTATGTCGCTCACACAATCTGCCCTCATCGAAGTCAAAAACATCAAAGGCAAGGGCCGCGGCGTTTTCGCCCGCACGCTCATTCCAGCAGGCACCATTTTCGAACGAGTGCCATTGTTGGTGATTCCGGCCAAAGAGATCCTGGAATGCGATCACGGAACCTTGTTGCTGGGATACATCTTCGAATACAAGAAACAGGTAGCACTCGCGCTGGGTTACGGCTCGTTGTACAACCATTCGTTCAATCCGAATGCAAGGTATGACGACGCCGGTCGGCAGATTAAGGAATTCAGCGCCTTGCGTGATATTCATCCGGGGGAAGAAATTACGATCAACTACAACGGCGCTGAAGACGTCATGGACCAGGTTGCGTTTCCGGTGCTGGAGTGAGATGCTGTAGGGTGGGACAAGCGAGCAACGCGAGCGCCGGCCCACCAGCTATTGTCGTCCCTCATGGTGGGCCGGCGCGACTAGTCGCCGCTTGTCCCACCCTACGTTTTCCACCCTGCGTTTTTAATCAAACTTCGGAGTCCTGTGGAATGCCTCACTGTTTCCTGCCACGATCAATCTGGCTCCCGGTCTGCCTCCTGATGACAGCCACAACCTGCCACGCTCAGCCACCGGCGGAAGATCCGTTTGCATTGGGTGTTCGAACAACGGAAGCTGTCAGTCCGGAAGAGGAGCAGAAGTCGTTTGTCGTGCCCGACGGATTTCGAGTGGAACTTGTGGCCTCCGAACCGGACATCGCAAAGCCCATGAATCTGGCCTTTGACGCCAGAGGTCGATTGTGGGTCAGCAGTTCACTGGAATATCCCTTCGCGGCTGCAGCAGACGTGACGCCGCGCGACACGATTCGCATTTTGGAAGACAAAGACGGAGATGGCAAAGCGGATGTTGTGACAGTCTTTGCAGACAAACTCAACATCCCGATCGGACTCATCCCGTACGGCGATGGAGTCATCTGTTTCAGCATTCCGAACATCTGGTTTCTGCACGACAAAGACGGCGACGGCACATGCGATGAACGCGAAGTGCTGTACGGTCCGTTCGATACGACTCGTGACACACACGGCATGTGCAATGCATTCCGACGCGGCGAAGACGGATGGATTTATGCGTGCCATGGATTCAACAATCGTTCGGACGTGGCCGGAAAAGACGGACATCGAGTACAGATGTCATCCGGCAATACATTTCGCTTTCGCCCGGATGGTTCACGCATTGAGCTGTATACTCAGGGGCAGGTGAATCCTTTCGGCATGGCGATCGACCGGTTCGGCGATATTTACACGGCCGACTGTCACACAAAGCCGGTGACGCTCCTGTTACCCGGCGGCTGCTACGACAGTTTTGGCCGGCCTCATGATGGACTTGGTTATGTGCCAAACGTGATGGAACATCTGCACGGTTCGACGGCGATTGCCGCGATTGCGCTGGGAGCAGACACCCTGTTCCCTGCCGAATACTTTGGAAGCACATTCGACGGCAACGTCATGACGTCGCGTGTCAATCGAAATACACTTCAGCGAACCGGATCAAGCGTTCATGCAATCGAACGACCGGATCTTGTCAGCAGCAGTGATCCGTGGTTCCGCCCGGTGGATATTGTCCCCGGACCGGACGGTGCGTTGTACATTGCCGACTTCTACAACCGAATCATAGGACACTATGAAGTGCCCTTGTTGCATCCAGGGCGAGACCGTTTTCGAGGGCGTATCTGGCGCGTTTCTTACAATCAGTCTGATGCTCAGAACACTGGTCGTGGCGGCTTTGGAATGGATCTGACAGGAATGTCAGTGGAGAAATTGTTCGACGTCATCAGTTCGGCTCCGCCTGTGCAGAAAATGCTTGCGCGCCACGTCATTGCAGATGACGCCCGGCCTGAGGTGGAAGAACAGATTCGAACACGTCTCATCTCACCTGATCCACTCATCCGCAGATTTGCGTTGCGATTGCTCGCAGAACGCGGCAGCGTCTCATACTCGGAACTCCTCACGGCAGCGCAGGATGAGGATGAATTGGTCCGAGTTCATGCATTCAGAACGCTCCGAGAAGTTCCGCAAATCGGCGACGCACATGCAGGTATCGAGCAGATTCTGCTGGCCGGCTTTCGCGATTTGTCACCGATGGTCCGCCGTGCGGCTGTTGCAGCGTCCTCAAGAAATATGATCCGACACTCGGACGAGTCGCTTGCACTCATGCGAATGTTGCACACGACTGATCTGGCCGACGTTCATCTGCGTCATTCGATTCGCATCGCGCTGCGGGATCACCTGCGTTCCGAAGACTGGTTTCGCGACCTTGCAGCGCAGTCACCACTCGCGATGGATCGCCTTGCACTTGCAGACCTGAGTCTCGCGTTGAAAACTCCTGCGGCGGCGGAATACATCGCATCACACGTCGAGTTCCTGGGGACTGCGCGGCCGGGCAGACTGGCAGAATATCTGCAGTTTGCCTCAGCGTATGTATCACCCGATGCGGCCAAAAATGTCGTCGGAACGGTTCGCGAGCGGTTTGCCGGGGATCAGGCGTTGCAGTTGCAATTGCTGAATTCCATGCGGCAGGGTTTTTCGCAACGCAGCCAGAAGCCGCCGCAGGCCGTGCGTGACTGGGCGCTGCACACGGCATTGGCTTTGCTGCAGATGAAGTCGCCGGACGACCTGGATGTACTCGATACAGAAACAGCATTCGGCTGGTCGTATGCTCCACATCCGGATTCGCCGAACGCCGATAATTGCTGGGAAATTACGACATCCAGAAAGTCGGCGGACGGAGTCGCAGGTGCGGCGCTCTTCAGTAGTATTGAACACGGCGAACAACGCTCGGGACTTTATCGTTCGGACAATTTTGAAGCAGCAGACAGCCTGAGTTTCTACGTAGCCGGACATGACGGGTTTCCGGACAAGCCCCTTAAGAAGTCAAATTTCGTTCGCTTGCGAGATACTGCCACTGGAGAGATCCTGAAAGAGGTTTCGCCGCCTCGCAACGATGTGGCTACAAAAGTGGAATGGAAAACGGCGGAATTCCGAGGACGCAAAGTCTTCGTGGAACTCGTCGATGGCGATGCCGGGACCGCCTATGCGTGGCTCGCTGTCGGTCGATTTTCTGATCAGCGACTGAATCCGTCCGATAGTCAATTACAGCGCGTTAACGCGGCGGCGATCATCGGAGACTTCGCGCTTGACGAACTGCGGCCCGCCATCGTCCGGTTGATAGGCAATACCACGCAACCTCGTGCAGCCCGCGCCATGTTTGCTACCGCTGCCTTGAAACTGCGATCTGATTCACGTCTTGCCGCCGTTGCCTTAGTGCCGTTGATTGCAGGCGTGACGGATGCCATGGTCAACGATGCGATGAACGCCGTAGTCAGTGACCAACCCGATTTGACAGGGCCAATCCTGGAGTCCGTTTTTCAGGTTGCCACATCGGCAGAACAACTCACGCTGGCGGAACAGCTCGCCGCCGACGCGAACGGCGCAGACATGCTGTTGCGCCTGATGGAATCGGGGAAAGCATCGGCTCGCTTGCTGTTGAAACCGACAGTTCAACCGCGTCTGGCAGCCATTGCTACCGATGCACTCAAGCAACGCGCGAAGCCGCTGACGGAGAATCTTCCCAGCGAAGACGCCGTCATCGAGCAACTCATCGTCGCCCGCCGGAATGCCGTGAATGCGGCAACCGGTGACGCGACGTCCGGAAAAGAACTGTTCAGGAAGAGTTGCCTCATTTGCCACCAGATTGCCGGTGAAGGCAAGCAAGTCGGTCCCAACCTGGACGGTATCGGCAATCGTGGGCTTGATCGAGTTTTGGAAGACGTACTGGCACCAAATCGCAATGTGGATGTGGCGTTCCGTACCACAACGGTCGTGACGAATGAAGGCAAGGCATTCAGCGGACTGTTGAAGGAACTGGAAGGAAATCGCGTCAGCATTATCGACAGTCAGGCGAAAGAATCTATTCTGCAGGCCGACACAATCGAGGAACGTCAGGCCGCCACAACATCTCCCATGCCCTCAAACGTCGGCGAGACGTTTTCCGAATCCCAGCTTCGCGATCTGGTCACGTACCTGCTGCAGCAGCGCAGAAAATAGGAACAGAGGCCGCCAGCGAGGCGGCCAGTGCCAGACACCGTAGATGCCCCGGACAACCTGCAGCCTGGTGAAAGCCGACTTGCCAGAATCCCGCAATGACCGAAGGAGTTGAATCAGGTCCATTTCGCGAATTTCGATGGCATCAAAGGAGAGTTGGCGCGTCCATCGTGCATAGCGTTCAAGTCATCGGGGAAACCATTTCGCATCACCCACTGAAAGTGTTGCCTTTCGGACTGCAGCATCCATTTGCTCCAATGACATCGCCGGCACTCCCTGCAACTGGACCTCGCGGAATTGACACCCGTACGGCAACGCAATATCACGATCGCCGCAGAAAAGTTGTCAATATTGGAATATCCGAGAATTGCGCGTGATATCAGATACTGGCATGTACTCCGGGGTTTTTGTGTCGAGTATCAGGATATCACTCGGGTTTCTGTGTTAATAAAAAGTTCGCATTGCAATTCGGAGCAGACACCAAATGCGTGAATGGAAACGTGGTGAACTTCAGGCCATCGGAGCCGCAGCAAAGCTGATGATTCTCGGCGGTGGGTTCGTTGTGTTGTTCACGTCGTACCTTGATTTCAATGCGTCTCAATTTCTCCACGGATTGCCAGGGACATTGATTACTTCGCCATTCACTACATTGCTCGGCGGAACCGTAGTACTGGTGATTGGATGCACGCTCGGCATCTGGCTTTGGCGCGTGCGACGACGAACTGGTATTTCCAGTCAACCCTTTGATCGTAGCGGCGATCAATAATTCCCTGCGTATTCCACACTTCCCGGTCTTTCATGCAAATTGGCGTTTCGTGTCGCGGGCCGCCCCGCGGCAGTAATGCATCACATGCGCAGGCTTCCTTCCCACGGTCGATCGCTCTTCCGCAGTTGACTTCGCTTTGTACTTCACTCACCAAGAACGATTTGGTATGCTGCCTCCGCAATGAGCCCCCGTTTTCGTACAGGGGACTTCTGCCCCACAAGTTCGCGCCGATGTTGGGCGTTTCATCCCCGGTCGAGTTGCCGATGGGCTGTACGCACATTGGTAGGTCACTCGCCACAACCTGGTGATCGCAATTTTGTTCGGCCATGGAGGTAGAATGCCGATCCCGAACGCCGAACACGCGCTGATTGCCGAAGAGAAGATCCGTGACTATCTGCTCAACCCAAGTCACCCGGTTGGTGGTTCCAAGGCTGTTTGGTTTGCATCAATTGGCTATACGATGGTCAACTGGCAGGATTTGGCCAACGATCTCCTGCAAGTCGTCCAAACCAGTGAAGACTTCATCGCCAAATTATCTCCCTTTGGTGTAAAGTACGAAGTGTCGGGTGCGCTCGGATGTCCGGGGCATCGACCAGGCTTGGTAGTGTCTGTATGGATAGTCGAAGAAAATGATCCGCCGCGACTCGTAACTGCGTACCCAGGATGACAACAATGCTTTCAGAACATTCACTTGTGGTGCTGACACGCGACATCCCTGAATCAGGACTTTACGCCGGTGATGCTGGTGCCATCGTTCATGTCTACGGTCAGGGGGCGGCATACGAAGTCGAGTTTGTTGACGGAGATGGAACCACCATCGCGTTGATCTCGCTCAAGCCTGAATCCGTTCGTCCGGTTGGAAGTGGCGAACTCCTTCACACGCGGCGCCGTGATTTGGCCGAACAAGGTGTTCCACCAGAGCGGCGGTAGCCCGCGGATTTGAAATGGAGACTCGTTCGCCGCCGCCAGGTGAACATGGTCGTTATTTGCAAGAATCTGAGATCCGAAGATGACTCGCCAGCTTCAGAAAATCGACGACGACATCTTCACCGTCTCAGGTGTTTTCGACCGTGATGAATGCTTGCATCTCGTTGCACGCGCTGAATCAATGGGCTTTGAGGCCGCGTCTGTTCGAACCTCAAGCGGTCCACAGATGATGACGCACATTCGCAATAACGATCGTGTCGTGTTCAATGACGTCGAGTTGGCTGGCAAAATGTGGGAGCGCATTCGAACACACCTACCCACACTGGACGGGCAGAATGCCTGTGGCGTTGATTCTCAATTGCGGATCTACCGGTATTTTCCGGGCCAACAATTCAAACGTCACAAGGATGGCGCTGTCACTAACGAATTGCGTCAAACAAGCAAATTGTCGTACCTGATCTACCTAAATGACTGCGACGGTGGATCGACCACATTTCGCGATTACCGTAATGTGAATGGTGAGCAAGAGAAAATAGAATTCATCGTGATGCCCGCCACTGGCACAGCGCTACTGTTTCGGCACGAACGCTGGCATGAGGGCACGCCGGTCGAAGCTGGAGCGAAATACGTACTCCGCTCCGACGTGTTCTACACATGAAGAAGCAAATAACTCATAAGGCTTTGACTTCGCGCGTGCGGACGGAGAGCGTGAAATAAGGTTCAGGGTTGAGCGGAGTGGGCTGGCGGCGGTGCGAGCCATTCGAGCCGAAGCTCAAGGCATTTGTTCAAGAAGCCCGGTGGAGTTGGCACGGCCGGTGCTATATTGGGAAAAGCAATTTCCCGGGGGGGAGTCCGAGGCTATTGAATTGGCGAGTCTTCAGATTTGCAGTGTTTTAAAGCATTCGTCACGAATTTTGTTGATAGAAATACGCACCTTCATCGGGAGGATCAGGCGAAAAAATTTCGCAGCCTTGTCGGTACTTATCACCTCGGATGAGGCGAT
>CAMAVB010000282.1 GCA_945861465.1 Candidatus Kuenenia stuttgartensis
TACATTCAGCCTGACGATTGGCGTCTGGCAGGACAAAATCCCGAGCGTCTGAATTCATGGCATAGCCAATGATTTCCGCATAAATTTTTGCACCACGCGCCAGCGCGTCGGGTAGACGTTCAACCGTGCAGATTCCGCCGCCTTCCGCCACGACGATGCCATTGCGATTGATGTCAAATGGACGGCAGGCTTTCGTTGGGTCCTCGTGCGTTGCCAAAGCTCCCTGAGCTGCAAAACTGGCAAAGATCCCAAACGTGTGTATGCTCTCTGACACGCCGCCTGCGATCGCGATATCAACTTCATCCAACCGCAGCATTTGAGCTGCCTGAATAAACCCAGCGTTTCCTGCCGCACAAGCGGCACCGAGCGTCAGATGCGGCCCCGTAATACCCATGTTCAGCGTGACTTCGCCAGCCGCATTGTTGGCGACTGTGCGTGGATTGTGATGATGCGACCAGACTTTCGTGTCGTACTGAAACTTTGAGATTTCGTAGATCTCATTTTCAGTCTCCACATTGCCGTGTTCTGTGATCCCGATGTAAACGCCGACTCGATCGCGCGCCACGTTGGGCCAGTCCAGCCCGGAGTCGCGCACCGCTTCGTTCGCGCAGTACACAGCAATTGACCCGGCGCGGGTCCCGCGGCGGATGTCTTTCTTTTTCTGGTATCTCAGCTCATCGAAATTACAAACGCCGGCTAGCACCGGTCCCATATAACGAGTTTCGTAATTCACCACACCTGACTTCCCGCTCAGAAGGTTCTGACGGAACTCCGCCAGACTGTTTCCGTTCGGGGAAGTCAGTCCAATTCCAGTGATGACAATTCGATCCTGATCCAACAAGAGATAACCTCAACGCCAAGCGCAACGACAGGAACGCCGTCCGATTCCTTTGAAAGCGGTCAGTTTTTCCAGAAAAATGGAGTTTTTCACGGGACTTCTGGTTCTGAAGTCTAGCAGAGTATCGGGATGCGGAAAGCCTGACAAGGACTCCGGCAAGTTCCTTGAATCTGCGACGAAAAGACGTCATTTAAGGGATGAAATCCGGCGTGAGCATTTTTGTTTAACGGCGAGCCGCAGGCGTAGGCGAAACCTGGTGACGACGCCTGCGGCTTGCCGTTAAACGATTAAAACGACGGTCCCCAAGCCGAGTCGTGTCAACCTCTGGATCGTTCACTGACACATCATCAGGCGATTCACGTCTCCCCGCTCGCCTAAGCGACCCTGACATCCTCAGATTTTGCGGAATTCACCCGAGGATTACAGTTCATTGGCGTAGTGCTGTTCAGCCCGTGGGCTGGTTTGCCACGCGGCGCGAAACACTTCATTCGTGAAAATCAATCATGTCCGAACTGATCGAAGCCCGCAATTTGCGTAAAACCTTCACGACGCCGGTCGGTGACGTGCATGCCGTCAATGGGTTGTCGCTGAATGTTCGAAGTGGTGAAGTGTTCGGGCTCCTGGGGGCGAACGGTGCAGGAAAAACCACGACGCTGAGGATGATTCTGGGACTGATGAAGCCGACGAGTGGTAGTGCGTCCGTCGCGGGATTCGATGTGGCGACTCAACCCGAGCAGGTCAAACGCAGCGTCGCCCTGGTCTCAGCCAGCGCTGGGCTGTATCAATGGTTGTCACCGCGGGAATTGATGCACTACTTTGCTGACTTGTACGATGTCTCCAGAATCAATGCCAATTGGCGTATCGATCAGCTTGCCGAACTGTTTGACCTGACCAGTTTCATTGACCGACCATGTTCCGGCCTGAGTACCGGACAACAGCAACGTGTCAATCTGGCAAGGTCACTCATGCATGATCCGCCCGTCGTGCTGATGGATGAACCAACTCGAGGACTGGATATTGTTGGTTCGAAACGCATCTTCGATTTTACCGCGCGGCTGAAGGAAATGGGCAAGGCTGTGATCTTCTGCACGCATCGCCTGGAAGAGGCTCAGCGCTTGTGCGATCGTTTTGGACTGATGTTCCGTGGACGTTTACAACTGGAGGGAACGTTGACGGAGTTGCGGCAGAAATCCGGGCGTGAATCCATCACCGATATGTTTCTGGATCTGATGGAAGTGAACAATTCCACGACGGAAGAATCCATGCAGCCTCAGCCCGTGGCAGCAATTCCGGCACAGGAAGGCAGGTCTGCGTGAGTCCAGGCAGCGAACACGTCAACGAAGAACCGGGTGGCCCGAATCACCCCCCTGCCGTCAGCCCGGCACGACCAGCCTCGTCCGCGTTTTTTCGCGTGCCGCGGTTGGCTCGAAAAGAGCTTCGGGAATCGCTGCGAGACCGGCGCACGCTGACGACGCTGATCCTGATGCCGTTAATTGTCTATCCGCTGCTGGGCACGGTGGTTCAGCGATTTGCCATGCAGCGCATCAATCCATCGTCGCCGCCCGCAATCGTGGTCTTAGATGACAGTATTCCGCCCGCGCTGGCCAATTCGATGCTGGCAGAGCCAGAGTCGGATAACGTCCAAAGCGGAGATGGCAAGCCGCAGCGCGCCAGCGATGGCAAACAGAATTCAACCGAGGACGTGGCCCCGACATCCATGCGGGATGTCGCCGGCTCACTCACAGGAGAGTCCACAGGTGCGGCAATCGGAACAATGATGAACAGTCCTGATTCGCAGGGACCTCCGATGCGATTCGAGAAATTCGAAAGCCCGGTGAAGCCAGAAAACATGGACGCATTTCTGCAGACCGAAGTAGCCGATGTGGGGATACGGCAAACAGCCGCCACTCGGAACGCGACCACGGGGAAGATCCAGCCCGCTGATTTTCAGGTACTCAGCCGCAGCGGCGATGCATTCAGCCTGCGGGCGGCCGTAGAAGTCGAAAAACGGCTGCTGGCATTTCGTGATCGCGAACTTCGGATGCTGCTGGACAGGACTCGGCTGGGTTCCGGTATCATGCCGACGATCTCAAGACTTTCGGTACCGAACGACACACCAAAATCCTCGCCACTTGGTGCCTTTCTGCCATTGATGCTCGTCCTGATGACGATGACCGGAGCTGTCTACCCAGCCATCGATCTGACCGCAGGTGAACGGGAACGAGGTACGCTGGAGATTCTGATGGCGGCACCGGTTTCGCGTCTGCACCTGCTGACTGGAAAGTTCATCGCCGTGCTGACGGTTGCCGTCCTGACGGCCGTCATCAATCTGGTGGCGATGTTGCTGACGCTGTACGCCACCGGTTTTGATCGAGTCATCCTGGCGGACGGTGCAACGTTCAGGATGTTCGTACAGATTCTGGGGTTGTTGGTCGTATTCGCATCATTTTTTTCCGCCGTGCTGTTGTCCATTACCAGCTTCGCCCGGAGTTTTCGCGAGGCTCAGGCATGGCTCATTCCGTTGATGCTGCTTTCACTCGCGCCGGGGATTCTGAGTCTGATGCCTGGTGTGCATCTGACAGTCGGGCTGGCGATTGTGCCGCTGGTCAACATCGTCCTGCTTGGCCGTGACCTGTTTCAGGGAACGGCCGCGACACACTTGTATGCCGTGACGCTGCTTTCGACCCTTGTGTACACCGTGCTGGCGTTGCGCGTAGCGGCGAATGTCTTTGGAAGCGATGCGGTTTTATTCGGCAGCTCCTCAGGTCTGGCGGCGTTTGCGAAACGCCCCGCCGGGATTCGGTCGGGGATTCCGACCGAGATTGGTATCGGATGGCTGTTGTTACTGATTCCTTTGTTCCTTGTGTTGTCCGGACTTCGGAGCCGGGTTGTCGCGTTGGAGAATCTGTCCGGGCAGTTAATGCTTTCCGGACTGCTGACGATCCTGCTGTTCGCGGTGCTGCCGATTGCCATCGCGAAGTGGATTCGTGCGTCAACCGTCGAAGTGTTCGCCCTGCGCAAATTCAAAATTGCAACGCTGGTCGGAGCGGCATTGCTGGGTTGCACAATGTGGGTCATGGCGTATCAGGTTCTGATGTTTTCAAAGCCCCTGTCGCAATGGATGGAGATTCTGAAAAACTCGCAACTCAAGGAACTGGCAGAACGCCTGACATCCGAAACGCCGTTCCTGATTCGGATCGTGACGCTGGCGCTGATCCCGGCAGTATGTGAAGAATTGTTTTTTCGCGGATTCCTGATCAATACACTTCAGAAGACCACACACTCGTGGCTGCGAACAATGCTGATCAGCACATTCGTCTTCGCAGCGTTTCATGTGATCGTCGATCAGTCACTGACACTGGAGCGTTTTCCTGCCACGTTTATGCTCGGATTCGTGTTGTGCAGTATTCGGCTTTCCAGTGGCAGCATTTTTCCCGGTATCGTCATGCACGCGCTGAGCAACGGATTGTTGCTGTCGCTCAAAGAGCTGGATCCGCTGCTGCAGTTCATCGGATTGAATCTGAACATTGAGTCTGAGTCGTCGCTGCCCGCCTGGTTTCTGGTGACATCGGTTCTGATCAGTTGCGCCGGAGTGGGACTTGTGTGGCTCGGACGAAAACGCAGTGCCTGACGGTCGTAGATGTTATCGTGCTCGTGCTATATTTCTTTGTGGCATTGGTCGTTTTGTATGGCACGCTCCTATGATCCAGTCTGACCGCCGAGAACCGTTTGTGAAAATAAATCTGCACGTGGTGATACTGATTTTCCTGCTGGCATTCAGCACTGCAGCCGGATTGCAGGCAGACGATGCGATCCAGCGCGAGGCGTCCGTCGCGCCGCCGACACTTACGCTGTTGCAGGCAGTCGTTCTGGGATTTGTGGAGGGAGCAACCGAATACCTTCCTGTGAGTTCGACCGGACATTTGCTGATTGTTCAGCATCTGCTGGGGATGGATAGCGACGAGCAGCAATTGGAGGCCGCTCATTCCCTTGCGATTTGTATTCAGTCCGGTGCCATTTTGGCTGTTATTCTTCTCTACTTTGGGCGCATTCGTCAGCTCCTCAATGGAGTGATGGGCCATGACGCCGACGGGTTGCGATTACTGATCAATCTTGTGATTGCCTTTCTCCCGGCAGCGGTGATGGGTTTGTTGTTTAACGATTGGGTTAAACAGCATCTGTTCGGCGTACTGCCAGTCGCTGCCGCTTTGTTCGTGGGCGGCGTCATCATTCTTTTGCAGACAAAGAGTGGCGAGAAGGCTGTCGGCGATTCAGGGAAAGAAATGGCGCAGATGTCCTGGCGAGAGGCACTGTTCGTCGGAGTTGTGCAGTGCCTTGCATTCTGGCCTGGGTTCAGCCGGAGTCTCGCAACGATCCTCGGATGCCGCTTCGCCGGGGTCCGCATGATGGCTGCGGTAGAATTCAGTTTTCTCCTTGGCCTCATCACGCTCACGGCTGCCACAGCTTACGAAGGCCTGAAGCATGGCGACGAGATGATTGCAAACTATGGCGTTGCAATGCCGTTAGTAGCTCTGATCACGGCCTTTTTCGCGGCTGCCGTCAGCGTCCGATTCATGGTGAATGCGCTGGGAAAATACGGACTCGCGCCATTTGGTTACTATCGAATTATTCTGGCTGTCTTGTGTGTCGTCTGGTTCATTGACTGAATCCTGTCGAACAGGCGAGAAGATCCCGTTAGGACCGGCGCAGAAATAACTTTCGTCTTCTGGATGTGGAGCACGTTGTTAACGTGCTCGGCACGATGGAATCGTGCCCCACTTATTTCTGCCTCAGTCCTTAGCCTATAATCACCCTGGGCCTCAGATGTTCATCCGGTTGCTCGTCCTGCAGCAGTTCTTTTACGAGAAAGGGGATATTTCCTTCGCCGAACAGCAGGAAGCCAAGATTCATTTTCAGAGGACTTTCCTCTGACCATCCGAAATGAATTTCCAGAGGCTGGGTCTTCCCTGTCAGAGACAATGCCAGCGCAGCGATCGCGGGTGCAACGGACGTACAGTGACTGACCCGAATTATGTACCGACCTCCTTCGTGGCGAATATCGAGCATCGGTTCCTGAAAAAAGTCGCTGGTGTCGCCCAACGAGATTTCCACGAACACGACCGGGATCTCATCGGCAAGATGATGCCAAATCCGGAGCTCTTGCTCTTTTTCATCCAGTGTTCTGCCACCAGGCCGGTGCGGAGCCAGTACTGGGATTTCCAGGTGTTGCAAGGTGTTCCAACGGAATTTGGACTCGTTGTTCAAGAACTGGAAGCGAACCACTCGTAACTCATCACTGCGAACGCATCGTGAAATGATCGAAACTCCCATGATCGCGCCGATGAAGAACATCGAAATAATCAGGCCCTCGGATTTCCCGATCATGATATCGACGGTCGTGTAGAGGAACACCAGTGTAATGATGACTGTCAACCACGGAATGCGGCTCACTGTCGATCCGGATCTCTCGCGATATCTTTCAATCATCACCGCCACACAGGCACTGAGAATCAGGACCATCACACCCGTTGCGTATGCAGCGCCCTGCTCTTCAACCGATGCCCGAAAGATCAGTGTCACGACAATACATACGCCGATGATGACACAGACCAGCGGCCTCGTTGCTGAGACCCACTCTGGAGCCATCCCGAATTTTGGCAGGTAGCGAGGTATCAGATGTAACAATCCCGACAGCGCGCTGGCACCAGCGAAACACAGAATGGCGATGGTGCTGGCATCGTACATTGTGCCGAACACTTCGCCGAAAAATGGCCACAGTTTGAGTCCGCCTTCTCCGTGTGCCAAATACGCGAGCGCACGTTCGTATGCAGGACCTCCGTGAGCCAGAGCCTCGATTGGGATCAGCGTCGTCACGATGATTGAAGAGCCGATCAGCATGACCGACATGATCAGCGCCGACGTCTTCAGTAACCACTGCGTGCGTTTGATACGCCCGGCTGGGTGGTCTTCCGTATCCGTTGCATCTCCTTTGATCTGAGGCATCACAGCGACACCCGTTTCGAAACCACTCAATCCCAGAGCGAGCTTCGGAAAAAGCAGAGCACTCATAAAGAGGCCGGAGTACCATGTCAGCGGAATGAGTGACGCAGCACCTGCGGAATCTGCGGCAGCTGCAGAAATTGACGCTTCGTTCTCGTTCCCATGGGCAGGTTCGTGATTGGAAGAATGACCACTAATTCCTACATCGCCTGAACTCAGTTTGTCCCACCAGTCCGACACATAATGTGGCTGCTGGACCAGCGTCACCAGCCCGCCCGAGAGGACAATGAGATTCATCGCCAGGTAGACAGCGACAATCACGACCGCGACACCGATGACTTCACGCACACCCTTCAGAAACAGTGCGCCAAGAGCTATAATCATGGCCAGTGTGATGCCGATCTGGCTGTGGAAGAACGATGGAACATGATGGAAGAGTGGATTCTCCATCAGATGCTTTGCCGCATCTGCTGCGGACAAAGTGATCGTGATCACGAAGTCCGTCGCAGCGAAGCCGAGTAATGTCAGGACCAAAAACTTGCCCGACCAGCCTCGCATCAGTTGCTGCAGCATGGCAATCGAACCCTGGCCGTGAGGAGATGACTTCGCAACTCGGCAATAGATCGGCACTGCTCCAAAAATTGTCACCAGCACCAGGAGAATAGTGGCAACCGGTGCCAGTCGTCCGGCGCTGGTTATGGCAATGGACGGCTGGTAGGCCAGCGTGCTGAAATAGTCGACTCCGGTCAGGCACAGGACCCAGAGCCAGAACGACTGGTGAGCCGGATTCACGGTATGGGAGTCAGAAGTGGACGAGCCATGAAGATCGTGGTGGCCCGACGAAGCAGGAGATGACATAGAAGCTCTCAAAGAGTCGGCCGAATCCGTGACGCCTCCTGGCGGCACTTCGCGGTTGCTTAAAATGATCCGTTCACAGCTTCGTGAAGGCAACCGAAACGGGATTTCCTGCCAATGATGAGACGTTATTTACCGGGAACATACAGGCAGAGCGATGCAGTGCCCTGATTCAAAGCCCGTGTATAGGATCCATGCCTTTCGCCTGAAGTTCCTTCGATAACAGGGCCTCTGTTGATTGATTCGCTGGCTTTCAAGCTGTTACTCTTCACCAAACGCAGATAGGCAGATGGTTTGTCGGCAACCAGTGAATCGCACTGCCAGTTCAACTCTACTCACATCGTCCAGAGTGCTGCATGACCCAAACGACAGATCTCGTCGATGCAATTTTGGCCAACACTCGCACCGCACCGGCCCCCCGGGATGGCCTGCAGTGGATTGATTTTCTGGCATTGGGGATTTATCTGTTGGTCACGATGGGAATTGTGATCTGGTCTTCGAGGCGACAGGCCAACACCAGCGAGTTCTTTCTGGGTGGTCGTCGAATGCCGTGGATGGCCGTGGGCCTGAGCGTGCTGGCGACCTTGATGTCCAGCATTTCGTACATGGGTGTCCCCGGCGAAATGATCAAGAATGGTGTCACCATGTTTGCCCAGTATCTGGCACTGCCGCTCAGCATGTCAGTCGTGCTGTTCGTCTGGGTTCCCTTTTTCATGCGGCTCAAGTTCACCAGTGCCTACGAGTATCTGGAGCGACGGTTTGACGTTCAGACCCGCATCATCGGAAGTCTGCTGTTTCTGATGCTGCGAGTTGGCTGGATGTCGATGGTCACTTATGTCGGGTCATTGGCTCTGACCCAGATGGTGGGAACTCTGATATCTGCTGACACAATTGATCCGATTGCAAAGTGGTTTGATCCCGCAGCTGCAGAACCGACCATGCTGCGAGCCTCCTTCCTGTACTGGATTATTGTTTCCGTCGGGCTCTCAGCGACCGTCTACGGCAGCGTGGGAGGATTCAGAGCCGCCATCTGGAACGATGTGCTGCAGTCGGTGATGCTGTTTGGTGGAACGATCGTAACGCTGGGTTACGTTGTCTGGACGACAGGAACCGGCCCGGTGGAATGGTGGAGAATTGCGGCAGAGAACTCCGCGGGACACACAAAGCCGATTCTGTTCAGCCTGGATCCCACGGTCCGCATGACGGTGTTCACCGCGGCGCTGCTGAATTTCTTCTGGGTGATCTGCACTCATGGTTCGGATCAGGTCGTGTTGCAACGCTATTTCTCCACCACGTCGCTGAAATCGGCCCGACGAAGCTACCTCGTCGCGGCGGTCACCGATGTGACGATTGGCGTGCTCCTGGCATTTTGCGGACTGGCTTTGCTCGCCTTTTATCTACAGCATCCCACATATCTGCCGGAGGGGATCTTTGTCGCGGAGAACGGTCACACCATCGTAAAGCAGGGCGATAAGGTCCTGCCTCATTTCTTCGCCCACCAGTTGCCTGCCGGTATCGGTGGCGTCATTCTTGCTGTGCTTGTGTGTGATGTGATGCAGACACTCGTATCCGGCGTCAACAGCATCAGTGCCGTATTTGCGGGCGATTTGTATGGACGACTTCGTCCCCATCGGAAGCCGATCCTGACGGATGTCGGATTCGCCCGCTTTCTGTCTGTCGCCATCGGCCTGATCGTGACATCACTTGCAATCGGCGTTGCTTATCTGGCCCAGCATTCGGGCCGCAATATTATTGATCTGATGGCCCCGGCGTTCAACATGTTTCTCGGGCCGCTGGCTTCACTGTTTCTGATTGGCATGTTTCTGAAGTGTGACAGCCGTGTCGTGAAGATTGCCGTCGGCTGCAGCGTGGTCATTTCTTTCTTCTGGAGCTACTGGCAGATCCTGTTTGGAACCAGTTTTCAACCGACGATTACCCTGACGACCGCCGTGCCCTATCTCGCCAGTTTCATGATCGCCGCCTTCATCAGCCGTTTTGTTCGCTCTGCGGCAGCCAATCCGGGTTTAGAGTACACCTGGAAGATTGTGATGAGGCGACCCATTCCGATGGATGACGATCAGCAGGATCTGACGGCATTGTCCTGACGCAGCGGAAGACGGATGTATTGGTTCGCCGTAAGTCGTGGAAACGATGGAGGCTCCGTCGATTGGTTTGCCGTCGAGCGTCACAACGCCGTCAGCCGTGACTGTCGCTGGCTGTTTTCTGGTCCATTCATCTTCCTGAATATTGGCGTTGAGAAATCGACGAAATGAGAACAGCGCAGCCCAGCGATCTCGAGTGTCAGGAACGGTGCCTGTCACCCACAAAATCATCTCGTTTCGGAAACGCATAAAAAAAGGAAGGTAGTCTGAAGATAAGCCAGATAGCACAACGCCTTGAGCTATCACATGACCTATGGAATGGGGTCTATGTGAGACGGCCCGGGAGTCGTAAAGACGCATCCCTGTTCTGCTGGTGGAACGAGTAACCGTTCACGGGTCGAGCAGGATGCACGGAGCCGATTTGCCTTTCAGGCTGGCATCCACGGCATCGCAGAGCCACTGGTAGATGGGGCGTTTCTGGAGGCGGCAGGTTTCTGAGATGGTCAACATCCGTTCGATGAAGCGACTGC
>CAMAVB010000283.1 GCA_945861465.1 Candidatus Kuenenia stuttgartensis
CTCAGGTGTGGCAGAAAAATTGATTGCAGAAAAATACAGAACAGGAGTTGATGTCTTTTGTGCCATTCATTTTTCTGCAATGAATGTTTCTGCTACCTGCGTCCCGACTCTGACAATGAGTTGCGGGCGAAGCCCGTGCTGGGTGTTTCGTGTATTTCGTTGTTGCCCAAGTGCGATTCAATCACCGAGTCCAGCAGTCGATCAACCAAACCCGGCCGCCACCGAATGAAGCCACGACAAAGAGTGCGATTCGATTCGACGCACTGGTCGGCGCGCCTGCAAAACGAACTTAATTACTTATCGGGTCAAATCACCGAGATAAAGTGGTTATCAGTGTTTTTATCTCGGTGTCGGTTGAAGTTTATCAGGGGGAAGATTCCACTACCAGTGTTGGGGGTTTTGCCCAACGAATCAAAGTGGAATCCCGGTGAAGCAAGTGCAGATCCGAGAGAAGGGTGACGGAAAAGTGTCAGGAACCGAAATGTATCCGGCTCCTGATACCGTTTTGTTCTGACACTCACGTGGCCTTATTGCTCTTCGTCCTTCTTTGGTTCTTCCTTGTCTTCACCTTCTGCTGCTGGACGTCGTGATCGTCCACCTTTTTCGCCGCCGCCTTTCTCGCCACGCCCACCTTCACCGCCACGTCCTTCCCGCATCCGAGCCATGCCGGCCTCCAGTTCTGCTTTGTCGAGCGAACCGTCTTTGTTAGTGTCGATCTGCTCAAGGCGTTCTTTCATAAACGGTGGAATCTCATCACCAGTGAGCTTGCCGTCCTTGTCTGCATCGGCACGTTCCATCATTTGTGCCATGAACTCAGCGCCACCAGGACCACCTGCGCCGCCAGGACCACCTGCACGTTCACGCGCCGATGCGAGAATTTCCGCTTTGTCCAGGAATCCGTCTTCGTTCTTGTCAGAGCGAGTCAGCATGGATTGCAGTCGCTCCGGTAATTCATCCTTCGACAGCTTCCCGTCTTTGTTGGCATCCATCTCCATCATGCGATCCACCATCTGTGCCGCTCCTGCGTCACCTTGGCCACCGCCGCCAAATCCGCCGCCACCAAATCTTCCCGGCCCCATGCCTTCAAAGTTCGGCCGCATTTCAGAAGCATCTAAGTTACCATCGTTGTTTTTGTCGAGCGTCTTCAGAGCCACAACGGCGTTGTCAATTTCCTCTGAACTCAGCGAGCCATCTTTATCCTTGTCCATCGCTTCGAGCAATGGATTCGGCATTCGGAATCCGCCCCCGCCAAAACCGCCCCCGCCAAAACCGCCCGGACCTCGTCCTGGTCCGCCCTGTGGTGGCTGAGCGAAAACAGACGCCGTCAACGATACCGAAACACATAACACCGCAAGCTGGATACGCTTCATGTTAATTCCCCGAACAGTGGAAACAGTGGAAAGGCGAGCTCCAATTTTCGTAATGCGCGCCATTGCAGCATTCAACCCGCGATTCTCCGATAGTTGCCGCAGCATTCTGAATTTTCTCGCTGTGACCTTTAGTTTAACGGCAAGCCGCAGGCGTCCGTGTCGAGATTCGCCTACGCCTGCGGCTCGCCGTTAAACGAAAGCACCGACATTGAGCCAGAACTGCAGCTCGGCTGCGCTTTGACCGGCGAGAATCCCCGCTGTACACCAGAATCAACGATTGACAGGACGCCTTGATTGCATCCTGGTTGAGTTTGAAACAGACTGCTTTGTTCGTCGCACGATGCCACTCCACAGATAATTTCTTACCACAATGAGGACAGCCATGAGGCCACTCACAAGTCTGCTCTTTCTTGCCATGTTCCTGAGCCCGGTGTGCGCCGCTGAGGATGCTTTTCCTTTGAAAGCCAAACGCATCCTGTTTCTCGGCGATTCCATCACGGCCGCAGGGGAATTCGTCAACATGATTGAAATGCAGCTGCGGCTGCGGTCAGTGGACCCGATGCCGGAACTCGTGAACGCCGGACTTCCAAGTGAAGGCTGCACCGGACTTTCTGAGCCCGATCACCCGTTTCCTCGTCCCGATGTCCATGAGCGACTTGACCGAGCACTCGCGGCAGTCAAACCCGATGTCGTGGTGGCCTGCTATGGAATGAACGATGGAATTTACTATCCATTCAGCGAAGAACGTTTCCGAAAATATCAGGACGGCATCAATCGGCTGATCGAAAAAGTCCATGCCGCCGGGGCAAAACTGGTCCTGGTGACACCTCCGCCTTTTGATCCGTTGCAGCTCAAGGCTGAAGGAAAGCTGCTGCCTGCGGGGAGCGAAAAGTTTGCCTGGTTTGCAGTGTACGAAGGCTACGATCAGGTCATCCAGAAATACGGAAAGTGGATTCTGGAACAGCAGGACCGCGTGGAAATGGTCATCGACCTGCACACTCCGATCACAGTCTTCTGGGAACAGCAGCGAAAGCAGGACCCCGCATTCACCGTCGCGCCCGATGGCGTACACTGCAATAGTGCAGGTCATCAAACGATAGCGGAGGTCATCCTGAAAGCCTGGGGTGTTGAATCGTGGATACCAATCAGTGCCGAAATGACTCAACTTGTCAATCAGAAAGGTGCCGTGCTCCACGATTCTTGGCTCAGTCACATCGGACACAAACGTCCAGGGATGACGGCTGGATTGTCACTTGAGGAAGCGGACGCCGCCGCCGCAAAGATCGAAATGCTGCTCCAGCCATTGATAGTCGCCAGACGTTTGCCTGAACCGCCAGTCTCACGAACTAAGGACTGAGAGAGAAATAAGTGGGGCACGATTCCATCGTGCCGGGCACGTTAAACGTGCCCCACGTCCGGAAGACGACAATTATTCCTGCGCCGGTCTTAGGGACCTGCGTCCGAATGCGGTAGGGGAACTCCATCCGTTGACGCCAATAGCGCGATGAGGGACATGATCTCGTCTTCGCTCAGTGGCTCCAGCAATCCGTCGGGCATGTTGGAAATTTTCTGGTTGACGATCGTCTCAACATCAGTGCGTGATAATTCTTCACGGATGCCGGTACTTGACACGATCGCCAAGGCGTCTGCGGAACTGGCTGACATCATGCCAGTGAGGGATTTTCCGCTCTTCAGAACGATGGTCACCGTAGGATATTCCTCATTGAGTTCGTGCGACGGATACAGTGTCGCGTGCAGGATCTCACGACGTTGTCTGCGCCAGCCGAGAGACGTCAGATCTGGTCCCAGAGCTTCACCCACTTTACCCCGTCGATGGCATTTCTGGCAGCCCGCCTTTTGATAAACCAACTCACCCTGTTGCACCATGGTGTCGGATGTTCTGAATGTTTGAAGGGCAGGCTCCAGCGTTACCATCGTCCATTTCCGTCCTGTCAGATCAACAGGCAGTACGGCTTCAGGTTGGTCAGGGTATTCCTGGGAAAACCACTGCTGATATTTTTCCAATGTCCATTCGCTGGCTTCAGATTTCTTGAGCGGAACGCCGGTCCAGTGCCTCAGCAGACCTGTCGCAGCTGATTGCTGATTCACTGGAAGTTGCAGTCCGATCAGGATCACCTGCCGCACCCACTGACCCTTATTTGCTCGTGTGCGAAATCGCTGCAATGCACTCAAGACATCGACGGCTTCGTCGCCCTGCACGACAGGAAGTGAACGCACCATGTACCGCCAGTCCTGCAGGTCGGTGGGGCGGATCGTCGTGGCAGCTGCCAGCGCCCGAGCAGCAGAACCCCGTCGTTCGGGTGCATTTTCAAATACAGACCGAACATGTTCCAGCGCGCCTGCATTTTGTGACTTCGCCAGTGCCGTCAGCACACGCTGTTGATCCACCGCAACGTTGACGACTTGCTCTGTTGCAAGTGTCTGGTCGATCGCGGTCAATCTGTGAATCGCGTCGTCGTCCAAAGCCTGACCACTCAATGCTGTCACCTCCGCACCGAGAGCTGCCACATCGTTTTCCTGTGACGCGGCATCAGCGAATGCAAAGCATGTCGGCAATAGAGCGGCAAGCAACGCAATAAGCACGAGTGGTTTGTGAATTGGCATCATCTGAAACTCCATGGTCCTGGTTTTCGTGTCAATGGCTTCGCCGCTGTGTCTGGTGAGAGCCGACGGAGCGGCTCGCCTACGTAGGTCCGCCGCTCCGTCGGCGGACAACTGTCGCTTTGGGGAATTCTTCTCAGTCAAACCAGACATCCAATGTTTGCAAAGCAGGATACTGCAATCCACACCGGTTTACCGCTGAACCGAGGACGAAATTGGGCGTCGCCTGCAGTTTTTGGCGTGAATCGGCCTCGAATCGATGTTCAGAGCCCGCGCTCATTCGTTCCACTTGCACGGCTACACTTGAGGACTGCGTCGGAACACGGCACACTTCCGGTAGATTATCCGATTTAATGATCAACCGACTGCAGAATTTGACTCCCGATGACAAAACCGACAACGACTGATTGCGACGCGATGGCTTTACGATCGCTGTCGGTCGCAGAACTGATTCTGGTTCTGGCTGCGACCGGCCTGATTTTCGCATCGATTCTACAGGCAGAACCGCTGCAAAGCGCCAATGATCGGTCTCGCTGGGCCACGGTATGGTCACTTGTCGAACGCGGCACGTTTCAGATTGACGAAGTGGATTCTTACGCGCGGTGGTCCACGATCGATAAAGTGCGATTTCGAACAAATGAGTCTGAGCCGTGGCACTTCTATTCGTCCAAGCCCCCTTTATTGTCCGTCATCGTGGCAGGGTTGTATGCGGCAGAACGCTGGACGCTGGGGTATGGGCTATTTAACGATACAGCACTTGTGACCCGCTTGCTGTTGCTTATCGTGAATGGATTGCCATTCTGGTTTTTGCTGCGGTCATTGTGTCGGTGCCTGATTCTGCTCGATGCGTCACTGCCCGTGCGCATGTTTGTCCTGGCGGTTGCCGGATTCGGTTCGATGCTGAATCCGTATTTGACGACACTCAACAATCATACACCGGCTGCCGCGACTGCGATGTTGGCAATCACAGTCGCGGTGGAAATCCTGATGAACCGACGGCGGGCGGCAACAGCAGGTAATCCCGCGTCGGAGACACGGGCAACTCTGAATTCCACAGGCGAGGGCCGACTCTTTGTGTTACTCGGATTCTTCGCATCTCTGACGTGTTGTTTTGAACTGCCTGCCGCGCTACTCGGAGTGCTGTCGTTCGTCCTGGCGCTGGCCATCGATCGCCGCCTGACCCTGCTGCGTTACATTCCAGCCGCCGCCATTCCACTCGCGGCCTTCTTTATCACCAACTGGATGGCGACCGGCGGTGTGAAACCGTTTTACGCGAGTTACGGATCCGAAAAGTACGTTTATGAACACCACGGCATCCCGAGTTACTGGACGAATCCGCGAGATCTGGATGCCAATCAGGAAACACCGTTCGTCTATCTGTTTCATTGCGTGCTGGGCCATCATGGATTACTGTCGCTGACGCCAGTGCTGTGTCTGTCCGTCTGTGGCTGGTTCATAACGCTGCGTCGGAGTGAAAATTCTGTCCGGAAGTGCATGATTCTCGCTGGTGCCGTCCTCACCGTCATTACGCTCGGCTTTTATCTGACGCGGACGCAGAACTACAACTATGGCGGAAATTCCGTCGGCTTACGCTGGATGCTGTGGTTGTCTCCGTTCTGGTGGCTGGCACTGGTACCGATCGTCGAGCGGTTGAAAGCTCGCCCGGCGCAGGTCATGGCAGGCATCCTGCTGCTGGTTTCGATCATCTCGGTCTCATGGTCGTTGCATCGTCCATGGAAATCTTCGTGGCTGTACGAACAAATGCATGCTGCGGGTTTGATCAATTACCGAACACCCACAAAGCCGTTTGATCCGCCGCGAATGTCTGTCTTTAACACATGGCCTGACAAGGTCGGCACCTCAATGGCATGGCTCAGCAGCAACAATGAACGATTGATCGTCACGACTACTCACGGTGCAGCGGCCGTTGGATGGCGTGGTCCTGGAAACAATCCCAACGGATTTGCGATGAAGATCGAGTTGGAAGTTGGCCGACAAAAAACCGTGCTGCAGGAGATTCCTCGCAGATCGGGTGATCCAGAGCCTGAACCGCGTGAAAACAAACCGAACCAGTCATTTGGTGTCGCGAAGTTGAAAGAGATTCTCGGAGTGGAACGGCTGGTCCCGACGACTGTTTTTTTTGGGACTATTGTGTTTACACTCCCAATCGCTGAGAACAGCTGGAACGGCTTCAACGCGGCAGGGACTACCTGGGTTCCATCCGCAACTGATCCCACGAAAGCATGGAAAGTCGAACGCGGTGCCGCGCGCGTGCTTGTCGATGATCCACAGTTTGGCAAATGCTGGCATCGTTGTGACGTGATGTACTGCGATCAGATTCCTTTCGGCGTGCTTCAATGGAAGACAACGGTGACATCCGAGGCTACCGGCGAGGTTCTGAGTACAAAGACGTGGCTCGGTGAACAACACTGACAGTTATTGTTAGTGGTTCTCAGCCGTTTCTTCCATCGGCTGGAAGATTCCCGCGATCCCGTTTCCCGTCCGGCGTGTCCACCGAACACACGTCCTCCATGGCTCTGAGAAAGCTTGTTCATGCTGCCCTTGCTGGCCTCTGCAAAAATCGTTCTGCGAAACTACGTTGACCTGCCGCGCATGGTGTATGTGCTGTGCATTGGTTCATTAATCAATCGCGCGGGGTCATTTGTGATGCTGTTTCTGACGATTTACGTCACAGAACAGCTTGGTGCGGGCAAAGCATTCGCCAGCTACTGCATTGGAGCCTTTGGATTCGGATCGGTCGTTTCGTCACTGATCGGTGGTCAATTGGCCGATCAATTCGGGAGGCGGGCAACGATGATGCTCGCTCTTTTTGGAGGGGCGACGGCCTTATTGATACTCAGTGTTGTCACGAATCCCTGGCTGTTCATGGCAGTGCTGCTGCTGTTCGCTGTGATCGTGGAGATGTACCGACCGGCGTCTGCAGCCATGATTGGTGATCTGACGTCCGGCGCGCAACGTCCCCATGCGTTCGGCCTGATGTACATCGCAATCAACCTCGGATTCGCAGTTGCTCCGCCGATCGGCGGTTTTCTGGCAGCTTACTCCTTCGCGTGGTTGTTCTGGGCCGACGCACTGACAACGGCACTGTTCGGGTGCGTCGTCTTGTTTCTGATCCAGGAAACTCGCCCGAATTTGGACACGTCCCATCACAGCCCGACGGCCCGGAACAATGGGGATGCCAGTGATCAAATCGCAACCGCCGTCCAATCGCCTGCTGGTTTCACGCAGCTGGCCGCTGCCGAGGGGCTCGCGTCGCTGGACACTTTAACCACAACCATTTCGGAACCGAGTTCGGTTGGCACCGCAAGAGCCGTCGTTGCGCAGAGCGACGCCGGCATTTCGTTTGCCGCAGCATTGCACCATATCGCAGGCGACTGGACGTTTCTGCTTTTCTGTTTCTGCAATCTGTTGACGAGCATCGTCTTTATGCAGGGCTTCGCAACTTTGCCGCTCTATGTGACTGAGATGGGATTCACGAAGCTGGAATTCGGTGCGATGATTTGCGTCAACGGCGGAATGATCGTGCTGCTTCAGTTACCGCTGACGCATCTGCTGAATCGTTGCAATCGAGCAATGGTACTCCTCGCCGGTGAGCTTTTTCTGGCGGTTGGGTTCGGATTAACCGTCTTCGCAGATTCAGCCATGTTCTTTGTCGGGACAATTGTTCTGTGGACAATGGGTGAAATTTTCCAGGCACCGTACAAGCCGACTATCGTCTCGGAACTCGCTCCTCCGGCAATGAGAGCCCGTTACATGGGAGTTTTCAATCTGTCGCACGCCCTGTCCTTAATGATCGGTGCTCCGCTGGGCGGGGAAATTCTCTCGAGGTTCGGGCCTCAGGTCCTGTGGCCCGGCTGCTTCTGCCTGCTGATCGTCACGATGGCTCTCTACGTGGTGCTGTTCTCGCGACTGACGGTGGCTGGCAAGGCAGTCGAAGAGAGCCATGCTCTTGTCCGTCGTTGTTCTTGATATGCGCCAGTTCATGCCCGAGGACAAAAGTACATCCAGGTCCTTTGAATCTTTGATCCAGTTCCTGCGGATCATCTCCCGGATCGGACCCTTTCCAAACAGCTGCGCCCGTCGCGCGACCCCAGTGTCTTCTGTTGCGACGCTCGAAAGCCGCCAGGAGTTTCCCAGATTCAGCCAGAGTTGCGCGCCCGTTCCGAATGCGTCTCCTAAGTCGGTCGAATTGTTCGTCGAGGATCAATACGTAAACGCGTTGCGTTCGGGGATCAACAACTCGCACGGGAGTGTCGCCCGAATGCTCAACCATGTCCTGAAGTTCGGCGGGAAGCTTCGTCATGGAAGCAGTCTACCAAAGAACGTGGGGAAATGCAGCGTTCATTTTTCCCTGACCGGCAGTGCAGGGCGGAATTGAGTCTCCCAGATTTCCCGGTGACCGGACGCTATCTGTCGAATCCGTTGAATCAAGTCGATGTTGATTCCAGTAGAGCATTCGCCCATCTTTTGACTCAGTTCCGATTGCCGTTCGGAAGGATGTGTTGTAAAGTCTTGCTATGGAAACAGTCACTCGAAATGTCCGGGATCTTGATCAGAGCGAGCGGTCCGTGATGGAACGCGTCGTAGGACATCAGTTGCGCGAGACTCAGCAGATTATTGTCAATGTTGTGAACATTGATCTTACCCCTGCGAGTCCCACCATCGGTGATGCAGTTTCCGATGTCCCGGCCTCATGGAAGATTTACGAAGGGCTTTCGGACGCGGAGATTGACTCGCTTGACGCCGCGATTCGTCAGCGCGCAAATCTGACTCGCCAGTTCGAGTAGACATATGGTTCCCGCGCTGCTCGACACCGATACCCTGTCCGAGATCATCAAACTCCGGAATGTAGTTGTGGTGCGACGGGCTTTGGCGTACACACGGCAAGTTGGAATGCTGACGTTCTCGGCGTTCACGCGCTACGAAGTGCTTCGCGGATATAAGCGGCGCGGGGCGAGTACGCAACTGGCACGATTTCATGTTTTTTGTGATGAGTCTGAAGTCTTTCCAGTGACCGACGCGATCTGGAACCGAGCGTCCGACCTCTGGTCTGAGGCCCGGAACTCCGGTCGACCGTGCGAGGATGCGGATCTTGTAATTGCCGCAACAGCCATTGAACATCAGCTGACACTGGTCACCGGCAACACCGATCACTTTTCATGGATTTCCGGATTGATGCTGGAAGACTGGCGAAACGCATAGTGGTTCTTTCCATTTCACCGGCTTCTATTCTGTGGAGGTACAAGACGTTTCCGATCGGCTTGCGGACGCTGACGCCATGGTTGACCTGAGACGGGTCAATCCACTGTAGGGTGAACTCCGCAGATTAGCGACAGCGGTTTGACGCGAAAATCGCGGTCACCGTCGTCATTTTCTGAATTGCAGTTACTTACTCAGAACGGTCAGTCTTGAGTCAGATACGACATTGAAATATCTGTCGCCAGATATGCCAAATCAACCGGATTCTGGTGATCGCCGACGTGGCCAGAAAGAGCACCTTGATTGCCGTCAATTTGATTACGCCTGCGGATTTGTCGCAAAATCGTTCGCTGCGTCGTCTCATTGACGATGCGTTCTCTGGAGTTTGGTGAATCGCGAAACCGTGAAACATCGTGGCGAAGGGCTGCCGACATGCCATCGAGTACTGCCGGGCGGAAGGCGGTCGGAATGGCTGGTATTGCCAGCCGTGCCTAACGCGGCGAAGCCGCAAATCCGGAGTCCGAATTTCGAAATCCGAAAGAACAACGGTCGAAAAGATGCGCGCAAAATGCGCTGTTGTTGAAAAGAAAGGATCTAACCGGTCGTCGCTCTTCGCTGCGCTGTCTCCGCCTGCTCCGCGACGGCTTCGACCGCTTCGCTCCGGCTCCTCCCTCCGCGTCCCGACCTCCGGTCCCGGCTCACTTCCCTGAACTGGAGCAGCGAAAGCCCAGGTCGTTGCCACGGTACCCAGGGGGGTAGCCAAGCCGGTACGCCGCCCGCACGAGCCGCGCGGAGTCGGCCCAGCTCCCACCACGGATGACCCGGGCCGCCGACGAATTGCCAGCCAAATGCACAGGATTAGTGACGTGGTCTGCTGCGTATTCCCGGAATGTGTTGTCGCGGCACCATTCCCACACGTTGCCGAGCATGTCGAACAGGCCGGAATCGTTCGGCTGCAGTTCGCCGACAGCGTGAGTCTCGCCGTCTGAGTTGGCGGCGTACCATGCGATGTCTTCCAGCCCCTTCGCATGACCGTTTCCATCGATCGTCAAGTCGCCGATGTACGTCGATGTCGGAGTTCCAGCCCGGCAGG
>CAMAVB010000284.1 GCA_945861465.1 Candidatus Kuenenia stuttgartensis
GGCATCATCATCGACGCGAAGAGCGGCATCAGTGGAGCCGGACGCACTTTGAAGCTGTCCAATCTGTTCTCCGAATGCAACGAATCTGTGACGGCCTACGGAATCGGCACGCATCGCCACACCCCGGAGATCGAGCAAATCCTCGGCGAAATCGGTGGCTCCAGCGTTCAAGTCGCCTTTAATCCCCATTTGATGCCCATGGACCGAGGAATCTTCTGTTCCATTTACCCGCGTTTGAAGGGACAGCACACACAGGCTCAGCTACTGGAAGTCTACCGCCGCTTCTACGCGGGTCAGCCATTCATTCGAATCGTTGAGCATATTCCGAAGACGAAAGACGTCTCCTTTACCAACTTTTGCGACATCACAGTCCGCTTCAACCGGGACCAGATTGTCATCTTCGGGGCCATCGACAACCTGATCAAAGGTGCCAGCGGTGTGGCGATTCAGAATATGAACCTGATGCTCGGACTGGATCAGCGAATGGGCATGCTCAAGTGCTGAAGGTCAGCTCCAGCCGATAATCACTGTGTTACAATTTGCCTGGGTTCAGCTACAATCGAAGGCTCGTCGGATACCCGCGAGTTTTTCATCAATCAAATCCCACATTGGCTGTTTCATTGTTTAACCGCGTGCCCAGCGGGCCGCGATTGTTCGATTGTTCGATTGTTCGATTGTTCGATTGTTCGATTGTTCGATTGTTCGATTTGAAATTTGAAATTTGAAATTTGAAATTTGAAGCGCGGGGCGTTGCCCACGCGGTTAAACGAATGTGGCAGCCTCGACCGCGTGCATTAAATCCTGGAGTCGTGTCATGAAGTACAAGAAACGTGCTTGCTCGGGACCAGTGGGTCGGCGTGAAGTGCTGACTGCGGGAGTGCTCGGGGTGGGCGGATTGGCGTTGCCCGATTTGTTCCGCCTGCAGGCTCGCGCGGAGGAAGCCGGTCGCACCGTTGACCGGCAGACGTCGGTCATCTTCGTCTGGTTGCCAGGCGGCCCGCCGCACATGGATATGTACGACATGAAGCCCGAGGCTACGTCTGACTATCGCGGGATCTTTCGTCCAATCCCGACCAACATTCCTGGGCTGGATGTTTGCGAATTGATGCCGCGCCACGCCACGATTGCTGACAAGTATGCCGTGGTTCGTTCCATCTCGCATGAATTTGCAGATCATGGCGGCGGTCACAAACGGATGATGACCGGTCGTGTTCCTGCGACCCCCGTCAACACGGTGAACGACGCCCCTGCAACCGGGTCAATTGTCGCGAAGTGCCGCGAGCGGATTGATAACGGTGTACCGAACTACGTCTCGCTGAATCCAGGCGGTCGCGTCAATGACGTCTTCGCGCAGGGGCCAGCCTATTTGAGTCAGGCCTATCTGCCGTTCAATGTCACAGGCGATCCAACTCAGCCCAACTTTACCATTCCCAACATCGAACTGAATACCGCGATTGCAGGGCGGGTCGATAACCGCATGAAACTGCTCGGCAGTCTGGACCGCATGGAACGAAAGATCGATGCCTCGAAAATGATGGATTCTATCGATCACTACCAGCAACGTGCGGTCAGTATGCTGATGGGGGATGCTGCAAAGAAGGCATTCGATCTCACGCGCGAGCCGGATGAATTGCGGGATCGATACGGTCGTCACTGCTGGGGTCAGCGAGCGTTGATGGCACGGCGATTAGTGGAAGCGGGCGTCAGCTTTGTCACGGTCATTATGGAGAACCCTTATCAATCAGGTGTTCCGGCACTGAAGCGTGGAGTCTACAACTGGGACTCTCATGCGGTGAACTGCCACATCTGGGATGACCTCAAAGTGCGATTGCCGATCTACGATCAGGCCGTGACTGCGCTGATCGAAGACGTGTATCAACGCGGGCTGGACCAGAAGACATTGATCGTCGTGACCGGCGAATTCGGTCGCACACCTCGAATCGAAAACTCGATCGGCTCCCAGACAGGTGTCATGCAGCCTGGTCGCGATCACTGGCCACAGGCCATGTCGCTCATCATGGCCGGTGGCGGCATTCGCACCGGTCAGATTGTCGGATCAACCAATTCCAAAGGGGAGCATCCGGCGGATCGACCTCTCACGCCGAATGATCTGTGGGCCACGGTCTATCGGCACCTGGGAATCAACTCATCCGATTCATTCCTCGACTACGGCGGTCGCCCGATGCCGATCCTGCCCTTCGGCGATCCGATCAGTGAGTTGATTCGGGCCTGACCGCTTCCTTCGCAATTTACCGGCAAGCTGACGCATGTCGCCCGCCATGTCCGCAAACGGACGCAAACGCCGCGGCAACAATTGCCGACTTCTGGCGTACGGAGCTGGCTGGGCATCGATAGTCCCAGCACAGGATCGCGGAGGCACGAAACTTCGCCTATTCCGCCTTCGTCTAAAGCATTAGTCTTCCAGGCTTGGGGGAACGAAGCTGGCCACTCCGATCGTGCTGAGTACATGCTGGCATCGACTCTCGCCCGGACCCTCTCAAATGTTATTCCATCGCCATCCAACACAGCATGTTCACATCAACATCCGACAACTGGTGTCGGCCGGAAAATGCTGTTGCGTCGTGTTGCTCATTGCCAACTTTGGTTGCGCGAGTTCCAGCGTTGGTCAGAAACCTCAGCAGAATACAACCGGGCCGTGGACCGTTTCCTCGCACGGCGTTGCGCCGTATGGAGTCTCTTTCACCATTGGTCCGTTTCAGACATCTAAAATCGGCGTGGTTCAGTCCAGAACTGCTCGACAGGAACCGAAACCTGAATCGGAGGCGGTCCAGTTCATCAATGACAAAGTGAATCTGGCCTTTGAGCTGGAGCATGTCAGTGGCGCAAAGGCTGCGGTTCGCTCGGGGTTTGAAGATACGGGGAAATTTGTCCAGGTTGGTTTTCTGAAAGCTCGCAAGCGAGATACTGTTGCTGGCTCAGTGTCGATGAACGGGCAGGTCGTCGGACAATTCTCCGTTCGCGCACAGAGACGCCCGGACTTCGGCATGACGCCCGAACACCTCGCCGGAATCAAAGATGGCAGCGTCGAAACATCGGTGGGGACAATCGCCGTGATTCATCGATTTCAGCCTCCTCCTCCGGCGAAGTCACTGGTGGCAATGGCCATGCAGAAAGCTGACGAACCGGTCGAAGAATACCATCTCGGCGACCGCATCGTTGCCAGCCGCCGTGGGTTGCAGACAACGACGGTGTCAATTGAGCCCGACCTGCCGCTCGACGTCCAATTCTGCATTGCTGCTGCCATGGCGATTCCGTTGAACCAGCAGGCCCTTACTGAGACAGCAGCGAGTGTGTCGATGTTCAATGCCTCCGCCGGAAGGCTCGCCCGGTAGGTTGAATCACGGAGGTCATGAACTGGTTCACTTGATGCCGTCCGCGGAGAAGCTGAGTGATGAGCACATTCGAATCGACCCTGAGCCTGGCCGATCACTACCACGAGCACGGATTTGCCGTTCTGGAAAAATGTCTTTCCACTGAAACCGTGGCTCGGTTTGTTGAGTTGACCGACTCGGCAAGGAAGAGTCGCGATTCAGAATCTGCAGTTGCGAATTCTGCAGGCGTGTATGCGTTGCGAAATCTGACTGAAGTTGTCCCGGAAACGACTGAACTGGTGCGAAACCCGGCAGTGCAGGAAATTGTAGAGACGATTCTCGGTCCCAATGCCTTCCTGATTCGATCGACGCTGTTCGACAAGACCGATGGAGCAAACTGGGGAGTGTTTTGGCATCAGGATTTGTCAATCGCCGTGGAACAACGACATGATGTTGAAGGGTTTCATGCGTGGACGCGGAAAGCAGGCGTCCAGTGCGTACAACCCCCGGTCGAGGTGATGGCGCGAATCCTCACGATGCGGCTGCATCTGGATGATTGCCGAGCAGAAAACGGGGCGCTGAAAGTTCTGCCAGGTTCCCACCTCCTGCAACGTCTGTCGTCTGATCGTGCTGAACAGTGCGCAGCGTCAGGCGGTGAAACCATCTGTGAAGTTCCGGCGGGCGGCGCTGTGCTGATGTGCCCGCTGTTGCTCCATTCGTCTTCTCCGATGGAACGATCTGGTCATCGCCGAGTCATTCACTTCGAGTTTGCCGCTTTCGAACTTCCATCGTCCCTGAATTGGCGATTCCGAATTCCCTGCGCGTGACAGGACGATCGTTCGACAGACGCTGCTACTCGAAAGTTTCATCATTGCTTCACGGGAAGTTAACATGGCTCCGTTCCTATCCCCCCGCTTGAACTGATTCTCGACGAAGCGCGATGGCTGATTTACTTTGCTCGTGCTTCTATTCTTTCATCGGAGGGGTTCCCTGTGTCTCATCGCTCATTCATTCAAAAGCTCGTCTCTCTCTTCAGCGGACGTAACGAAAATAAGAATCGCCGGGTACGACGCGGTGCCGGTTCGATGATGATTGAGCCACTGGAGCGACGCGAACTGCTTGCAGCTGACCTGTTCATCTCCGAATACATTGAGGGCTCGAGCAACAACAAAGCTCTGGAGATTTTTAACGACACCGGAGCGCCGATCGACTTGGCGACCGGGGTTTATGCCGTAAAAATGTACTTCAACGGCTCCGCAGCCGTTGGCTTGACCATCAATCTGACCGGGACTGTGCAGACGGGAGACGTTTATGTTGTGGCACAGGCTTCGGCAAATGCGACAATTCTCGCACAAGCCGACCAAACGAATGCCAGTGGATGGTTCAACGGCGATGACGCCGTGGTGCTGACCAAAAACGGTGCCATTTTGGACGTGATCGGTCAAATTGGTTTTGACCCCGGCACAGAGTGGGGCACATTGCTACAGAGCACGATGGACAATACCCTGCGTCGCAAGGCCGGGACTTCAGGCGGAGACATCAATGGCGCGGATGCCTTCGATCCAGCCGTGCAGTGGGATGGGTTTGCGACAGATACCTTTAGTGGTTTGGGGAGCCACGCCGGTGGCGGAGGGTCGGCACCTGCCGTGTCGATCACTGCGACAGACAGTACCGCAGCCGAGACCGGGATGAATCCGGGCACTTTCCGCATCAGCCGGACAGGAAGCACGACCAGCGCTCTTACGGTAAATTACACAATCGCCACAGGGGCTGGCCAAGCTGTCAACGGCACCGACTACACGCCGTTGCTGACTGGTACGGCAATCATCAGTGCCGGACAGTCGTTTGCTGATGTCACAATCACTCCAGTTGACGATAGCGACATCGAAGGGAATGAAACGGCAACGCTGACGGTGGTGGACACTGCTGACTACGATCTGGGCGGATCCACCATCGCAACGGTGACAATTGCTGACAACGATGCGGCATCAACGCGAATTCGCGACATTCAGGGGGCGGCTCATTCTTCGCCACTGGTCGGTATGGCCGTGAGCGGCGTAAGTGGGATCGTGACGGCGCTTGCGGGCAATGGTCTCTATTTCCAGGACCCCAACCCTGACGGGAATGACGCAACGTCGGAAGGGATTTTTGTCTTCACCAGTTCTGCTCCGACCGCCGCATTGGGTGACTCGATCATCGTCAACGGTACCGTCGCGGAGTTTCGGCCCGGAAACAATCTCAACAACCTGACAATAACCCAAATCGTCAGTCCATTGATTTCGATCATTACGACTGGAAATGTACTGCCCGCCGCAGTCGTTCTGGGCATCGGCGGACGCAGCATTCCCGCTTCAGTGATTGATAACGATAACTTTATCTTTGATCCGGCTGAGGATGGCATTGACTTCTACGAAAGCCTCGAGGGAATGTCGGTCCAGGTCAACAATCCTGTCACCACCTCTCCAACTGCAGTCTTTGGCAGTTCCGAGGAAATCTGGGTGCTGGCCGACAATGGAATGAATGCCAGCAATCGCACGGTTCGTGGTGGAAGCCTGATTACGTCCAGCGACTTCAACCCGGAGCGGATTCAAATAGATGACTTGATCAATGCCTCAGTGAGCTTGCCAACGGTCAATGTCGGTGCCCAACTCAGTACGATTTCGGGTGTCGTCAGCTATGACTTCAACAACTACGAAGTCCTGGTTGCCACTGCCCCAGGTGTCGTGCTGGCATCCACGCTGCAAAAAGAAGTGACTACTTTGATTGGCAATGCGACTCAATTGACAGTTGCGACCTTTAACGTTGAAAACCTGGATCCCGGTGATGGTGCGGCGAAATTCAATGACCTGGCAAACGCGATCGTCAACAATCTGAAATCCCCAGACATCATCAATCTGGAAGAGATTCAGGACAATAACGGAGCAACCAACGACAGCGTTGTGGATGCTGCCGTCACACTTCAGACGTTGATTACTGCGATCGCCGCCGCAGGTGGACCCACCTACCAATCCCGTCAGATTAGCCCCGTAGACGATACCAACGGGGGTGAACCGGGCGGCAATATTCGGGTTGCATTCCTGTTCAATCCCAATCGAGTCAGCTTTGTCGATCGCGCTGGTGGCACATCGACGTCCAGCACGGCGGTGACTGATGTCGGAAACAACGGCACTCCGGACCTGTCTGCCAGCCTGGCCTGATTGACCCCACCAATGCTGCCTTTAATAGCAGCCGCAAGCCCATTGTTGGTGAGTTTTTGTTTAATGGGCAGACAGTGTTTGTGATCGGCAACCACTTCAACTCCAAGGGTGGGGACCAACCCCTGTTTGGGCCAAATCAGCCTCCGGTGCTTTCCAGCGAAGTGCAGCGTAGCCAGCAGGCAACGATTGTCAGAAACTTCGTCCAGAGCATCCTGGCCATCAACCCCAATGCCAACGTCGTGGTTGCAGGCGACTTGAACGACTTTGAGTTCTCTAACCCTCTGACAATTCTGGAAAGCGGTGGACTCAATACACTGGCGGAAACGCTGCCAGCGAATGAACGCTATACGTACAACTTCCAGGGGAACGCCCAGGTACTCGACCACCTGATGGTCAGCAACAGTCTGCTCACCAGGTTGAATGGTTATGATGTCGTTCACATCAACTCTGAATTTGCCGATCAGATCAGCGACCACGATCCGAGTGTTGCCCGATTTAATCTCGGCTACACCCTGCAATTCCTGCACTATTACGGCGAGAGTGGCCTGCTTGGCGTCGAAACCGCGCCAATCATGGGCGCGCTGATCGATAAATTCGACGATCAATATTCCAACACGTTGAAGCTTGGCGAAGGCGATACGTTTATCCCCGGGCCCTGGTTAGTCGGCGGAGCGGATCCTTCATTGAACAGTGTGCCAGGCATTGGGTCGACAGCACTGGGTCGCCCTGACATTGCCATTCTGAACGCTTTCGGCACCGATGCCTCGGCGCTCGGAAACCATGAGTTCGACCTTGGTTCCCCAGTGCTGCAAGGCGCTCTTGCCGGTTCCGGAGCCTGGGTCGGCGCGCAGTTTCCTTTCGTGACTGCCAACCTGAACTTCAGCGCCGATAGCTCACTGCGCAGCCTGGCGGACGCAACCATTGGCGGTAGTGGCGGCACAGGGGCGAACGCTTACGCAGGCAAAGAAGCCAACACCATCAAGGGCAAAATTGCGCCCTACACCGTTGTGACCGAGGGCGGCGAAAAGATCGGCATCGTGGGTGCCACCACTTACGACCTGCTCATCAAGAGTTCGCCCAACGGCACGGTGCCCAGGGACGACGGCAACCCGACCACTGATGATCTGCAGGAAGTTGCGGCCTACATTCAGGCGGCCGTAAACGCCCTGACGTCGCTCGGCGTCAATAAAATTGTGCTGGTCGATCAGCTCGACACTCTCGAGCGCAATCAGCTGTTGGCACCGATGGTCTACGGCATTGATGTAATGATTGCAGGTGGCGGCCACGAACGGATGGGGGATTCGACGGACACCGCCGCCAGTTTCAACGGCCATGACGCCAACTTCGTCGCGACGTATCCAATCCTGACAGCTGGCTCCGACTCTAAGCCGACGCTGATCGTGACGACCGACACGGAATTCACCTATCTCGGTCGCTTGGTGGTGGACTTCGATGCAAATGGTGAGATCGTCGTCGGCAATCTCGATGAGAGTATCAATGGCGCTTACGCCGCGACAGAGGCAGCCCTGCAGGCAGCCTATGCGACGACGGCCAACGCAGCCACGATCGTTGCGAGCAGCACCATTGGCACCAGGGTCAATGCGATTGTTCAGGCGATCAACAACGTGATCGTTGCCAAGGACGGCAATATCTACGGTTACACCGACGTTTACCTGGAGGGCGATCGTGTCTTTGGCCGGGCTCAGGAAGTCAATCTCGGCGACATCTCTGCCGACGCCAACCTGTTCAAGGCCAGGGAAGCGCTCAATCCCGGTGTGATCATTGCATCGCTTAAGAACGGCGGCGGGATCCGTGCCTCGATCGGCTCGATTGGCGAAGACGGTGAAAAGCTGCCGCCCGCCGGTTCAAGCGTGAAGCCGGCTGGCGCGATTTCACAGCTGGACGTTGAGAACGCGCTGCGTTTTGACAACAAGCTGATGGTGTTCGATACGAATCCGCAGGATTTGCTGGACATCCTGAATTATGCGGCTGGATTGACTCCAGGTAATGGTGGTTATGCTCAGATCGGTGGCGTTCGATTCTCCTACAACCCATCCCGGCCAATTGGGCAGAGGGTCGTGGACGTCGCAATCTACGACCTCGATGACAATCTGGTTTCCAGGGTTGTCGACAACGGGGTAGTGCTCGCGGGTGCGCCGGCGACGATCAGCGTCGCGGTGCTGAACTTTACCGCGAACGGCGGCGACGGTTATCCTATCAAGGCTAATGCCGAGAACTTCCGCTATCTGCTCAACGACGGTACCCTCTCGGCAGCGATTAGCGAGGCTCTCGACTTCACTGCGGCTGCCAATGTGCCTGCCACCGCCCTCGGCGAACAGAAGGCGTTCGAAGACTTTCTCGGCGAATTCCACAGCACGGTTGGTACAGCCTATGACGTTGCAGATACCCGCGCCTCACTGGATCAGCGCATCCAGAACCTGATAATGAAGGCAGATACCGTCTTCCCCGGCGTAGATCTGTCCACGTATGTCCGAATAGGACGCTACGATCTGCCCGAACCGACGCGGACGACTCCGCCAGCCAACAGCCTGCTGGCCCAGGAAGTCTCAGCGGTGACCTACAACTGGGACACCGACACGCTGTTCGTCGTTGGCGATGGCGGCACGTCGGTTGTCCAGGTCTCGAAGACCGGGCAATTGATCAACTCCATGACGCTGGCCCCTGGCAGTAGTCCTCAGGGCACAGACTTCTACGATCCGGAAGGACTGACCTACGTCGGCAACGGCAAGTTCGTCATGGCCGAGGAACGCGATCGGCAGGCTGTCATGTTCACATATGCCGCCGGCACGACTCTGACCCGCCTCGGTGCACAAACCGTGAAGCTCGGTACGACAATTGGGAATACTGGGATTGAAGGAATCTCCTATGACCCGTTGACCAGCGGATTCATTGCAGTCAAGGAGGCACTGCCGCAGGGAATTTTTCAGACGGGGATCGATTTCGCAGCGAACACCGCAACGAACGGATCGCCCGCCACAGTCAACTCGACAAACCTCTTCAATCCGTCGTTGGCCAATCTCCTGGACTTCGCTGATGTTTTCTCGCTGTCGAATCTGCCGTACCTGACCGGAGAGGGCGATTTCAATCACCTCTTGGCGCTGAGTCAGGAATCGGGTAGGATTGTCGAAGTGGATCGATCCGGAAATATTCTCAGTTCACTGACGATCATCTCCGATCCTGGCAATCCTCTGACTGTTCCAAACCAGCAACATGAGGGACTGACGATGGACAGCAGCGGATATCTGTACGTTGTCAGCGAGAATGGCGGCGGTGACTTCGATCACCCGCAGCTATGGGTCTACGCTAGGCAGCAGCAAAGTTGGGGTTGCGTAGGGATATTGATCAGGTGCGATTTGTTTACGGTATTTGAGGGGAAAAGGCAAGTCTTCGTTGAGCCTGGACGGAGACTGGCAGATGTTCTTTGCACCATGCTTCCACGAGTTTCACAGG
>CAMAVB010000285.1 GCA_945861465.1 Candidatus Kuenenia stuttgartensis
CCGGGAGGGCAAAGGAAGTTGTCTGCTTTGCCGGGACGGAGATGCACTATGCCGAAAAGGACTGGTCAGGAAGTGTGTCGATGTGGATGCGGCTGGATCCGGATAAAGACCTGCTGCCAGGGTACTGTGATCCTCTGCAGATCACTCAGCATGCATGGAACAACGGTGCATTCTTCGTCGATTTTGACAAGGACCTTCCGCGGGACTTTCGTCTCGGTGTGTTTTCAGACCTGAAGCACTGGAATCCAAAGGACATTCCCTGGGAACAGTGGCCGGTCGAGAAACGACCGATGGTCACCGTGAAAAAGCCGTCGTTCTCAAAGTCCGACTGGACGCATGTTGTGTTTACGTTTGAGAACGTCAATGCCTCCAATGAAACTCCGTCGTCGGCAAGTCTCTATCTGAACGGAAAACTTCAGGGAGCAATCCGACAGCCGCTCGTTTACAAATGGGATCTCAGCAAAGTCGCGATCATGCTCGGCATCGAGTACATCGGAGATCTCGATGATCTGATGATTTTTCGGCGAGCCATCACGCCGGAAGAAGTCACGTTTCTGTATAAGTCTCCGGCAAGTCTGTGACGGATGAATGTGCGAACGTGGTGTGTTTTGCTGCGCTCCACACACCATCGTGTTCTGTCACGCATTCATGGATGGGTTGTGTGCCACTGGCTGTGCCAGTGCGCCCCATTTGGAGGAAGCACTGGCAGAGCCAGTGGCACACATCAAAACATGAATGACAGATCACTACTTTCTGCCCGACATTCTCCAAATCAAATGCTCTCGCCCATGCAACTCGCAACTGTCCTGACGCCGATGTCCGACGAGAACCTGCAACTGGCAGCTCAGTGCGGGGTTACAGACGTCGTGCATCGTTATCCGGGCTCTGACGCCCGAGTGCTGCAGCGGGCGCAGGAACGCATCGCTTCGTTCGGAATGCGACTGGCGGTGGTCGAAGGATACCTTCCGATCGAGAACATCAAGCTTGGCTGTGATGACGGATCGGAGATCGAAGCGTTGAAGTTGCTGATTCGTCAGATGGCCGATCTGGGTATTCGCTTTCTGTGTTACAATTTTATGGCCGGCACAGACTGGTGTCGCACCCGACTGGATGCACCAGAACGCGGCGGAGCTAAGGTCACGGCGTTTGATCTCGCAGAAGTGGAGCACGCCGTGCGACTCGGCTATCGGCCACCGAATGCGGAATTCGATGCGTTGGCTCGACAACTGACTCCGGAAAAACTCTGGGAACAGCTCGAACGAATGCTCAACGAACTCCTGCCGGTCGCTGAGCAATGCGGTGTGATTTTGGCCATGCATCCGGACGATCCTCCGTTGCCTGAGCTGCTCGGGAAACCCAGGATCATGCACAACGTCGCCGGATTTGATCGGCTCCTCTCGCTTGCTCCCAGCGCATCGAACGCGATGTGCTTCTGTCAGGGGACGTTCGCCACCATGAACGTTGATATTCCGGCCACGATTCGACACTTTGGTTCGCACATTCAGTATGTTCACTTTCGCGATGTGCGGGGCAACGCACAGTCATTTGCTGAGACGTTTCATGACAATGGTCCGACAGATATGGTGGCGGCAATGCGGGCGTTTCTGAGCATTGGATTCACTGGCCCCATACGTCCTGACCATGTGCCACAAATGGTGGGTGAAGACGATGGTGAACCCGGATATACGATGCTTGGTCGATTATTCGCCTACGGATACATGCGAGGGTTGATGCAGGCGACGGAAGGTTGATTCTGCTAAACTCTGATTTCAGATTTCAAATCTCAAATCTCAAATCTCAAATCTCAAATCTCAAATTGAGCTGACCATGCTCACGGCATTTTCCATGCACAAGCTTTCCTCCAGCACGATAACTTCTTATGACAGATCCCGCGCAGAATCCGATTGACAATTCCTTTTTCTCTGATCCCCATCGTGATCATGGCTGCCTTCCAAACTGGCAAACGGGCGATTTACCGGAACCGCTGCCATTCAATGCCGGCAACATCCTGCGCACGATCGGGCCGGGAGCCATTCTGCTGGCGGCTTCAATTGGCGGTGGCGAATGGATCGTTGGCCCGATGGTGGCTGTAAAGTACGGCACTGGGATCCTGTGGATCGCTTCGGTCGGCATTTTTCTGCAGTTGATCTTCAACCTGGAAGCCATTCGCTACACGCTGTACTCGGGCGAACCAATTCTGACGGGCATCATGCGACTTCGCCCCGGTTCGCGCATTTGGGGGCTGTTTTATATCATGATGGGAATGATGCAGTTGGTCGCACCGGCAATGGCACTGGGATGTGCGAATGTGCTGTTTGCGGCGGCAGCGGGCCGCGAACCTGTGAAGGCCGATGCCAACTCGCTGCTGTGGATCTCCTTCATCGTCGTTGCCGCTGGGGTCATGTTGCTGCTTTCTGGAAAGTCCGTGGAGAAAGTTCTGGAACGACTTTCGTGGGGCATGGTCATTTTCATTTTCAGTTTTCTGATCATTGCCAATATCCTGTTCGTACCGGTGGAAATCTGGAAGCGCACGGCGATGGGTTTTTTGATTCCGCACGGATTGCCGGCGGAGGCAGATTTCATGTTGCTGGCGGCGTTCGCGGCCACGGCTGGATCCGGAGGACTTGGCAATTTGGCGATCTCAAACCTGAGCCGTGATAAGGGTCTCGGTATGGGAGCATGGATGGGATCATTCGGCGGAATCATGGCGGATGAGAATTCAAAACTGGCAACGATCGGCCGCGTCTTTCTTCCAACGACCGACAATCTGCGTCGCTGGACGATCTGGTGGAGGTACACGCTGCTGGACCAGTCTGTTCTGTGGGCGATGGGCTGCGTGCTCGGTATGTTCCTCAACGTCAATCTGGCACTGGCCATCGTGCCGCCGGGAACCGTGCTGGAAGGCTATGCCGCCGGCGCGTTTCAGGCACGTCATATGGCCGAACAGTTGTGGAGCGGATTCTGGGTGCTGGCGCTGATCAACGGATTCTGGATTCTGTTTTCCACACAGCTTGGCAATTCGGACTGCCTGACACGGATTGTGGCGGATGTCCTGTGGTCCGGCTGGCCTGGAGTTCACAGCATGTCAGCCAGTCGCGTCTACGCCAGGTTACTGATCGGCTTTGCCGCAATGGGAATCGTCGTGTTGTCGATGGGGGAAAATGCCTTGTCTCTGTTCAAGATCCTTGGTGCCTTCGCAGGGCCAATCCTTGCCGTCGGAGCCTTTCAGATTCTACGGGTCAACACACGTTTTCTTCCCAAAGAAATTCAGCCGCCGATGTGGCGGCGAGTCGCGTTAATCGGTTGTGGAATTTTCTACGGCTGCATTACGGTGACGCTGATCGTGAAACAGGTCACGGGGAAGTAACGACGTCAATGCGGCCTACAGATGCGGTCGTTTTAGTCTCCATGGTCGGCATTTTCGTTTAACGGCGAGCCGCAGGCGTAGGCGCAACACCGACGCCTGCGGCTTGCCGTTAAACGATTAAAACGACGGGTCGGCACTGCGGAATTCAGAGATTCGACCGTCGATAACCCGGATGTCCCGCATCAAACAGTTCCGGTAACCAGCGGGCTCCGATCCCAGAGCGTTGAGGAATCGCGATGTGTCCATCAACGATGGTCACGTTTTCATCAATCAATGCCGGATAGAGCGTTGCGATGTGCGCCCGCACGGTTTCCTGAAATGCGACGCCGGAATTCGCGGCGGCCACGTTGATGCCGGCCAGCAACGTGAACGGCCCCGTGCAGTCGTGCATCAGAGTCGGGACGTTGTACAACTGAGCCAGTTCCGCAATTCGCCGCGTCGCCGAGATTCCGCCAACCCAAGTGGGATCGATCATCACGTAATCTGTGGCGCGCGCTTCGAGAACCTGACGGTAGTCGTCGGCCATGACGAGCATTTCACTCACGGCAATCGGCACAAGGATCTGCGCGCGAAACGCGGCCATCGCGTGAATCGAATCCGGACGCAGAATGTCTTCCATCCACAGCGGTCGCACGGCCTGCATTCCTTCGGCAATGCGCCGCGCGGCGGCGAGCGAAAAGAAGCCGTGACCATCGAGCATGACTTCGATTCTGTCACCGACTCGCTCGCGGATCTTTTCGAACGGTTCGACGCCTTCGCGGATATCATTCCACGATAAATAGTGGCCTCCCTGACGGCGGTAGACGGCATCGAAAGACCAGAGCTTCATGCCTTTGTATCCCAGGGCCACGAGTTCTTCGGCCAGATCGGCGGGCGAATTCATGCTGGCCCAGTTGTCTTCCAGCGGTCCTGGTTGTCCGGGATCTCCATGTCCTGGCCAGCCGGATGCGGACGGTGTTTTCCGATTGGATCGACCATAAAACGGACCGCCGCAACTGTTGTAGACCGGGACTGCATCGCGAACCGGACCGCCGAGCAGTCTCCAGACAGGCTGCTCAGCCAGCTGACCGGCAATATCCCATAACGCGAGATCGACGGCTGACAGGGCTCGCAATTCTGCACCGGTTCCGCCAAACGCCGTCATCCGTTCGTAGAGGAATCGCCAGTGACTCTCGATCGCGCGGGCATCGCTGCCCAGAAGTCGTGGAGCCATGAAGTCATGGATCACAGCAGCCGCAGCGGTCGGGATATAATAGGTCTCGCCATGCCCGATCACTGGTGTCCCGCCAACCGTGCCAGCGTCCGTATGAACTCGCAATGCCAGCAATCCCGGCATCACATCGTGTGGAATCACAGTCTCCAGAGCCGTAATGCGCGGCCCGCTGCGATAGGCATGTGCCTGAGTTGGACTGGAGGCTCGTTCTGTAAAATCTGTCATTGGTTAAATCGCTCTTGCAGGAAACAGTCTCATGGGGTGCCATCCAACGCCGTTAAGCATTTGATAGAGTCAGAACCAGCGAATAACCCCCTCATCCGGCCTGTCGGCCACCTTCTCCCCCTTGCCAAGGGGAGAAGGGACTTCGAGACAACCTGTGAAAACACGACGATAAATCCTTAACGGCGTTGGGGGCCACCTGGTCATCCAAGCAGTTCGTGAATCACTCGTGCCGGGAGCACTCCTGTCAGTCGGAAATCCAGTCCCTGGGATCGGATGCTCAGTCGATCATGATGAATTCCCAGCTGATGCAGCAACGTTGCATGAATGTCACGCACATGGACCGATTCACCAATCGGTCCAAATCCGAATTCATCTGTTTCGCCATGAGCGATGCCTGGCTTGAATCCACCGCCGGCAAACCAAATTGTGAATGCGTCAATATGATGATTGCGTCCCGTGGATTCACGAACTTCACCCATCGGCGTGCGGCCGAATTCACCGCCCCAGACGACAATCGTGTCTTCCAGTAAACCGCGCTGTTCCAGATCCCGCACCAGCGCAGCGCATGACTGGTCAATATCACGACAAACTAACGGCAGATGCTGCTCAAGGTTTTCCGTGGCACCTCCGTGATGATCCCAGTTCGTATGATAAAGCTGGATAAAACGTACGCCTCGTTCGACCAGCCGCCGCGCCAGCAGGCAGTTTCTCGCGAAGCTGGCCTCGTTTGGATCTTTGATCCCGTAAAGTGCGAGCGTTTCGGGACTTTCGCCAGCCGTGTCCATCAGCTCCGGAGCGCTGGACTGCATCCGGTAGGCCATTTCATAGGCATTGATGCGCGTGGCAATCTCTTCGTCACCGGTGTGTTCCAGCCTTTGTGAGTTCAGTTTTCGGACGGCATCCAGGACCTGAACTTGTTGGCTCTCATCGACACCTTCAGGAGTTGTGAGATTCAGAATCGGCTCGCCCTGATTGCGAAGCGGTACTCCCTGATACGTTGTCGGAAGCATCCCGCTGCTCCAGAGCATTGCGCCACCGCGCGGGCCGCGCGGCCCGCTCTGCAGAACCACAAAGCCGGGCAGGTTGTCGCATTCGCTGCCGAGGCCATACGTCAGCCAGGAGCCCAGACTTGGCCGTCCGAACTGACCCGTTCCGGTATTCATGAAAATCTTGGCTGGCGCGTGGTTAAAGAGATCGGTCTTGCAGGTGTGCAGGAACGTCAGTTTGTCAGCGACGCCGGCCGTATGAGGCAACAGATCGCTGACCCATGCTCCGGATTCGCCGTACTGTCGAAACGACCGCCGCGTTCCCAGCAGGTTGGTTCTGTGACTACTGTCCATAAATGCAAAACGCTTGCCTTCAAGGTAGCTTTGAGGCATCGGTTTCCCGCTGAGTTCAGTGAGCAGTGGCTTATGCACGAACATATCCAGCTGCGATGGTCCGCCTGCCATAAACAGATAGATGATGCGTTTCGCCCGCGCCGGGAATTGCGTCGGTTTTGGTGCCAGAGGACTGTGCGTCAGATTCGCGGCGAAGGCTGATGGTCGTTCCTGAATCAGGTCGCCGAGCGCGATGGCACCGACGCCCACTCCGCAATTACGGAAAAAGTGGCGGCGGGTTTGATCCAGGAGCGGGAGTTCGCTGTCCATGACGCACGTCCGATTCGTTACTCGCGGGTGTAAGTTTCGTCCAGGTTGAGCAGTACTCGAGCGGCGTTGAGCGGTGAAAGATCGTCAAAGACGTTCAGTTCATCCGGTGCGGGGCGTCGGGATGTGCATCGTCGAAACGCAATCTCGATCCCGTCGCGCTCAATGAGTTTCGACAAGGCTGCGGCGAATTCAAAGAAGTTTGCGTCATTCATCAGCGTCAGAGCCTGAAGTGGCGTGTTACTGCGGTTGCGTCGCGTACAGGAACTCAGGCCCTCGGGGGCATCGAACACGTTGAGCGAAGGTGGAGGCGTGGCTCGATACACAAAGGTATAAAGCCCTCGCCGATAGCGGTCTTCGCCGACACTGACTTTCCATTCTCGATTTGACTGACCCTGCCCCATGACACCCGCAGGAATTGGAGGATAGACTGCGGGGCCGCCCATTTTTGAAGAGAGCAAGCCGCTGGCTGACAACGCGATGTCGCGCACAATTTCGGCATCCAGCCGCAGCCGCCGTTGGCGAGCGAGCAGGTAGTTTCCGGGATCTTTTGTCCGCAGATCGATTCGTTCCCGGGAATCCTGACGATACGTGTGCGACGTGACAATTCGCCGATGCAGTTCTTTGAGGCTCCAGCCGTGCTCCATGAAATCAACAGCCAGCCAGTCCAGCAGCTCGGGATGTGACGGTGGAGAACCCTGAAGTCCGAAGTCGTTTTCGGTCTCGACCAGTCCGCGCCCGAAATACTGCTGCCAGACACGATTCACGATGACGCGGGATGTCAACGGATTGTTCTCGGCGACGATCGATCGTGCCAAATCCAGTCGGGTGACGCGATCCTTGTCGCTTCCGAGAGGCGGCAGGACCGCAGGAGTTCCAGGCTTCACTTCTTCCGCCGGTCGCGTGAAATCTCCTTTGATGAATACGGTTGTCCTGCGCGGTTCAGGCAACTCTTTCATCACTAACGTTGAAACGCCGGATGCCAGTAGCTCTTCGATCCTGTTAAGGCGTTCATGCTGATGCTGAAAATCATGGTCCGCTGCGCCGGGACCTGCGCTGAAAAGTTCCAGAAGCTGCTTTGTGCTGCGTTTTGACTTTTCCGCAGTCAATGCCTTCTGCAGATCTTTTGACAGTGCGTCCTTTCGCTCCGCATTGAGCTGTGATTCCCATGCGTCCAGCTCGGTGCTCGCATTGTCTACGAACTTGCGAAGAGACGCCTCCAGTTGCTTCCTCTCCGTCGTCAATGCCGTCGCATCAATTTCAGGCCCATAGACGGTCAGGCTGGGCTCCTCCTGATTATTGAAGAATGCAAAGAACTGATAGTATTCTCTGTGCTCGATGGGATCGAACTTGTGGTCATGGCATTGCGCGCACCCGATTGTTAATCCGAGCCATACAGTACCGGTGGTGGCGACGCGATCAAAGATGCTGTCAATGCGATATTGCTCCGGATCGATGCCGCCTTCCTGGTTTATCTGTGTGTTGCGGTGGAACCCGGTTGCGATCTGCTGCGAGACGGTTGCATCAGGCAGCAGATCCCCCGCTAACTGCTCGATCGTGAATTCGTCAAACGGCAGATCCTCATTGAGCGCGCTCACAACCCAGTCTCGGTATTTCCAGATACTTCTCGGCGCATCGACGGAATAGCCGTTGCTGTCTGCGTAGCGAGCCTGGTCCAGCCACCAGCGTCCCCAGCGTTCGCCGTAGTGCGGGCTTTGCAGCAATCGGTCAACCAGTTCTGCATATGCGGTCTCGGGATTCTGCTCGAACGCCGTCTGGAAGGCATCTACATCGGAAATTGTCGGAGGCAGTCCCGTCAGATCAAGGCTGACCCGTCGGATCAATGTAATTGGATCCGCGACCGGCGACGGAGAAATCTCTGCCTGTTTCAGTCGATCCTGAATGAACGCATCGACGGGGTTCTTCTGCACTGAGTCCACCTTCACCTCAATTGGCGGAGTCACTTTTACGGGAAGAATAAAGGCCCAGTGCTTCTGGTATTCCGCTCCCTGAGCGATCCATGTCTTCAGGATACTCTTCTGTTCAGCGGTGAGTTGTTTTCCGGATTCGGGAGGCGGCATCAGAGTGCTGTGATCTGCGCTGAAGATCCGCTGCACCAATTCGCTGTCGTCTGGCTGACCAGGACGGACTGCCGCATGCCCGGATTCCAGAACCGCCGTCGCGCCCTCAGGCGTATCCAGTCGCAATCCCGCTTCGCGTGTCTTCTGATCGAACCCGTGGCAGGAGAAGCAGTTCTCCGCCAGGATCGCGCGCACATCTCTGTTGTAGGCGACTTGTTGAGCCAGAGCATCGGAACCCGGGCTGAGGAGAAATAGAGCAACGCCAATCAAACAAACCGGCAGTCCAGGGGAGTGGCAGTTACCGACTCGCCACATGGAATGTCTCCTGAGATAAATGGGGAATTTAAGTCAACATCCACAGAAATACGGATTGTCTTTATCCATACTCTCAACTTCGTTGAAGTGAGTTTGCGACGCATCGCTTTGGATCACGTTACTTCGGCATTCTACGACCACGAACATGTATGCGTCCAGCGGGTCATTCAATGCGGAGTGACGATGAGAAGTCAGGGCACGTGAGGAATCCCAGTTCAAGGCGGCAGGAATCGACGCAGATGTGGCGTACCGGAAAAAGGGAGAAAGAGCGAGACTCATGAATTCCCGCACCATACGGACCTGCTATGCTTCCACGAAGTCTGAGTTCCATAGAACATGCGTTTCCGGGCTCCGACGTTCATTCGAGAGAGCCTGACCATGACTCACATACAACGCTGTCAGATCATTCCGCTGGCCGGGCATCAGGTCTCGTTTCAGATTGACGACCGCGAAGTGCTGCGTTGGAACTCAGGGACCGATTATCCTCGACCGTTTTTCTTTCCTGTCGTCGCGCCCTCAGGAACTTTACTGACCCGCATGGGGCATCCTGGCGCGCCGGATCACGATCACCATCAATCCATCTGGTTTGCGCACCTCAAAGTCACGGGAATTGATTTCTGGGGAAATGCGTCCGGTGCCATGATTCGCCAGTTGCAGTGGTTGGCTTACGACGACGGGGAGGATTCCTGCTGCATGGCGGTGGAATTGGGATGGTTCGACGGACATGACCCCGCGCCGTTGCTCAGGCAGGAACTGATCTGCGAAGTCAGGCCGCTGACGGAAACGAATGAGTACACCATTGAACTTCAAAGTCGTTTCTTGCCGATTTCTGCATCACTGGAATTCGGGCAGACGAATTTTGGGTTTCTCGCTGTACGCGTGGCGAAGTCGGTCTCAGCGGTCTTCGGTGGAGGCGTCCTGATCGGCAGCGAAGGAACTCAGACCGAGCGCAATCTTTTCGAAAAATCCGCACGCTGGATGAGTTACAGCGGCGAAACCAGTCGCCATTACAATCGGATCGAAGGCATCACGTATTTCGATCATCCGTCCAATCCAGGACAACCGACCGGCTGGCACGTCCGCGACGACGGCTGGCTGTGTGCTTCGCCGTGTATGAAGACTGCGATCACAACCACAAAGGAA
>CAMAVB010000286.1 GCA_945861465.1 Candidatus Kuenenia stuttgartensis
CTGGGTTCCGTCTTTCCAGGACCAAGTAATATTCTGCCGTCTTACTGTCTTACCCTGTTCCGTTTGTTTTTTTATTTTAACTGCGACACGCGCAGCGTGGCGCGCGAGTTAAAAATTGAAAATGGTCGATCATGAAGCCTGGTGAAGAATTGCCTGTCATTCGTGAGTGGTACGAACTGACGGTCTGGCTGCTGCCGAAGATCGGCAAGTTTCCACGTGACCAGAAGTTTTTTCTTGGTGACCGTCTTCAAACGCAAGTGGTGAACGTACTTGAACTCTTGATTGAGGCAAAGTTTCAAAAGAAACGATCGGAGATCCTCGACCGCGTCAACATTGAACTTGAGAAGCTGAGGTTCCTTCTGCGACTGGCCCATGACATGAATCTTTTGACTGCAAAGTCCTACGGAGAAAGCGGGCAGCGACTGCTGCAGATCGGAATACAGATCGGAGGCTGGAAGCGGGCATCAGAGTCGCGGAGCACACCATGAAACGTCACGGCCACCTCTGGGAGCAACTGGTCTCATTCGAGAACCTTCTGCTGGCCTATCGCAAGGCTCGCCGCGGAAAGCGGTCACAGAATGCCGTAGAGCGTTTCGAATACCACAGAGAACTGGAACTTGCACGACTGCGGCAGCAACTGATTGATGGCACATACAAGCCAGGTGCCTACCGCACATTCATGCTGCACGACACGAAGGCTCGGCTGATCAGTGCAGCACCATTCCGCGATCGGCTTGTTCACCATGCCCTGTGCAACCTCGTCGAACCGATTTTTGACCGGTCTTTCATTCACGACAGTTACGCCAGCCGACGTGGCAAAGGAACGCATGCAGCCATTCGGCGATATCAGCATTTTGCCGGTCAATACAGGTATGTCCTGAAGTGCGATGTCCGGCAGTTTTTTCCAAGCGTGGACCATCAGATCCTGGTTCAGCAAATCGAGAGAAAAATCAAGGATCCGAAAGTCCTGTCACTCACGCGCGTGATCCTGGATCATTCGAACCGCCAGGTCAGTGTGCCTGGGTACTTTCCGGGCGACGATCTGTTTTCAGCAACAGAACGCCGACGTGGCATTCCGATCGGGAACCAGACGAGTCAATTCTTCGGGAATGTCTTCCTGAATCCACTGGACCACTTCGTCACAGAAGAGCTTCAGTGTCCGGCGTACATCCGGTATGTCGATGATTTCGTCTTGTTTGATCACGACAAGGCTCGACTCGCGAAAATGCGGGATGCCATCGAAGAGTTTCTCATCTCATTGCGTCTGTGGTTGCATCCTCGCAAACGGGTGATCAGCCGAACCTGCGACGGAGTCCGGTTTCTGGGACTTCGGGTCTGGCCACAACGAATCTGGTTTTGCAAATCCAGCATCCGTCGCGTTCGTCGCCGATTCCGACGCTATCAGCGGGACTACTGTGCCGGTGATCTTTCGCTGGCCGATGTCAGACAACGGATTCACGCATGGAATGGTCATGCTCAGACAGTGAACTGTGAACGGTATCAATCTGACTTATTGTCGGATATCATCTTCAGTCGGACAACGACCGAATGAACGCTGCGTTCGCGGCGGTTCGTGGAACAACAACGCCAGGAACTGCCGCGCTTCCAACCGGAACAGGAACGAAGCCGACAATCGGAACAACAACACTGGGTTCCGTCTTTCCAGCACAGCACAGGCGCATTTGTCGCCAGCCGGAATCCTTTGGTTCTCGGACCTCAGGAGCGTGCTCTGTGCAGTCCAAGGTCGTTGATCCGGTGTCAGCAGAGATTTCTGCTGGCCGAAAGACCGCTTGCGGGTGGGGGCTGGTAGCATTGTCGAACGTCCTCACCCGCATCTTTGGCAGACATCAAAAACGCCCGACCTCACACTGAGATCGGGCGACGGGTTAATCAGGAATGACGGACTGACTCAGGCAAAGTAACCACTCAGATTGAGCAACGTTCCTGTCATCAACGTGGCTGCAAGGGCAATTCCGACACTCAAAGGTGACAATCGTCGTCGCAGACCGCGACGACGAAACGGCAGTGGTGGCAGGTCCACCGGAACAGTCGGCAGTTCTTCGGCCACATCTTTCAACTGCTGTGAAGTCTCCACCGTGAACGTGCGTGTCAAATGCATGGCCGCGGCGGCCTGACCAAGTCGCACGGCTTCCCGCCATGGCTGCCCTTCGGCCAGCATTGCCGCAAACGTGCCGGTGAATGTATCCCCGGCACCGACCGTTGTGCCGTTGCATGGCACCGAAAACGAGGGCTGAAACTCCTGCTCGCCACTGTGGAGCATGACCACACCGTCGGCACCGGTCACCAGCAGATTCTCAACACCCAGTCCCTGCAGCACCAGGAGGCCAGCCTCCAGACTTTCACAGCCCGTCCAGCCCGCCAGTTCACGACGGTTGACGATAGTCCACGTGGCCAGCCGACTGAGTTGAGCCGCTGTTTCAGCATCCGCCAACTGAGAATCGGACAACAGCAGAATCGAACAGGTGGTCTGCTGCAGAACATCCGCCACCACCGCAGTGTCACGCCCTGTCAACGGTGCCACAATCACCAGGTCCGCGTTCCGAAGATGTTGACGTGCCGATTCTGGCAACGTCTGATTCACCATCGGCGGTCGGATCGTGGCACAGGTGTTTCCACAGAGCACCGATCGTCGGGTCCGTTGCAACATCGGCAGCATCACAGCATCGGAAAACTCTTCGTTTAGCAGAGCCGCCAAATGTCGGCGAGCCGGATCGTTCCCCACAAACACCAGCGGTCGACAATCTCCTCCAAATTGACGAGCCGCCCGCAACGAATTCAGACAGCCGCCTCCCGGGGAATCTTCCATTTGCACATCCAGCTTCCGCCCCTCCAGAAACACAGACGGATCCACCAGCAATCGCTGGTCCAGTACAGCGGGACCAATCCCGCAAATCACAGGTTTTGTCATTGCAGCAACACCTTTCTGATAGTGGCCAGCGGCCAGGGAAACGGAAATCAGCAGCAGAATGTCAATCACCGCCGACCGAATGAAACGCACAATTCGAGACATCACTGAATCTCCTTTGCTATGGGATGTCGTGTTGTTGCGTCTCAACGCGGAGAGGTTGAACTGAATTCGCCAGATTCAGAAACTTTGGCAGATTCGGCAGGATCTGAATGACACTTGGCTGGGATTCGCCTGTCTGGGATTCGCCTGCCTGGCCACGTCAGTGCGGCAACGGCGCGGGAGCTTTCCACGGGAAAGTTGGAGCAGGCACGACACTTCAACACCCGCCAGTTTCCAATGCAAGTCTTCGGATCCTGTCTCGCGTTCTTCGTCGTAGGCGGAGAGCAGAAGGACTCGGGTGTTGGCAATGGCGTCGCCGTAACGGTCGAGGGATTCTTTGCCCCAGGGTTCTTGAAGGCGAGTGGCGTGGCCGCCAAAGAGTTCGAGGCCTCAGCGGTCGTCAGTGATGTGGCGATGTTTGCCGGGCTTCTGGACGTCGGGCTTTATGACGTAACGCAAAACTCGCGTCAGTCCGACACGACATCATTTTGATTCATTGTGTTGGCAGTACTTCATCAAGTGACGCAGTCGAACTGATTACAAACTCGTTTTCACTGCCTGTGGAGCTGACCGCGTCCTGAGCTCGCCACAGCTCCCTTTCAAACTGCATAGTAGGGCGTGTCCTGAGTCAGATTTGCACCATCGATCGAAGCCTCGATCCGACAGACCGAATACTGCGACCTGATGCCCGATCCTGTTACGGTGAGACCGACCGGAGTATTTTCTCTGGCAGTTCGAACCTGCTCCGGTCACATCGACCGACGCAGCGAACGATTTTGCGACAAATCCGCAGGTGTGATCAAATTGACGGCAATCAAGGTGCTCTTTCTGGCCGCGTCGGCGATCACCAGAATCCGGTTGATTTGGCATATCTGGCGACAGCTATTTCAATGTCGTATCTGACTCAAGACTGACCGTTCTGAGTAAGTAACGGCAATTCAGAAAATGACGACGGTAGGCTTCCTGAGCTGCGAAGCTGATCATCAGCAGGTCGCTGGCTCGGAAGCTCGGCGTGGATTTCCACTCGTTGCCGTCGCGGACATCGGATACCTCACATCGTTAACAGGGCCTGAAACTGCATCACTTCCCATGCGGCTTTGTGGGGATAGTGTCGCTGGCGTTTTTTCGCGACCCTTTACAGAATAGAAGCCGGTGATATAGAAAGAACCTCGGCCAAAGTAGCGCAAATGTGGCTGCAGCGCCAGTTCAATGGGCGATGGCGGGGGAGTGGTTGGCGCGGGGTTGCGGCTTGCGGTGCATCAGCCGGAACGCGATAGCGTGCGGTTTCAATGGAAATCGTGGACTATCCGGTTTCCCTCAGTGCCAGCCGACGTCAACTGGCGGCATCGAACCTGCGGAGGCAGAGGTTCCAGGCCCGTTCGCGTCGTTAATCTGTCAGTCTCTTACAACACGCGCCACATTTGTCGCATTCGAATTGCTGCATACGGTCGCCATAGTACCACATGCCGCAACCAGAGAATTCGGCACTCTGGTTTCGCCGAATCAAGATTTGGCGTCACGCTCGGCGGCTCGGTCGTCGATCACGCAGCCAAGTGAAGCGTCGAGGGCCTCGTCTCTGGCGACTGCCAACCCGGCTTCAAGACCACGCTTCATCAAATGAAGTTCGTCCGCTGTCAGCTCGTTCAGGGCGAAACGCCAACTCTGCGGCTGGAATGATGATTTCCTGATGCAAGTACTTGGTATATCAGGTATTTAGTATGCGCTGGCCTTGCTGGTCGGCACTTCGCTGACCTCAGCCACCGACCCGGACGCAAGCGACACCTTCACATTTAGCCTGTCTGTTGGAGTCGGTGACAATGCGGCCTTTAACATCAGCGGCACATCGTTGCGGGCCAACGTATCGTTCGACTTTGAAACGCAGGGCTCATGAACCTGATCAACAACAACAATCGACGGCAGCTCACCCGGTTTGATCTGAACGGGCTGAACGGTTCGCTGCTCAGCCTGCCGACTCGCACGTTCGTCGGCAATAAGATTCGGTTCGACTGCGGAGCACAGGGCATTGGAGGGAACCGGAATACAAATACCGGAGACGGCTACTACGAGCTGGGTATCGACATGGACGGCAATGGGTCGTTTGAGTCGAAGAAGTACTTCCATCGTTTGTTAGGCGATGTCAACGGCGATTGCATCGTCAATTCCACCGACAAAGCTCAGGTCCTCGCTGCTTCCGGCACATCGTCTGCGGAATCGGACGTGAACGGCGGCGGACTGGTCAACATTCTGGACACGTCATTCTGGACACGTCTTTGGTCAGTCGCGCGGTGGGAAGAAAACTGAAAAGCGGTCTGTTCCGTGATCATTAGTGTCCCGCCAAGACTTGATTTTCGGGTGGCCGGGGTTGGAGAGCGCTAGCTAGAAACCCCGGGGCTTCCTTCGCTTCGCTCAGTCCAGCCCCGGCCACCCAACCAGAATTCTTAGATCTGACGGGGCAGCAGTCTACCAGCGAAACTACATAACACACCTGGCCTTGCCATACCGAGCGATGTTCAGACAAAAGATACGAGGTAGAGGCCACCGACCGATTCACCCAGCCTGTCAGGCCAAACTTTTGGCCCAACGCCCCGCTTCATTGTTGGGATCGATTCATTCAAGAATTTGTTTAGGCAAGAAAATTGGGGGTAAGAAAATGAATCGCATCTGCGTTCTCCAATTTTCTTACCCTGAATTTTCTTGCCTCGAATTGCGATTCCTCATGTACGCAGCCTTGCGTCCCGGATATCGACGCCATTCTCAACAACGATCCTCCTTTTGACATTCGCGAACCGTTCTCGCAACTGATGACAGGCGCATTTCCCAACAACAAAGCGGGGCGTTGATTCAAAACGCCTCAAGCTCTGCTATTCTTACTGAATTTACGTCGTTCATGGTTGTGGCTGGGTATGGGAAGACCGAGAATCTCGTTGCTGATTGCCCCAATTTCTGTTGCCTTGCAGAGTAGCTTCCTCATGAAATCGTATATCGCTGTGTTGTTTATGATGTTGTCTTCTGTTGGCGTCAGCAGTTCGGCGGCTGTAGCATCGATAATTGTTACATTCGACACCTCCACCCCGCCACCATTGGTGGCCGGATCGTTCGGGACGATCGATGTGCTGATTGAAAGTGACGACTCCGACGTGCTGAATCTCTTTCAGGTGGATGTGACACTCACTCCTATTGGCCCTTCACCGGCTGGTGGATTGAAGTTTACTGCAACACAATCGGACGCTCAGTTGATTGATCCGACTTACGTCTTTTTCGGGAACAGTTTGACTCAGAATACCAATGACCCACCAACGACTCCAACGTTTGTGGGGACAGTCAATGGTGCCGGAGATCTGTTCTCGGCCTTTGACGCCACGGACGATGGATCAGGTCCCCCACCGTTGGCGGGTTTATCAAGCCCTGTGACGATGCTCCTGGGTACTCAATATTTACTGTTCCGCCTGGATCTGGATGCATTTGCTGCCGGGACTTATGAAATTGATGTTGTGGCAATTCCGTTTTCTACGGGCTTTTTCGATGAACTCTTCAACTAGATCCTTTTTTCCAGTACTACCGGCACGATCACAGTCACAGGCAATGTCACCATAGTTCCGGAACCCTCAAGCGCCGTCCTGCTGTTACTTGCCTGCGCATGCGGACTTCTTGGCCGTCGGACCTTGAAGGACCGTTTTTTTGTTGGCGCGAAATCAACATTTGGTCAATCCTGAATGGAGGCGACGACCGTGACTGGTTCCTGTTGAACATGAACCGTGCAGAACAAAGCCGAGTTGATAAAATCGTAACCGTTCACGACAATTCGAGAATGGCAGTTTAAACCACAGATGAACTCGGATGAACACAGATTGATTGTTGACTTCCATCTGTACTACGAACGTTGAAGAACTTCGCGCGGCGCGAAAATCCCGGCACGCATAAACGGAGAACACTAATCGACGCTGATCTTCACTGATGGAGAAATTGTCATGGATTCGCGCGGATCAGTGTCGATTAGTGTTCCATGCATTTGTTATTTTGGGTTGCGGGCGAAGCCCGCGCTTTGTAAATTTGTGTTAAACTGTGGTTGCTTGCGCAGGTTTCGTTCTGAGGTGTGAACGGTTTCATAAAATCAGAGACTGGCGTAACGGTGATGAAGATGATGACATCAATTCGTTCCATTGCTCTGTGAAAGAATTTTAAGGCGTCCCTATGAATCGCCCAGCCTCAACTTCAGATGAAAATGATCGCCAGCCACGTTCCGGTGGGGAGGCGACTTGCCTCTCCGACGCACAGGCTGTCGGGACTTTGAATGACGGCGAGACGCTTATCTCTCCGCCTGCTCCTGAACTCGACCCGGGAAAAACAATTGTCCCGAATGCCGGCGAAGGAAAGGCGTCCGAGTCTGTTTCGTCGGATGTCACTTCGCCACGAAACCAATTATCTCCAGAAACAGTTCCGATGCTGGCTGGTCAGTTGCACATCAATCCGCAGCAGGCACCTTTCACCGGACATGCGAAGAAGTTGCCCGAAATAAATGACGCGGACACCTGGCCGGATGGAGAGCAGACGGATCCTGGAAACGAAAAGACCTTCATTTCGCAGTCAGCAGGGTCGTCAGATGAACCTGAGGCGACTTTCATCGGAGCACCGGGCAAGAAAGACAGCGAAGATTTCTTCGACACTCTGCAGAGCGAAGATTCCGGTAAGGTCAATAAGCTTAGCGGTAATGTCATCGGCGACTATCGGATCTTTGGGGAACTCGGTCGCGGCGGCATGGGAGTTGTCTACAAGGCCCAACATCGCAAGCTGAATCGCGTCGTGGCCTTGAAGATGATTCTGGCCGGCAAACATTCAGGCAATGAAGCGCTGGGACGCTTCATTGCCGAAGCCCGGGCTGTGGCTCATCTGCAACACCCCGGCATTGTGCAGATCTTTGACATTGGCGAACATGAGGGGCTGCCTTATTTCTCGCTGGAATTCGTGGACGGTAAAGATCTTCATAAAGATCTCAACGGTCTGCCTCGCGACCCGAAGCGTTCTGCGGAACTGGTCGAACAGCTATGCATTGCCATGCAGTACGCTCATGATAATCGAATTCTGCACCGCGACCTGAAGCCAGCCAATGTTCTGCTGGACAAGAATGGCAAACCTAAAATCACCGACTTCGGACTGGCGAAAATCGTCGATCCCGACGCTTCCTCAGCCACCAGCGATGGCACGATCATGGGCAGTCCCAGTTACATGCCGCCGGAACAGGCACGGGGAGATATGTCGTCAGTGACCCCTCGATCTGACCTGTATTCACTGGGCGCAATTCTGTATCAGATGCTTACGGCTCGACCGCCATTTGTGGCCGAGCGACCGCTCGACACCGTGATGCAGGTGATCAACAACGAACCTGTCGCGCCGCGCGATCTTCAGCCTGGCTTGCCAGTCGATCTCGAAACGATCTGCATGAAGGCGCTGCAGAAAGATCCTGCCGCTCGGTATGACACCTGCGCAGATCTCGCCGCCGACCTGCGTCGCTTCATCAATGGCGAACCCATTCTGGCCCGCCCGATCAGTCGGCTCGAACGACTCTGGCGTTGGTGTCGGCGAAACCCGAAAATCGCAGTTCCCTCGACGCTCGCCAGTCTGTTCATTATTTCCACAGCCATCGTCTCAACGTGGGCATGGTCTGTGACATCCGCTCAGGCTGTACAGATCAAAAAGGAGTCTGATGAAAAAGAAGTACAACGTGCGATTGCGGTCAAGGCAAAAGATAACGCCGACCGTCTGAAGATTCTGGCCGACGAAGCAAAACTCCTCGCCGAGAAAAACGAGAAGATTGCCCAGGAACAGGCGATGCTCGCCCTGAAGAACATTCAACTGGTGGTCACGGAAATCGACGATCGCCTGGCAAAAGAACCGGCGATGAGTGAAATTCGCATTGCCGTCCTGGAAATCCTGGAGAAGAAATGGGACGAGCTTGATGTGGCGATGGCGGGAGGACTACAGGGTCAGGCGATCCCGACTCTGATGACCGTACGCTATAAAATCGCCAGAGCCTGGGAAAGTCTCGACAAGCTGGCTGCAGCGGACGCAGAGTTCGCCAAAATTTACGAACAGGGAAAAGAGCGATTGGTCGTAAAAGGGCGACTGGACTCGCCGCGTTATAATCTTGCTTTGATCTGCCGGGACTGGGCTCCTCTCAAACGCCGTTTGCTGGGTGAGCCGACTGAGAGCAACAGATTGCTTCAGGAATCGCTGGAACTGCTGCGGGAAATCATAAAAGAACCGCAGCCGCGAGAAGACAGCCCGGCCGTCTATGAAATCCAGAATGCCCTGGGTGGGACCCTGCAGATTGTCGGGGGTTCTCAGCAGCAGCAAGGCAAACTTCAACTCGCGGAGGCGACATTTCGCGAAGCTGCCGAAGTGAATGCCAGAGTCCTCAAAGAAATCAGCGACTCGGCGGCGTGGTTCACCGCCCTGTCGGACGACCGGAAGAATCTCGTTAAGTCTGACTTTGAACAGGCGGAAGACCGGGCACTCAGCGGTCTCGCAAATGTACTTGTTCGGCGCGGTCGGACGGAAGAAGCGACGCCCCTGTATGATGCGGTCATCAAGCGTCGTCGTGCAAATTCCGAACTGGCTCCGAAGGATCTTACGGCACAAATTCAGCTAACCATTCAACTGATCAGTATCGGCCAGGCTCTGATTCTTGCCGGGCAATTCGATTCCGCCGGATCGATGCTGACCGAAGGGAGAGACCGCGCAGAATCGCTGCATGCCCTGGACCCGAAGAATGCAGGCTACAACAATATTCTCGGCGTTGCCAATTACTATCTGGGAACTGCACGCGACGAGCAGCAGAACTCTGATGAAGCTCTTGCCGTCTTTGAGCGTTCGCGAGCGATCCGGACGGAGATTCATGCAAACAGCGGCAATACCTCCAGCAAAGTCAACCT
>CAMAVB010000287.1 GCA_945861465.1 Candidatus Kuenenia stuttgartensis
CCTTTCCACATACCACCGCGCCGTTTCAACTTCTTCGGTTCAATGTCGACTACCTCAATTCTGACTGTTGTTCCTTCCGGAAGACTGACCGGTTCATCAGGAACAATCACACCGTTTTGAAAATGTCCGCGAATCACCATCTTTTTCTCCCTGGTTTTCACTTCGGATCATAACCAAATCAATTTCGATGTCGAAGCCCACGAAATCCGATGGCTGCGGAGAGAAAGTCGTGACGGAATGTGGCCTCCAGACACAGTGGATTGGGCGACGGATGGCAATTTTTTCCGCCGGTTCGTTCTTTCTCGCTGGCTCCGTTTTGGCGTATAATCGTTTTATGACCGCGAATCTGACGAAAGAACTTGCAGCCGCTCTGCACGCGACCGGGGATCACGAACTCGAAGTCGTCGATCCCGATACGTCGCGAGTTTACTTCATTGTCGAGAGTGAAATGCACCGGCAGGCAAATTGACCTTACGGATCACTCTTTCCCGCCCGCGACGTCCCGGCCAGCATACTGGCACGCATGCCGGGGTCAATCGAGTTGATCTGCATTTGGCGGGGAACTCTCGGGCCGAGTTGGGCAAAACGGCAGTACCAACCCGAAGCAGTCCGGCTATCCACCAAACGCGCTGTAGCGCAGCACGCCGCGATTGAACGTGTAACGATTCAACACAAACAAACCTGCAATCCAGCCTGCCTGAATCAGTAATTCCATCGGCAAGTGCTCGGGCGGAATTTTTCCAAGCAGAATCGCGGTCGGTGTGTAGGCCAGATATCGAAACGGCAGGTAGTCCACGAAGGGAAGCCACTTCGAGAGCAGTTCCAGCGGGATCATGTGTCCGGACAGGAAATAGCTCAGCATCATGTAGATGAATACCAGGGAGCTGACTTCAAGGAACCAGAAGGCAATCAGCCCGATTAAGGTCTCGATCAAAAAACCAATCAGGAAAGACATCAGCAGCGAACTGATGAACGCCAGCATGACTGGCCAGCCCGGAAAGTCCGGCAAGTGGGCTCGACACAGCCAGAACACCAATGCAAACGGGCCGGTCGCAACCACATAGTAAACCAGTTTGTGCGCGATGCGATGCCAGAACAGGTGGTCGAGCATATCGACCGGTTGAATCAGATATTTCCGCACGGAACCGTCCGCGATCGAACCGGCGATTCCGGTGGACAGTCCCGGCATGCTTGAGAACGCCCGCGTCAGCATCACCAGCAGGTAATACGACACCATCTCACTGAAATTATAACCCTGAATCGATCGTCCCGGTGCGTTTTGAAAAATGGCGCTCCACAGGAAAATCTGCGTCACGATCGGCAGAAATCGGACGAGCGTCGAAAACGCGAAGTCAGCGCGGTAGGTCAATCGTTCCTCGATCGCGGTCCTCAGAATCAGCCATTTGAGCCGTAATCGCGCGCGGATTTCGCCGAATGCAGATTCGGCATGGGCAGGCGTGGCGGTCATTTTTCAGCCCTCGCCGCATCGTCGGATGAAAACAGTTCGGCAATCACATCTTCCAGTGGTCGTTCAGCCACGCTGATGTCGTCGATGGAATGCTGACTGAGGACACTTGCAAGGCATTCCGACACGCGCTGTTTTTCGACCTGAATCCGAACCTTTGGTGGTCGCGATTCCAGAATGCGACCGTAGCGTTCGAGCCCCCGCGGCACGATGTTGTCCGAAAACTGCAGTTCGATGATCTTGTGCCGACTGAACCGGTCGATGATTGCCGCCAGCGGGCCGTCATGGATCACGATTCCCTTGTTGATCACGATCGCGCGGTCGCACAGCGCTTCGACGTCTTTCATGTAGTGGCTGGTCAGGATCACTGTGATACGCTGTTCGCGCTGGTAGTGGCGCAGGAATTCCTGAACACGTCGCTGACTGACGACATCCAGTCCGATTGTCGGTTCATCCAGAAACAACACGTCCGGTCGGTGGAGCAGGGCGGCGATGAGCTCCATTCGCATCCGTTCGCCCAGCGACAGTTCGCGTACGGGCTGCGACATCAGGCGGCCCACTTCCAGCAGATCTGTCAGCTCATCCAGCCGTCGGCGATAGTCGTCAACTGAAATCCGGTAGATCTCTTTGTGCAGCCGGAACGATTCCTGAGCCGGCAGGTCCCACCAGAGTTGTTCCTTCTGTCCGGTCACCAGTGAAAATCGGCGACGATATGCGTCTTCCCGTTTCCAAGGCACATGCCCCAGCACGTGCGCCGTGCCGGAGGTTGGCACGACGAGTCCCGACAGCAATTTCAGCGTCGTCGTCTTGCCCGCACCGTTCGGGCCGAGGAACGCGACCATCTCGCCTTCGTCAATTGTAAAGCTGACGTTGCGCACCGCACTGACGACGTCGTATTCCCGATGAAACAACCCGCGCACGGACGCCCACACACCTTCACGCTTACGGAAGACCTGATACGTCCGACACAATTCCCTGACTTCAATCGCTGCCATTCTGGAAATCGTAGTGCAGACGCCGTGCGGCGGCAATCATCATGGATTTCGACATCCTCTTGGCGCGGGCTTCGCCCGCAACCCAATTAGCCGCAGGGCGCTTGCCCCGGTTTGTGGTGCAAGAACCGGGGCTAGTGCTTTGTCACGAATTCATTGATGGGTCGTGTGCCACTGGCTCTGCCAGTGCCCCCATTTGCAGGAAGCACTGGCAGAGCCAGTGGCACACATCAAAACACGAATGACAGAGCACTAGCGCCCTGCGGCTGATCGTGATAAATCTTCTCAGAAATACAATACTCTTAACGTTTGCTGAGTAGGGGCGCAATCGCAGATTTCGGCCAGGTCCTGCCTGCCGAGCAGGATTTCTCGGCTCGCCGCGACCAGCGACGAGTCGCGGTCGAAAGAAAGGCAAGGCGGCACCGTGGAGCGGATGTGTGAGCAATGGCGTTTCGCCGTAGGTGAAAGTCTTTTCCGGCAGAATGGACCTACAGTTTTGACTTACGGAAAAAGAATCCCGAGCGGGAAAGAAAGATTGACGAACTGGCCGAATTGACATATTGTTCCCGATCGGGACATTTTCTGTCATCTGCAGTCCTGAACGCACAAATATTCCCGATCGGGAACACACCCATGGTGCAAGTGAATGACGCAATTCAAATCGGCCAACTGGTTCGTCAGCGAAGAAAAGAAGCGGGCATGACGTTGAAGGATGCGGCTGCCCTCGCGGGGGTCGGCGTTCGGTTCTTGTCTGAACTGGAACGAGGAAAGCCCACGCTGCAAATGGGGCTGGCAATCCGAGTGCTGCACTTGTTTGGTCTTGAGCTGCATGTCGAACAGCGGGGAGACCAGCGTGCCTGAGACGTTATTTGTACATTACCAACTGCAGACTGTGGGTGAGTTGACTCTTGCGGCTTCCGGGATGATGCAGTTTCAGTATCGCGCCGGATGGCAACAGAATCCAAACGGATTTCCGATTTCGATTTCGCTTCCGCTGGATGGTAATTTTGACATCCATGCAAGCCATCATTTCTTTGTCAATTTGCTTCCCGAAGCGAATGTGCGGCAGCAGATCTGCCAGTCTCTGAAGATCTCGCAGGGAAATGACTTTGAACTGTTGAAAGCGATCGGCGGGGACTGTGCTGGAGCGCTTTCGATCACGCATTCTGATACGCCTGTCCAGCCAGACCAGCGTTACGAAGCGGTCAGTGAACGTGAGTTGGCTGATTGGTCCGTCGGAGCCCCCAATGCATTTTCGGCCGTGACCGGGCAGGATGAAGTTCGACTGTCATTGGCGGGGGCTCAGGATAAATTGCCGGTGCATATTCAGGACGACAGGATTTCAATTCCGTTGGGAAATACACCCAGCACGTTTCTACTGAAATTCGCATCCCCGATTTACTCGCATCTGCCTGAGAATGAAACTTTTGTCGCCAAGCTGGCGGGTGCCATTGGTTTGCCGGTCGTGGACATTCAACTTCGCCGAACGAACCGAGCCGCCATTGCCGTCATCTCCCGTTACGATCGAATGCTGGACGGTGAATGTTACCGGCGCCTTCATCAGGAGGATTTTTGTCAGGCACTTGGGATCAGCCCTGGCAGAAAGTATGAAAAAGAAGGCGGACCGGCACTGCGGCAGTGCGCAGAAATCATCCGCAACCATACTTCATTTCCGCTGATCGAACTCCAAAAGCTGATGCACTGGACGTTGTTCAATTTGCTGGTTGGAAATGCGGATGCTCACGGGAAAAATCTGTCGCTGTTGTACGTGGATCGACGACGTCTGCAACTTGCTCCATTTTACGATCTGGTGTGTACGCGCAATTACAAAAACATTTCGCGTCACCTGGCAATGAGTCTGGGAGGTATTTCGGACCCGGATCAGATCGGCGCGAAGCAACTGCATGCGATGGCCGACGATCTCGGGGTTCGTGCGGCGGTGGTTCTGAAGGCGGCTGCCAGCCTGAGCGAACAGCTTCATCAGACGATGCCGGAGGTGGTGACTCTTTTTGCTGACACCTGGGGAACGTCACCGATTCTGGAGCGAATCCCGATTATTGTCCGCAAACAAATCCGACGCCTGAAGACGATGCTGCGCGGATAGGGTTCCGGATATCCGACCGCAGCAGCCGGATTCGTGAGAATTCGGAGGCTGAATGTGGTTGCGTCCTGGAGTGCGGTGCCGACGGATCAGAACAACTCACCAATCACAGCCCCGTGATCCACCGCAACCACAGGCCGTCCGGAATGATCCAGAAAGTGCTGCGAAGGATCGATGCCGAGAACGTTGAAAATCGTGTGGTGAATGTCGCCGGGGCGGAGAGGATGTTCTTTGGGGGCTTCGCCGAGGCGGTCGGTCGAACCGATCAGACGACCGCCCTGGATGCCGCCGCCTGCCATGAAGCACGCCATGGCGTTGCCCCAGTGATCGCGGCCGGGGGTGCCTTTGCTGAGCGGGGGACCACCGTTGCCGCCGTCGTTCATTCTTGGCGTGCGGCTGAATTCTCCGCACAGCACCACGAGAACTCGATCCAATATTCCGCGATCTGACAGATCGGTGAGCAATGCGTAAACCAGCTGATCGATTTTCGGCAGGTAGTTTTCATAACCCGACTTTAAATCCCAGTGATGGTCCCAGCCACCGAAGTGACAGGACACAAATGTCGTTCCCGCTTCGACAAGGCGACGGGCTAACAGCGTGCTCTGACCCCATGAATGGCGTCCATAGAGTTCCCGCGTTTTGGGATCTTCCTTCGACAAGTCAAAGGCATCTCGCGTTCTGGCTCCGGTGACCATGTCGAACGCAGTGCGATCGAACTTATCCATCGCTGCAAACATCCCGCTGGCATCCGCTTCCCGTCGCAGGCTGTCCATTGATGTCAACAGGGCGCGGCGATCACTCAGACGATCCAGTGTCAGACCCTGCGAAAGACCGACGTTGTGCACCTGATAGTTCTCGGCATTCGGATCACCGTCGGTTTCAAACGGATTGTGATGCACGCCCAGATAATTGCCGCCAAAGTAGCCGGGCCGTAAGCCGATGCTCATACCGTATGGAACGGCGACGTGAGCCGGCATTCCAGGCTGTCGCGCTCCAGTGACTTTGGTAGCGATGGAACCGAAGAACGGATACTTGCCTTTTGTGTTGGCACCACTCACGCCTTCGCCGCGGCCCGTCAACATCCAATGCCCACCAGTAAAGTGGTCGCCACTGTCGTGGTGCAGCGACCGGACGACGGAGAATTTGTCCGCGATTTTTGCCTGCAACGGGAATAATTCCGTGACTTCCATGCCGGGCACGTTGGTTGGAATCGGTTTCCAGATTCCACGGTACGCAGCCGGAGCTTCCGGCTTCATGTCGTACGTGTCCATATGTCCTGGACCGCCATCCAGCCATAACAGAATCACAGATGTATCGTGCTTCTTCGTGCCTTGTCCTTCTGCCAGCGCTTTTGCCGCCAGGATTTGCGGCAATCCGAGCGAAGCCATTCCGGCGACACCGAGCTGCACGAAACTCCGACGCGTATGCCCGTCACAATACGCCGATGAGCGGCCTGCATTGACGCGAAGCATGTGACAATTCCTGAGGAGAAAAGGCGGGGAAAAGCAGAGGGATTTCGATCACGGAAACAAGGTTGTCGCCGTCACCGAACTGGGGAAGCATACCCTGCGTCACGGAATGGAGTCAAATTTCCGCGACAAGAATGGCCGCGGGGCTTGGCTGGCAGCGAAGATCTGCTGAAAAGGATCGACCGGAACTGCAAAATCAGGGACTGCGGACTTCGGAAATACGAATGCGGTGCGTACCATACTTCACGCGGGTAAGAACGCGGCATCAGCCGGAGTGCGTTAGCACCCGGTTATTGCAGGGAATGCGGACCTAACCGGACGATTAGGACCGTTCGAGAAATAATTGACCGCAACCTCCTCTCCCCTGCGAAGGGGAGAGGGGTGTAAAAGAGACAGTTATTTCTCGAGCGGTCCTAGTGCTTTGTCAGCAATGGATTGATGGGTTGTGTGCCACTGGCTCTGCCAGTGCTTTATCACGTGAAGCACACTGGCAGAGCCAGTGGCACACATCAATACACGATTGACAGAGCACTAGTGAGTACCGGCTGCTACAGCAGGGCCTCATTCAGACCCGCGCGGAGTCGATAGCGGTCAGAACGGATTCTGAGGAATTTTGTTGTTCAGAAAGTGCCAAAGTTGGTGCATCGAATCTCTGGACGGCCTGCTTCAAAACTCATGGCAGACAATTTTCATGTGGAATCAGCTTTTTACGAAACACCCTCAGACGAAATGTGCCCAGCGACAGCAATTGCCGACCGGACGCTTCAAAGCAATCATGGCATTTTTGCTGGCCTGTGTACTGGCTTCCCCTTCCGTATTCGCCGACAAAGCAGGTGACGATTTCAATCTGGGCGTGGGGTTGTATCGCACTCAGCGATTTGAACTGGCGGTTGAAACGTTTGACCAGTTTCTGAAGGAATTCCCCGATCATCCGCGGGCCAATCTCGCTCGTTTGTACTCCGCTTTGTCACTCGATTCTCTGGAGAAATACGCACTTGCCCGTGAACAGTTTGTGATGTTCCTGGCAGCCGAACCAGAGAGCAGGAACGCGGCAGAAGCGCGATACTACCTTGGGGAATGCAGCTATTATCTGCGCGACTATCCAGCGGCAATCAGGCAATTGTCCGCGTATCTGGAAAAACATCCCGAGCACAGTCGTGTGGACTGGGCGAAATTCTTTCTTGGTGAATCGTATGCAGGAACCGGACAATGGACAAAGGCTGAAGCTATTCTGGATGCGCTTGTCAGGTCCGAAACGACGAATCCTTCGCTCCTGACGGATGCGAGATTCAGCCTGGGAATTGCCCTGGAAGGCATCCAGAAGATTCCTGAGGCGTTGCAGCAGTACAAAACGATCGTCGCGGCAATGAATCCGTCGGTCGCACCGCGTGCGCTGATGCGGATCGGGGCAATTCAGTTTTCGGCGGAACAGTATAAGACGGCGGCGGCAACTTATGACGAATTGCTCACGACGTATCCTGCGAGTGCGCAGGGCGCATCCGCGAATCTTGGTGCAGGGAAGGCGTTTTATCGATTAAAAGAACTCGAAACGGCACTGCAGCGATTTCGCGCCGTGCCGAAAGATTCGGCGTCAGCGTCACAGGCGATTCTGATGGCGGCGATGTCGCTGCGGGATCTTGGTCGTGTTGAAGAATCCAGGCTGGAGTTTGCCGCAGCCCTCAAAGCGGTCGGAAATTCTCCGCTGGCGGCGGACATCCTGTTTCAGCAGGCGCAGATGGAACGCACCGGCACAGGACGAGAATTGGCTGCCAAAATGTTTGAAGACATCGCGGATCGCTGGCCACAATCGAGTCGCACAGCAGAATGTCTCTTCAACGCTGCGGAACTGCGTCTGGAACTGAACGACGCCGAGCGCGCGGAACGCCTCTTTAGTCGGCTGAACGTGGAATTCCCGGAAGCCTCAAAACAACCGCGCGAACAGATTCTGCTGGGGCGATTGTTCCTCACACGAGGCGATCTTGAAAAAGCGATCGACACGCTGCTGCGGACGACTGAAACGATGACAGATCCGGCAGATCGCGTGGCGGCCGTTGGTCGTTACTATCTCGTACGAGCCCTGTTCGACAGCGACAAGCATGATCAGGTCGTCCAGCACGCGGCGCTGATGACCGAAGTGCTGAAAACCGATGACCTCGCCGAAATGCGAGGGGCTTTGGCGTTGGCCGCGATCAGTAGTCTGGAACTCAAACAGTACGAAAACGTGTTGAAGTTTGCCGATGAATTTCTGCCATTTGCGAAAGATGCACAGCAGAAGGTCGATATCATCGGCACGCGAGCCGTCGCCCTCAGTCATCTGAATCGATTCCCGGAGGCCATTGAAAACCTGACATCGCTTGCCGCGACAAACGCTGACCAGCCACAGACATGGACCGCTGTGTTGCAGGCTGCTGAAACGGCATTGGCTCTGAATTCAGCGGAGAGTGCCGAGGCATTGTTTCGACTGGCCGCTGCAGGACCAGCGAACTCCAAATCGCGTGAAGCGGGTCTTTCAGGGATCGCGTGGAGTCAGTTCAAATTGCAGAAGTATTCTGAGGGCGAAAAATCGTTTGCGGCAATGGTGGCCGAATTTCCAGGTTCGAAAGATGCCGCTCAGGCGATTTTTATGCAGGCACGCTGTATCGAAGAGCAGGGCGATCCGGAAAAAATTGCGGTCGCGTTCGGCACAGTGTTTGACCAGCTGACGAAAGATGTGACTGCAGTTCCGGCGGGTGCCGAAGCCATGCCGCCGATGGTGTATGCGTTCGATGCAGGGAAACAGACGGCGCGAGCTTTGGCGAAACTGAAACGCTTCGGGGACGCTGATGCTGCATGGAAGAAACTGACGACGCTGTTTCCTGATGCAAAAGAGAGAGATTCACTGCTGGATGAATGGGCGTGGATGCACTTTACTACCGGCAACTTTGCGGGGGCGGATGCAATTCATCGACAACTCCTGGAAGAGTTTCCGGACAGCCCGTTCGCAGGACAGGCACGACTTTCCCTGGCGGAGAGCCTGCTGGAGGCCGGTCAGCTTGAACCAGCGCTGAAGGAAATGGAAGCCATTGTTGGCGATGTACGGTATGGTGAGATGGAAAAGGAGCGGGCTCTGTTTCATGTGATTGAAATTCGGGCGACGGCACGAGAATGGCAGCCAACGACCGTTGCCACAAAGACATTTCTCGCCGATTTTTCTGCCAGTCCGCTTACCCCGCAGGTTCGACAGTTCGCTGGCGACGCACTTTTGCAGCAGGGTAATCCGGATGAAGCTATCAAGGTCCTCAACGCCCTGCGCGAGGACATCATGAGTGAAAAAGTCAAAAACGAAGACTGGGTCGATCGCGTCTGGGTCGTATTGGCCGAAGCGGCATTGGCGAAACAGGAGTATGACAGGATTGATTCGCTGCAGGCGGAATTGAAAGAACGCAGCCCGGAGTCACTGTTTGCGTTTCAGCTCAACGACGTTCAGGGCCGCAGATGGAAACAGCAGGCTCCGCCCGACTTCGCAAAAGCGCGTGAGCATTTTCAGCGAGTCACTGGAGATCCACAGGCAGAAGGCACAGAAACGTCCGCTCGCTGTCAGTTCCTGATCGCAGAGACGTACGTGATGGAAGCCAATCATGAAACTGCCGCCAAGGAATACTTTAAGGTCTATCTGAATTACACGGGTCACGATGAACTTCGGGCTCAGGCGCTGTTTCAGGGAGCATCCTGCCAGGTCGCGATGAAGAAGACGGAACTTGCCATTCGAGATTTTCAGGAATTGATCAAAGAATTTCCTGCATCAGATCTGGTCAACAAGGCAAACGAAGAACTCAAGAAACTTGAAGCCGCCGGGCCGTA
>CAMAVB010000288.1 GCA_945861465.1 Candidatus Kuenenia stuttgartensis
ACGTGTGTGGGCTTGCCGAGCACTCCGATCACCAGATCGATGATGTGACAGCCCAGTTCAAACATGATGCCGCCATGAAACTCGGCCAACTCACGACGACTTGCTGCATCGACGACTTTGCTCATCACGGTGTGGACTTCAAAGACGTCACCCAGCCAGCCGCGTTTCAGAAAGTCACGCAGCAACACGATGCCCGGGTTGTAGCGATACATGTACCCCATCTGCAGCAACAGGTTCTGCTGCGATGCAGATTCCAGAATGCGTGTGAACTGTGTGAGTGATTCGCCTGCTGGTTTGTCAACATGCACATGCTTGCCAGCTTTGACACAGGTCTCAGCGACGTTCAACAAATCGCGGACATGCGTTTCCACCAGAACCGCCTGAAGTCCCGACACGTTGAGCAATTCCTCCTGAGTCATCCACGGCAGGTCGCGAAACGGCTCCTGAACTTCCGCCTGTTTTCTGAGTTCGGCGTTCGATTCCACAATCCCGACCACATCGTAGTCCGGCGACTTCCGATACACGGACAACTTGCTCGCATGTGCATGCCCGACGCCGATCTGACCAATCCGAATGCGTGGCTTGGCAATGGGTTCCTCCTGCCGCGCATCAGCGGAATTCGAGAGCAGAGACAGCGCGATTGTGCTGCCAATTCCCTTGATCGCCTGACGTCGAAGATATTTCATGCGGGGGCTCCTAAATTCTCATTCCAACAACGCAGGTCCGTCCTGCAGCTTTCAATGTAGGGTGTGTGCAGCGACAGCGGAACACACCATTTTCTTACATTTCCGCAAATGGTGCGTTTCGCTCCGCTTCACGCACCCTACGGTCTAATCTCCAGTCCGGTCAACGTGCCGGAGCTTGAACCAAAACCATCCGCTTCGATTCCCAGTCGCTGAAGCAAGCTGACGAAGAGATTGCACAGCGGCGGGTTGTGGTCTCGATGGAATACCAAGTGCTGTCCATGGCGGAAACCGCCGCCTGCGAGCAGGATGGGCAGGTTGGTATTGTTGTGTGTGTTGGCGTCGCCCATGTTGCTGCCAAACAGCACCATCGTGTTGTCGAGCAATCGGCGGTCGCCGTCTTGTTTGGCCGCGAGGCTCTGAAACAGTTTTTTCAGCAGTGTCATTTGTTGTCGGTCGGCATCCTCGAGCTGCGCCACTTTCTCCTCCGCCTGGCCATGGTGGCTGAGGTTATGGTAGCCGTCCGTCGTTTGCTGTCCTTCATGGAGCTGGAACACCGGTGTTGCAAAGGCATCCACCATCAAGGTGACAATTCGGGTTGAATCCGACTCCAGCGCCAGTTGCGCCATCGACAGCAGCAGTTCGAACTTTTCGAAAAACAGTTTCTGGTCCTGGATGTCTGCTGGCGGTGCCTGGTCCGTCAGTGGCTTTGGACGCAATTCCCATTCCCGTGCCGAATGCAGACGATGCTCAACCTCCCGAACCGATGTAAGGTACTGGTCGAGTCTGGCACGATCATCGCGGCCCAGCCGTTGCTCAAGTTGTCGTGCGTCATCCAGCAAAGTATCGAGAATACTGGCGCGTTCTTCGAGTCGGCGCAACTGCCGATCGACGTTTGCCGGTTCGCCCTGCACGAACATCCGGCGAAACAGTGCCGGAGCGCTGTCTTCGGCAGGCAACAGTGCTCCATCGCGCGTCCACGAGAGGCTGCGGTTGGCCTTGTCGATGTTCACCCCGAGATTCAGTGTGGAAAATCGAGTCACGGGGCCGAGTGCTTCGGCGGCGAACTGGTCGAGTGAGATGCTGTTCCGAAAGCCGCTTCTGGTCGGGCCGCGCGCTGCAGTCAGGAAGCAATTTTCGGTACTGTGCCCGCCCGCCACATCCGGATGCGAAAGACCGCTGATGATTGTGAAGTCGTTACGGAAGTCGCTCAGTTCCGAGAGATACGGAGACGATTCGTAGTCGCGTCCCGATGTCTTCGGAAAGAACGGTCCCGGCAGCACGCCCAGATTATTGGAGATCAGCAGCATCCGTCGCGGCGGTTCAGCTAAATCCGATTGACCACTCGCCGACACAGTCGCGATGCTCTCCAACCATGGCAACGCCACCGTCACACCAACGCCACGGAGAAAACCGCGGCGCGAAAACGCAGGTGTTGTCGTGTTGCGTTTTGAACTCATGGTTTCATGGTCTCATCCGGCATGAGTTTCAATTGCCGGCTGCTGATCCGAGGAAGATTTTGCTTTGCACCATCTCATAAAGAAGATCGCCAGTCCGATAGCCGTTGTCGCGGCAGCGATTCAGAATGTCTTCGATTTCGGGGCGATCTGCAAACCTCACGGGAGTTCCCGTGGCATAAACCGTGAATTGGTGCAGCAGATTTCGTGAAAGCTGACGCGGATCTGCCGCCAGCAGGGATTTCAGTTCATGGATGTCTGCGAAGCTGCGGCCATCCAGCAGTTGTCCATGCGGATCGACCGACGATGAAAGCGTGTACGCGAAGTCGTGACCCGCACGATCAATGCCGCTCACATTCTCACCTTTTTCAAGACCGCGATATCGACTTCGCCAGCCACCGAGGATGTCAAAGTTTTCGAGTGCAAAACCCACCGGATCAAAACGCGCATGGCAGCTCGCACAGGATGTATCCTTCGTATGCAATGCCAGCAACTCACGGATCGTCGTCGCGCCGCGAATGTCGGGTTCGACGGCAGGCACGCTGGCTGGTGGAGGTGGAGGTGGCTGCCCTATGAGCCGCTCCATGATCCATGCGCCACGCACCACAGGCGAGGTCGTCGTGCCGTTGGCCGTGACTTTCAGGATGGCCCCCTGAGTCAGCAGACCGCCGTATGGACTGTTGTCTGGTCGTGCAATCCTGCGCATCGCCGAACCGCTGACCGGTGGCAACTGATAGTGTTGTGCCAGGCGATCATTGGCGAAGATGAAATCGGCATCGATCAGCAGGCTGACCGGCAGATTTTCGCGCACCATCGCAGTGAAGAATGTTTTCGTCTCACGCTCCATCGATTCGACAAGATACGCATCAAACCGGTACTCCGGGTGCAATCGCACGTCCGGCTCATCACGATGCACATGTCGCAGACTGAGCCAGTAGTCCGTGAAGTTCTGCACACAGCGATTAAAGCCCGCACTTTCAATCAGACGAATTGTTTCCGCACGCAGAACATGGGCATCGCGAAGTCGCCTGTTCCGCGCGTGGTCCATCAACTGCGGATCGGGGCGGGTGTTGGTGAGGAAATGAGACAGGCGCGACGCGATGGCGTAATGATCGTCGTTTCTGAGCGGTTCGTGCAGATACAGCATGTGTCCGGAACACAGAAACGCTGAATATCCAGCCAGCATCGCTTCGCCGAACGGCGCACCTTGTTCCAATCGAACATGAATCAATCGTGCGAACGCAAGCAAGGCTTCATCCTGCACAGGCTGCCTCGCCGCACGATCGACGAACCTGCGGAGGAGCCGCTGAGAGTCGATCTTTGTGTTCTCCGAGACGACTTCGACTGCGAGACCGTTTCCACTCTGCGGTGCTTGAATCGGCAGTTCGTCGAACAGGACGCGATGCGATGGCGGCGGCCAGTCTGCAGGTGACAGCGGTCCTTCAATCTCCAGCCATTGAAATGCGACGCCGGGTTGGCCGCCGTCCGGAAATGGCGGATAGCGATAGGTCGGTGGGCCACCGTCAACGTTGCGCGCCAGCGGCACGGGCAGGCCCAGCAGGCTGTATTCAAACGTCTCACCGGTTTTCAGCTGAACCGTAGTCTCGTAATCCGCACGTTCCGGTTGAATGTCGATCAAACCGCCGGTGGCCCGCACATCACCGGAGACATCGGGCCCCGAAGGCTTGCGTGCTCGAAACGTCATCGGCAACGACTGGGCGGCCGACTGCAACTCAAATCCGGGCATCTGCACGACAGCTCGCGCCGAAAACCGCACACGGTACTCACCGGCCCGGGAAGCAACGAAGCTCTGCGGATATCCGTAGTAAGGCCAGTGGGCGGATCGAAACAGGGCCAACTCGATCGCAGCGTCACCCGGCGATTCTGCGAGCAGCCTGTTGTCGATCAGCTTCGAGTCCTTCGCGAAGAACATGGCTTCCTGGTTGCCAAACGTCGATGTCTCGGCGAACAGACTTCGACCGACGGCTCGATACTGCGTCATAGCCGGTGGCTCAATTCCGCTGGCCACCGCCTGCAGCAACGCCGATTCCGCAGCGTCGAGATACGCTGTCAATTGCACGCGCGTCATATCAAGCGTCTCTGTCGTTTTGTTGAAACGATGTCCTTCGCGATCTTCCGGCAACATGTCACGGATATCGAGCGTGGGTAAAGCCAGCACATCGCGCAGGTTCAGCTGGTACTCATCCCGATTCAGTCTGCGCATCGATCCACGCCCCGACAGCGCCACATCGCTGGCGTCTGCAGCGTGAAGTGACACAGCCAGCGATGCCACAAGATCCTGTCGCTGCTCGACTGTCAGACTATCACGATCCGGCGGCATCTCACCCTGTGACACGCGATCGTGAATGCGTATCCAGCGGCTTCGGACGGTTCGGTCGCTCAGCTCGAACGGGAACGAAACAAGATCCAGACCGCCTTGCGGCTCGTCGGCACCATGACACGCTGCGCACTTTTCGGCAATCAACGCAGCCGCTCGCGGGTTCAATTCAGCCGAGACCGGCGACTCATCGGCGACTGCACAGGAAGTGACCAGTGCCAGCAGTGCCAGCACACATCTGCTGAGCAGTATTGATGAGCATTTTGTATGACGCAACGAGTTCTTCATGTGTGCTGTTTTACAGTGTTTTGCTGGACAACGCCACTTCGTTCCCCCTCCCTCAAGTTGTTTGCGGGACTCGCGTTGCCCTCGGACATAGTTTCGTAGGGTGGGACCAGCGAGCAACGCGAGCGCCGGCCCACCTTGTGTGCAGGAAAATGGTGGGCCGGCGCGGCTTATCAGCCGCTTGTCCCACCCTACGTCTACGATCCGGTTCTACTCATGAACTCAATTGGATTCTCGTAGCATGACTACTGACACCTACCAATAACGGTGCCATCTTTCTGTCAAAATCCTGCTTAGCAGAAAAAAAGACCGCTGACAGTACGATGGTCACCGCGATGAATCGGACGCCGGAGTTTTGCCATTCGGGCCGTAATCGAAGTCCGGGGAGTTCGCTGATCCAGCACAGCAAGGGAGTCAGAAACAGCACAATCGCACGCAGTCCGGTGAGCTGGCCAAAGTAATGACCGATAACCAACAGACTGAAAAGTCCGATCACGCCGATGCTGATCGTTCCCCGAAGATACGTTTTGTCGGAACCGACTGCACCCTTCGCCAGCAGCGGCGACGCCAGTGTCGTTCCTGCAAGTGCAGCCGCCAGCGGAATCGCAGCAGCCCCGCCTTTAATGTAGCCAGCCATCATCGTCGCCAGACCAGTACACTGAATGACCAGGGCCAGACTGACGGTGATGCTGCCCGCAGCGGGACGCTCGGACAGCCGACACAGCAGGCTCCAAACACCGATCAGCCCGGCGAAGCTGCCGGCAAAAACAGCAAGCGTCTTCGCGAAGGTCCACGCATCAGGATTGCCGCTGCCCACGTCGCCAAGGTAGACAGAATCGTGCAACAGGATTCGGCCAACGGACGCATACAGCGCCAATCTGAAACCAAATGCACAAAGAGATCCGGCTCGATTCGTAGCAGAATTCGTAAGAATCCTGACGCTTAGGACGGGCGCAGAAATAACTGTCGTCTTCCGGACGTGGAGCACGTTTTTAACGTGCTCGGCACGATGGAATCGTGCCCCACTTATTTCTGTCTCAGTCCTTACAGGTTCCCGATCGGCGTGCCCCGATGGGAGGGCGATGCTCCTGCCGAGCTGTCGCTCGCGGCTCGGCAGGAGCCTCGCCCTCCCGGAAACTGCCGCCAGCAATTCCACAGCGAGGGTAGCCGGCAGCACGATCATCAGGAATCGGTCGAGCGCATTGGCGGGCGGCCAGGTCCATGAAAACTGCAGAACTCCGTAACCCGTCACAACGCCCACACCGACCGCCAGCACACAGACGACGGCGGCGATGGATGGAGCTCTCTTCCGCAGAATAAGCCGCAACGCCAGCACGATCATCGCACTGGCGACCACGGCTGCAATCGCCGCCTTCAAATACGAAATCGGATCCGGCATCCGCTATTTTCGCATCCCTTCGCAGTCAATGATGATGATCGCTTCATCTCCGATTGGTCCAATCGCGTTCTTGTCGAAACCAAAATCGCTGCGCTTCAGTTTCAGCTCGGTGGAGAAGGCCACGCGCTTCACGTCTTTGAAAGTGTGCTCCTTGCCGCCCATGAGTGTCAATGTGACTTCCTTCGTCTTTCCGTGCATCGTAAAATCACCCGTAACTTCGTATCCACCTTCGATCGCCTTGACGCTCGTGCTCTTGAATTCGATGGTTGGGAACTGCTTTGTGTCGAAGTAGTCCGGCTGACGCAGATGCTCGTCCCGTGCCGCATTCGCGGTATCGACGCTGTCAGCCTTGATCGTCAGCTGAAACGCCGATTTCGTCGGATCCTGACGATCCAGCGAAAATTTCCCTTCGACCTCATTGAAGCGACCGTGAATCCAGCTGATGTCCAGATGTCTGGCTTTGAAGCTGACGGATGAATGCACCAGATCGTATGCGTAATCATCAGATGCAACAGCCAGGCGGCCCGCGCCGCAGAGTGACAGTGTCACCACGAGAGACATCAGGCAGGTTGTGAAATTTCGACGTATCATGGGAACTCTCTGGAAAACAGGTTGAAAATCATTGTCACGGCGACTGAGCCGCTGCGTCATCGTATGGGCCGCCGCTGCATCCGTAAAGCGGACAGGCAAAGTATCAGCGATCGCTGTTGATTTCGTGCGACATGATTACAATCTGACCCGCAATACCGCACGCATTTGGAATTGGCGCGTTGAACCGCGTGCCCAGCGGGCAGCGATTGTTCTATTTGAAATTTGAAATTTGAAATTTGAAATACAAAACGCGGGGCGTTGCCCACGCGGTTAAACGAATGTGCCATCCTCAAATGCGCGCTAAGGACTGGCGAAGAAATAACTGTCGTCTTCCGGACGTGGAGCACGTTTTTAACGTGCTCGGCACGATGGAATCGTGCCCCACTTATTTCTGCTCCAGCGCTAAGCAACCGTCTCGAGAAGGAATTCTGTCTATGCCTGCGATCAGTCGAACGTCGGGTTTGAGATCTGTCTGTTTTGCTGCACTTCTGATTCTCAGCCTGCCCGCAACCGCTCAGGAAGCAGCAGCAACAGCACCAACAAAAATCTTTCGCGCCGGCGCATCCACCAGCAATATTACTCCGCCGCTCGGCGAAAACATCATTGGTGGCTGGGAGCCGTTTCCTGCGAAGAATATCCATGACGAGCTCCATGCCCGATGCCTGGTGCTGGATGACGGTAAAAGCAAAATCGCCATTGTGATTTGTGACTTGCTGGGAATCCCGCGCGAGGTGATTGATGCCGCCAAGGTCCGGATCAATGACACCGTCGGGATTCCGGATTCCCATGTGATGATTGCCGCCACTCATACCCATTCCGGCACGACCACGCGCGGACCAAACGGAGTGATGTGGAAAGACGACGGCACGGAATACCAGACATTTCTGGCAACGCGGATCGCCGATGGTGTGCAGCGTGCCGCGAATCGCCTTGAGCCTGCCGTGATCGGATGGGGCCGGGCCGAAGAACCATCTGAAGTCTTCAACCGTCGCTGGGAAGTCACCGATGAAGCATTGCTGAAGAACCCCTTTGGCGGAACAGATCAGGTGAGGATGAATCCACCGGCCGGCAGCGGATCTCTCGTCCGACCGGCCGGACCGGTCGATCCGGAAATCGGTTTTGTCTCCGTGAAGAGTACTGCTGGCCGACCAATTGCCATGCTGGCGAATTATTCGCTGCATTACGTGGGCGGAGTCCCCAACGGCGATGTGTCGGCTGACTATTTTGGATATTTTTGCCGTAACATCGAACAACGATTTTCAAGTGACGACGATCTCCCATTTGTCGGCATGCTGACCAACGGAACCAGCGGCGACATTAACAACATCAATTTCCGTGAGCCGGGCGTCCGCCGGGCGTCCTACGAAAAGATGAAGGCCGTTGCGAACAAAGTCGCCGATCGGGTGTACGAAGCCCATCGGAACATCGAGTTCCAGAGTTGGGTTTCCCTTGACGCGCTCTCCATGGACGTGCCGCTGACGCTCCGCAAGCCCACACCGGAAACACTGCAGTACCTTTCCCAAGTCACCGCCGCTCAGCCCGCTGAACCACGCAGCAAAGAACGCATCTATCTGGAGCGACTCACGAAACTCAAGGAAGGGCCGGAATCGATCGACGCTCGACTGCAGGTTCTGAAGATCGGCGACCTGAGCATTTCCGGAATCCCGTTCGAGACGTTTGTCGAGATCGGACTGGAATTGAAAAGCCGCACTCCATTTTCGCAGACATTCACCGTGGAACTGGCGAACGGATGGTACGGTTATCTGCCGACTCCTGAACAGCATGCACGAGGTGGCTACGAAACATGGATCGGAACAAATTTTGTGCAGCAGGATGCGTCACCGAAAATTGTCGATGCACTGCTGAAAATGTCAAACGAACTGATGCAGGCGAGGTAGTTCTTTGGCAGCTTGTTCATGCCGACGCCTGAACGTTCCCGCGAGTTGCACCGAACTTTGGAAGACTTCGATGAATGAATCACAATCGGAACACCCGCACGGGGAATCCGCAAAAGAGACACTGCTGTGCCTCAGCGCTGATGTGCTAGACGCAATCTGTACTCACGACGGGCCGAGACTCGCGACCTTTCTATCCGCCGACTTCGCTCTTTTAGGCTCCGGCGAACGCCAAAATCGCGACACATTTCTCGAATCCGTGCTGAGTGCGGATTTTCATGCACTCGACTGGATGTTTGAAATCATCGACGTCGAGCTGCTCGGCAACACGGCAGTGGTTTCGGGAATACAGCGAGTCACGGTACAAGGTGACGGTGAAGCGAGCATTGTTTCCCGGGCAGCATTCACAGACGTTTTCGTATTTCAGGATACGAATTGGCTCGTTCGTGTCGCCTGCTCGCATGAACTTGTCTGAGATGCGGGCCACTCAGACGACCGAGACTGGCTAACCATTACTTAGGCCTCACAAAACACGACTTCCCTATGTCAGCTCAACTTCGAATCGCACGCCCTGTCACCGATCTGGTCGAAACCATTGCCATGTATAAGAACGGGCTCGGACTGGACGAAATCGGGGGCTTTTCGGACCACAACGGATTCGACGGGGTGATGCTCGGCTCCAGAGCTGAAAACTATCACTTCGAGTTCACGTTCTGCCGTCGTCATCCACTAAAACCAACTTCAACGCCAGAGGACCTGTTGGTATTCTACATCCCGGATCCTCAGGCTTGGGCGCAAAGATGCGTCAGCATGCTTGCAGCCGGATTCACGGAAGTTCAGTCCTTCAACCCATACTGGACTCCGAACGGGCGCACGTTTGAAGACCGGGACGGATATCGGGTCGTCATCCAGCGGGCAGCCTGGAGCAATGACCCAGCTGCATTACCGCAGTGAATCCGAACGCGAGCGATTCCACGACATGGTTCCTTAACGCGGGCTTCGCCTGCACCCCATAGTTGCGCGTCACTCCATGGCGGCACCGCTCGCGTCGGAGACACGAGCAACAATGATGTCCTCTACGTCGTCCCCATGAGTTTTCTTACGGCGTGACCGATGTCCGGTTGCCTCATCAGCGATTCGCCCACAAGCACAGCCCCGACACCTTCGGAACGCAGGCGCTGAATGTGTGCATTGGTGCTGATGCCGCTTTCG
>CAMAVB010000289.1 GCA_945861465.1 Candidatus Kuenenia stuttgartensis
TCAATTACGAGGAGCTGAATGATGAAAGCTGAATTGTTCCAGGCCCGACAGCGGAAGGCCTTCACGCTGATCGAGCTGCTGGTGGTGATTGCGATCATCGCCATTCTGATTGCGTTGCTGCTGCCGGCTGTGCAGCAGGCGCGGGAGGCCGCACGCCGGACTCAATGCAAGAACAATCTGAAACAGTTGGGTCTTGCCCACCACAATTACCACGATGTTTACGGGAGTTTCGCACCCAACATCAACATTATCTGGAGTGGCCCACCGTACACGACCGCGAATCGTGGCAGGGGAGGTTCTCAGGCCAGCAGCCTGGTGAATCTTCTGCCATATTACGAACAGGCAAACCTTTTCCAGAGCATTGACTTCAACAACGCAGGCACAGTAAAGCCGTGGGCTCAGACCGTGAATGGAAGGCTTGTGAATGCAACTCTCCTTACGGGACTTCAGTGCCCCAGCGATTCCCGCAGCGGACTCCTTGCAACCGGCAGCAATCCGGCACGTGCCATGACGAACTATGCTGGCTCGACCGGGTCAACATGGCAGGCCAGCCCTGTTGGCTGCAACTTATCAACAATCGTCGGCAACGGTGGAGCACTATACGATCCGAACGACGACGGCGAAGACTGGTTCGGACGAGGCACGATCGGACAGTATGCGCGTACCGACACTCCTCATTCGAACGGTATCTCCGGCGTGATTGCAAGAAGCTCGTGGGCTGCGAAGATGCGTGACATTACCGACGGATCTTCGAACACCATCCTGATGGGAGAAGTTCGTCCAATCTGCTCAGACGCCTTGGGATACTGGCCACCAAACACCGGTGGAGGCTGGGCGGACTCTGAATCCCTGTGGTTCTCGACGACCGCGCCGATTAACTTTCCCACCTGTCCGGGGGAAAACGGCAATCCATCCGCTGGCGGCGCTGGCTGCAGATCTCACCAGAACTGGAATACCTCCATGGGCTTCAAGTCGCTGCACACTGGCGGAGCACAGTTCCTGCTGTGTGATGGCAGCGTCCGGTTCCTGAGCCAGAACATCGACCACAACACCTACCAAATGCTCGGCGATCGCTGGGACGGCTTTGTGGTTGGTGAGTTCTGATCGACAGTTCATGGGCTACTCGAACGGCAGACTGCGACACAGCCTGCCGTTCTTTCTTTCCAATTTCACTTTTCTGCCATGCGGGGGCATCATGTTTGACAGATTCTCAGCTCTCTTAACGATTCTCTCAGTCACTGTGATGCTTGGTTCTGCGGGCTGCGGTGGTGGCCCGAAGATTCCACAAACCATTTCCGTGAAAGGCACAGTGATTTACCAGGATAAACCGCTTGCTGACGCCCTGATCGGATTCGTGTCAAAGCTCGATAACAAGGACGTCCTGCCGGCCCACGGAACAACAAATGCGAATGGTGAGTTTACGCTTTCAACATACATCGATCCGCAGCACGAGGTTTACGGTGCAACTCCCGGTGAGTATGTTGTGACGGTGACAAAGAACGAACAGCAGGATATGACGAAAATGATGGAGGATTTCAAGAACAACCCTGCGCCGGAGTTCAAGAAACTCGTCCCGGAGAAATACACAGACAGCAAAGCTTCACCCTTGGCCGCATCAGTGAAAGCCGACGGAGACAACACGTTTGACTTCAAGCTGGAGGATTGAACTCAATCTGCAGGCTGACACAGCACGGGAGGCACGGAATTTTCCTGTGCCGAGGTGACAACTTCGCTTCAATCGACATAGCCGCAGCAGAGAATTCCATGTGCCAGCACTGCAGCGAACCGCACTCACTGAAGCTTGAACAACGGAGTTGCCGGAACGGCGCTCCGCTTGGTCCGGCCTACAGTTTCAACCCCAATTCGTTGGCTTGACGAGGCGCTGGTTGCAGGCGCGGTCGTGCGACGTCGGGCTAAGGCACGACCACGCCAGGAATTTTACGAATTCTGCTACAGGTCAATGGTCATTCCGGCGTCCAGAACTCGAATCCTGTGTGCTGCAAGGGAATCTGCGCTCGCATCATTGACAGTAAATCCACCCTCAAAACAGGCCCGCTTCATACCGTCGTGCTCAAACCAGAATAATGGTTCAACGATGATCTGGCCGCTGTCGTTTATGATCGGTTCCTGATGAATCTCGTGCGACTTCCACAAATCCACAAGCCAAGGGCGGTGCTGTGCGCCGATTCGTTTCAGGATGTCGATCAAATCGTCCTGGATGCTGCTCGCAGCATCGATCGTCGGCGCAGCATTCTGCATGGCAACACAATCGCCCAATGTCTCCATCAACAATCGAGAAGCCGTCGATCCAGTGCGAATTCCGTAGATGGCCAGCAGCGACCTCGCGCGAGTCATGGCGACGTAGAGACTATTGGCAAGGATCTGGCCTTCGCCTGAGACAAACTGATCGACGCACGGGATCAGCACGACTTCCGATTCGTATCCCTTAAACGAATTCGATGTTGTGACCACCAACGTGTTGGACTGTCGGTCAAATGAGCGACTTGTCTGAAACGACAATTCAACGCCAATCTCGTCCAACTTTGGCCGGAGGCTGGACTCCATCAGCTGTGCTGCCTGCTTGCCGTTGTAAATCAAGCAAATGTCATTCGGTGAAATCCCATCGACCTGAATCAGGTGTTTCAGATGAGCGGCGATCCGAGCGACTTCTTCGCTTTGCTGATCGAAACAGTGAAAGATCGGTTTCGGGCCGTGTACCTGATTGTATCGAACTCGTAACCATTCCCGGTCGGAACGTTCGCTGCGTTCAATCAAGCCCAGTGACAACAGTTCTTTCTGATCCGGATTTTCCGTATCTTTCGTCAATTGATGCAGTACATTCACGGCCAACTCAGTGACGGGCGTTGTCGAACGAAAACTCTCCCGCATGATCGTCGAACGGCCTCGCAGATCGATTCCAAGGTCTGACCAGGTCGGCGTCTTTCGGCCATAGATATTCTGTGCGTTGTCGTAGAAAATATGAGCCGACCGACTCATTTCATCTTCGGGATCCAGCTGTTCGACCAAAGACAGCAGCAGCCTCAGCGTGGAAGGTCCCATGTCCTGAGCCTCATCAATAAACAGCGCAGAACAGCGTGGCAATAGCTGAGCTGAATCCTGGCGATTCAGAAATTCCTCGGCTGCGCGATCATAATCAAAGTCGAACGAATCCATCGACAACGAGGCCGCCGGCAGGATGCCCGAGAGTACCGCCTTGACGTGCAACAGCTGGACTCGTTCCCATGGGAATTCACGGCGGGCGAACAAGTCGCCCTCGGAAAGACTCTCCCAGGCAGATTCGATGGATTCCCTCAATAATTTATGCAGCGCGCTGTTCGCGTAGACAGCCCAGATGGAAACATTCTTGTCAGCTTCCGTCCGTTTCACGGTCCTCGCCAGCCAGTTGCAGAGGACCACCGACTTTCCGCTGCCAGCCACACCTCGCACGAGTCGCGGTTTGCCGTCGAGCTTCAGGTTGGTGAGCCGCTGCTGTTCCTGTGAAAGGACCGGCTTCATGACTTTGCGAGTCGCAAATTGTTCCCCCATGCCACCGCAGGTTTTCGCACCCGTTCCGTACGATGCTGAGTTTTCGGACAGCACTTCGGATCTCACGCTTGATCGTGACAGTTGATGATCCCCGTCGATTTTCTCCCAGCGGCAGCCAGAGTCGTCCCGAATCAGCCGGGCGGGTGTCAAGCGACGCACCAGCGGCCTCAGATACGGTTCTTCCATTTCGCTGCGACTGGCCAGCACGATCACAGCCTCGCGGGCTCGACTGATCGCCACGTTGACGAGACGTTTCCATTCATCGAAGGGCCAATTGTAGCTGCCGGCGTTGACCGTGTCGAAAATCACAATGTCGGCTTCGGAACCTTGCTGACTATGCACCGTCGATGCTTCCCAGTTTGCCAGTCCCCAGCGTGCAAACAGGCTGGAAACAACCTGAGCCTGTGCTTTGTAGGGCGAAATGAAAAGACCATGTGCGTTTCGGACAGATGTGTCTGAGAAGAGTTTTTCGATAATTGTGGGCGTGATCGATCTCACCCAGCTCGTATTCCCAGGACCCCGTTCCGCACGGACGGCAGAAAGTTCCGAATGTTCTGCGTCAAGCACGTACCAGATGGCGCGCGAGAAATCGGCGATGAACGGCGCAAGATCGGAGACTCGTTGATGCGTCTCCGCTGCGGTTTCGAGATGCCCGCCATATTGGAAATCGGAGACCACCTGGCACACATCCGGATGCATGCGTCGTTGTTCTGTCAGCACGTGGACGGCTTTCGGCGTTGCATCGAGATCGTCCAGGTGGCTGAGTCCGCTGCTGCCCAGCCATGTCTGTTGCCGGGTCGGCAAAATGCGGGACATGCGACTGATCGGGGCCAGCTGTTTTGAATCTCCCACGAGCACTACCCGTCGAGCCGCCAACAGCGACAACGCCGCGATTGCCGCCCGCGACATCAAGCCAGCCTCATCAATCAGAATTGTCGTGAACGGGGCGTTACCGTTTTCGATGAGCAGCTTCACGATCGCATCATCAAGGAAACTCATGGCCTTAAACGCGGTGGCAACGATCACTTGAACTTCAGGATTAATGAACAGTTGTTTGCTTTGATCGTTGCTGCCGGCCCGCAGTTCTCCCATGCGTTTCCGTGTCAGCGCCTTGTCTTCCCAGCCATCGAACGCCTCCAGTTGCTGAGCCAGATCGTCAATCTTGAGCAGCACATCCGACTCTGATCCGCGCAGCATGGTTTCAAGTCCATCGCTGGCAAATACCTGCGGAGACGCTCCTTTGCCGATCCGCAGCACTTTGCCGTCTGCAAGTTCCTGCGGCGCGGTCTTCTTTGCGGCGTTTCCAATCGAAAGTGCAATCGCATCTGTCGCACGATTGGTCGTGGATACCACGAGGATTCGTTCGTCGTGATCTGGCAGGACTGCCGCAATCTGCTGACCGGATGTGTATGTTTTCCCTGTTCCCGGTGGACCCCACAGCACAGACCACGAGTGCTCCCACCATTCGCTCAACTGTGGGATCGCTGAAGAATGTGTTCGGGCCAGTTGTGGATGAATTCCTCCTTCTGCCGCTGCGAGTCGTTGAGGCAGGATCTCTCTGATTGCCGCGAATGCAGGACTGTTGTAGACAGCGTCAAGGCCCTCCAAAAACTCAAACGGCCTTACGAAAAAAGCACCTGCCGTCGGCTTGGCTTCCGGGTTATCGAGTGCAATAAAGAGACAACCATTTCGCTCATCAACTTCCAGAATCTCGCCCGACCAGAGGATTTCATCTTCGTAGGACGCTTCTTCGTAGGCAGCGTCCGAGAACTTGCCGTTGTCATCCAGCGACTTTGGACGAAATGCTTTCGCTCCTTCCCACGTCCAGTCGAACTCGACAGAACCGCCGACATCGACGACGTAAATCGTTCCGCGATCACGTTCCGCAAATATGCTCACTTTGCGACAGCGGAGGCGTTTCCATTTCGAACAGTCGCGAAACTCCTGTCGCACTGCCACCGCTGCGTCGTCAAGGAGTTTTGCGTCAGCCTCCGGTAGTCTGAATTCGACGAGAAATCGTGCTGGCTCAAACTCGAAATGAGCAGGTTCTTCGTCGGAGTCCTGATCGTGTGTTGTGTCTTCATTCATAAGGCCCCCGGGCGACAATGGCGTGGACTAAAGGCGAGCGGGGGAAGTCAATCCCCTGATGTTGTCGCAAAGTACTGGAATTCATCAGGTTTTATAGCCAGCATCGATCAACTCCATGATGGCTGGTTCCGGTCTGCCGCTGATGACACGAATCTCTGGTGGTCGCTGCAATTCAGCATCACCCAGTTCCACAAGTATCCTCTCCCGTGCATCGTGATGCAACTCCCGGGCCTCAGCGCGGAGTGGGCAACGACGGACGAGCGTTCCGGAGGTGGGGACGTGTTGTCCGGGCCGGACGCCAGCAGGCTGGCTGGTAAAAGCGGCAGCAGGCTGCCGCAGTCCAAGGCGCTGGGCGCCGCACTCTACGCGGCAATCCTCAACGGATTTGAAATCTCAAATTTCACATCTCAGATTTAAAATTTCAAATTGACCGCGCCGTTTCCGGATTCATTTGTAGCGGGTGACTTCAACAAAGGTATCGTAAAATCCGCTGCCGCCGCCCCAGTCGGTGGGTTCCTCGGGAGTCAGTGTGTTGACCGAGCATGCGTTTCCCTGAGCGTCGCCGAAACCTCCGAATGGCATCCACGCGATACCAGGTCGCATACGTTCCGACACTCGGCACTCGGCCACAACGGCCCCCTGACGATTTGCGACACGCACGATGTCCCCATGCGACAAATCGCGGCACTGGGCATCTGCGGCGTGCAATTCAATAAACAGGATACCTTCCCGTTGGCGATGGAGTTCGATGTGGGAGTAACTCGAATTCAGAAAGTGCAGCGTCTTGCCGGTGATTAATTGCAACTCTTGGCCCTTTGGCTGAGCAATGTCTCCGCTTGCCGGAAGAGGATCAAGCCCCTGCTCCTGCAGCGCATCCGACCATAATTCCGCCTTGCCCGACCGTGTTGGAAACCCTCCCTGTGCGAAGGGACGCCAGTCGCGTTCGTGATTCAGCCGCGCGTAGCCGTCCTCAAAGAGACGTTCATAGGTAATTCCTTCCAGCCAGGGGTGGCTGCTGTTCAAAGCCGTCCGCAGCAGCGTTTCATCGCTGTCGAACAACCACGGCTCTGTACGACCCAGCGCGGCTGCCAGTCGGCGAAAGAACTCCGTGTTCGAAACGGACTCACCCACCGGTGGAATCGCTGGTCGGTTCATTGAAAGATAATGGTGACCCCAGGCGGGCACGAGATCGAGACATTCAATCTGACTTGTCGCGGGCAGCACGTAGTCCGCATAACGGGTTGTTTCGGTGGCAACCAGGTCATGCACAATTGTAAACAGGTCGTCTCGCAGCAGACCTTCAATGATGCGTTGCTGATTGGGAACCGTCACGACGGGATTACAGTTATAAACGCACAGACTGCGGATCGGCGGATTGAGATCGCGATTGCAGAGGTCGTTACCGAGATCCCGCATGTTCAGAGTTCGCACACCCGGGCTGCCTTTTTCCGGCATCAGGATTCCGCGATTATTCAGAGTCGAATACTGAAGTGCCCCCGTCGAACGTGCCAAGCCGCCACCGCGATGTCGCCATGCGCCGGTCAGCACGGGAAGACACGCCATCGTGCGGAACGCCATGGCCCCGTTGCGATGATGTTCGAGACCGATCAGCGGTCGAAGCAGCGATGGCGTGGTTGTTGCGTACTCACGTGCGAAGCGTTCGATTTCATCTTCGGACAGCCCGACGACCGGAGCGACAACGGCAGGGGCGTAATCCTGAGCTCGCTCCACAAGTTGTTCGTAGCCCTCTGCATATCGCGACACGTAATCATGATCAACCAGATCGTCTCGAATGATTACATGCATCATCGCCAAAGCCAATGTGGCGTCGCTGCCTGGCCGCACTGCAAGATGCCAGTCCGCCTGTTCGGCCGTGCGAGTCTTGACAGGATCAACAACCACGATCCTCGCACCGCGCGCCCGGGCTTCGAGAATCACGGGCCACAAGTGCAGGTTCGTGACAATTGTGTTTGTGCCCCACAGGACAATGTAGCGACTGTGGACCAGTTCTTCTGGATCAACCCCGAACCCACAACCATTAGTCGTCGTCAGGCCTGCCGCGGCGACTTCGCCGCAGAGACTGCGATCGAGTTTGGAAAATCCCATCACGTCAGACAGTCGCCGATCCAGCGAGGCCATCTGGATGAGTCCCTGATTCCCGGCAAAACTGAAAGGCTGAATGGCCTCCGCGCCGGACTCCGCAATGATGTCGTGCCAACGAGCCGAGATATCCGCAAGTGCTTCGTCCCACGTCGTCTGCACAAAACGGCCTTCGCCTTTCGCGCCGACTCGCTTAAGAGGATGCAGGATTCGATCCGGGTGATAGACACGTTCGAGGTAGTGATTAACTTTGGCACACAGCGTACCGCGCGTAAACGGATGAGCCGGGTCTCCATACATCCGTTCCGCCTTGCCGTCCCGGACTTCAACCAGCCATGAACACGTATCCGGACAATCATGTCCGCACGCGCCACGAATGATCGTAAATGGATTTGCGAGTTGTTCCATGTGTCTGGTCTTTGGCTGAAAAGGTAAGTCCTGAAGAACCGGACGATAACAAGTTCCCCCCGTGCGTTACAGATTGGGAGGCTGTCGCCAGGTTGTGCTTCAGCCACGGAGTGGCGACAGGTTGTAGCCACGGGCGCGAGCCCGTGGGTCATTCCAAGGACAGTGTTTTCAGTCCCAAAGGGACGACATGTGTCTGTGCTTCGGGGTTCATGTCGTCCCTTTGGGACTCACCGTAATTCTCGATATCGGTCCACGGGCTCGCGCCCGTGGCTACATCTTGTCGTCCCTCCGGGACTGAATCGCATTCCGTAAAATCACGTGGATTGATTCCGAGCAGCTCTTGCGAATGCAGATGAAACGCGGTTGAACGAGATATGATCATCGGATGTCTGTTCGCACTTGACTACGGTGCAGCACAAGTAGATCACAGGAATGAGATAAATCGCCAATCCACACACAAGCCCCGTCATCAACCCGATACCTGCCGCAGTTACCGGACGATTCGTTAACCCCGGGTTGCCGGTAAGGGACCCGATCAGGCCTCCCAGCCCCGCCAGCAGGATCGGGATCATCCATCCGATGCTGGCGAAAATCGTCAGGCGACTCCAGTGATTACGATGCCGCGCGCAGAGGGGGCACGCAACAGGCGTTTCATGGTTCGTCAAAATCGCGATCACGACACCAGGAATGCCTCCCAGGATAAATCCCAGCATCATCGCTGCCTGAGCCGGCTTTGACTGATACGAAATCGTCGTCTTCACACGCTCGGTCGTATGCTCACCACAGACCATGCAGATATCCGGCAACCGGCCCGCAGCAACATCCTTGACACCTACGACCACGATATCCCCTCGAGAAGATTCCTGAGCTGGCTGTGAAACTTCTCCGAACACAGCTCGACGCAGACCGGAACCGCTGAGAAGCAGCAGGATCGATGCCATTCCGAGCGGGAGAAAATAGCCGGGAGTCAGGCTGATTTGCTGACGGTACTCGGGGGGAAAGTTCTCACCGGAACCCTCGGCACTCTGTAGTAACATGCAGAATGCATATTGAGAATCCTGGTGCTGAGTGCGTGCGAGAGCCTCGGGTAAGTCAGGCGCAGCATTAACTGGCAAATGAAAGCGGACATTTTGAATCTCCATGCGTGCCAATAACGTCGTCTGCAATGCCAACGTAGCCAAAAACGCCGCTGCGGAGTTCACAGGAACAGACACCTGGTATCGACGTGGTACGAATAGCCAAAGCAATCCAATACACCCGAAGACCAGAGCAGCCATAATCCCAGTCCGCAGATCGATGCCGTTGCATTGATAAACCTGAGCCGGGTCCCACGGAATCGCACCGGGGTGATTGCGATCCGGCTGATTGGCAGGTGCATCGGGTGCAGGAAGTACAGCAGCTGCCTCAGGACGATCCTGACAGAACGTAAATGTCCCTGCAATTTCGGAAAGTGGCATGCCTCCGGCGGCAAACACACTCACGGGGTTCCTCACAAACACGACGTCAAACCACGGCAGCAAAGTCCCAAGCCCGCCAATCAAACACAGCAGCAGCATCAGCATGACAGGGAATGTCTCCGATTTTGCTGCTGTCTTCTCCGAACCTCCGGCCACCAGTCTCCACGCTCCGAGCACTTCACGGTCGATGATCGTCGAGAAGCCGGTATCATGCGAATG
>CAMAVB010000290.1 GCA_945861465.1 Candidatus Kuenenia stuttgartensis
ACTTTCCTGCTGTTTCGGTTGAATCTGGATGCGACGCTGGCGAATCTCGGTGATCAATTCACGGTATCGCTGATCAATGACGGCGATACGGAGTTCCTGGAGCCGCAGCCGGGCTTCGCTAATCTTTCGCTAAGTGCATCGTCGTTCGATGCAAACACGATTACCGCAGTTCCAGAGCCTTCCTCCGGCATCATGTTGCTGCTTGCAGTTCTTGGCATAGGAATCGTTCGACAAAGGCAGCGTGAATGAAACGATCTCCTCTCCGCACATGATTCGTCGATGGCTCGGATAAGGTCCTGAAACCTCAGCAGCCAGGAGAAGTGGGCAGGTATGCGGGCTTGTCCTGGGCTGTTAAAAATTTGCTGTTGACGAGGGTATACGTCCCTTTTTGAATTGTGCCATTTTTGTTCATCGTTGCGAAGCTTTGCATACGACTGTTTCGTATTCCCCGGCACGCCATCCACCTTGCGTGGATGGAAGCCCAGTTTGGCCACCAGATCGCGACGTGTATTCCAAATTTCAGCACGCCACCGAGCTTGGCTCGGTGGTAGCTTCGTTTTGGTTCAGCAACGTTCCCAGCAGCCAGATTCGCTTCCACCTGGACGAGCCAGAGTGGAAAGCGGCGTTACAGGAATGGTGCCGCAATCTGGTTACCAAATTTGGCTTCCACCTGGACGAGCCAAGGTGGAAAGCCGACAATACGCCACCCCGATGCATCACACAATCCCCGCTGACAACACGAGCAGTTCAAATCCTGCATCATGAAAACCTGGCAACAACCCCAGATTTTTAACAGCCCGGGCTGACACTACGCGGAAATACCCGCCACAATAATCCAGCGGGCCATTAACAGCGCCAGCGTCAGGCAGACCCACCAGCAGGCTTTTCTTGCAAACGGGCTGGTTCGAACTCGGTACAGAATGCCGATGGCAAGACCGGTTGCCAGTACCTTGAACAGGATCACGCGATTCGGGTCATTCAGCAGGGCTCCACCCACGGGATTGATCTCAATGATGTGATTCGCCTGATGAGCCAGCAGTGTCCAGACCAAGTCAATCATCGACATCGCGGCGATTAACAACAGAAATTTGTGAACCGACGTCTCATCTTTCGACACTGCGACGGCAACAAGTTCCTGTGGCCGTACGGCTAATAACGATCCGATTGAAAAGACAAACGTCGCCATTGCGACCACAGTAATCGGGTAACTGAAGTCGTAGAAACGCCGCACGGCTGCGACTGTCGCCAGATTCGTGGCCTCCGTCTTCTGGACTCTGTTAACATGCTTAACTGCACGATCAGCCAGCTCATCACTCGGATCCAGATTGCCTAGCCACGATCTCATATCCGGTTCCGGTTCTATGAAGGCTGCGGCGAATGCAGAATCGAGTAACTCCTCGCGCTGCGGTCCTGGAAGATGTGTCAGGCTCTGGATCAACTCGAAACCACCTCTTGATTGTTCAAGCAGCAACGGGTTGCAGGTGTCTGACAGGATGACTACACCGCCGCATTCCAACATGGATCGAATGGCACGAAATTCATCGCGTTTGATTCCGACAGTCTTCGCCCCGCCCATTTCAGCCACGCCGGCTGTTGCCTGATATCTGAATCCTTCGTCAGGCACTCTGGGCAATGCGCAGGCCAGACTCTCCGAAGCGGCCTGGTCGATTCGCAGGACGTCCGCACGCCAGGCTAACGTCGTCGATGGTGAATAGTACTGACCGTGGACGAAAAGGAATCCCTTCGAGATTCGGAAAATCGTCTCGACTTCACCGGGGTCGGCATGTGGCAGGTTATCCGCAGTTTCCGAAGACTCAACGTGCCGAATATCTGCTGGTGGTCGTGGCGGGAATTTGAGGCCGGCATGCACGAACCCTGCTTCAGATGCGACTGCAACGATGATTGTGATCACTTGAAATATGATGAACATCAAAGTTTCCAATCAGCGTGAGGGCCGAGTTTTCCTGCGTACCGCATGGAGGCGTGGTACGATTTTGTGAGATTCGTCGGCAGATCATATTTATTGGCAGCAATCCATCGACGTTGACGGAATTGGCGGCCAGCCGCTATCATGCCGACTTGGCTGATGTGGCGTAGGACATTCGTGACATCTTTCCATCACCCGAAACTGGGCATCTATCCTGTGCCAATCACGTCGATTGATGATCACTCTGATTATGGTGAGGTGTCTTCAGCATTGCCATGGGAAACCCGCCCCCTGATGACTCCCTGCAACAGTCGCGGCAGGTCAGCATTCGAAAATTTCTCACCGATTTGCGTCAGGTTCTGCCCGAGGACCAGATCGTTTCGGGAGCAGACGAGGTGTCTCGACTGAGCGCGGTGACTCAGCACCGATCATTTCCGCCGCAGGTGTATGTGTACCCCGCCTGTACCGATGAATTGTCCGTCATCATCAGGCTCGCAAATCAGCACAGCGTCCCGGTCTACGTGTCGAGCAGGGGCAGGAACTGGGGTTACGGAGCCGCCACAGGAACGCCGGGCACTTCGGTTTGCATTGTGTTGGAGCGAATGAATCGGATCATCAGTGTTGACGACACGCTGGCGTTTGCAGTCATAGAGCCAGGCGTCAGCTATCGACAACTACATGAACATCTTGCGAAACATCACAGCGGGCTGTGGACCGACTGCACTGACAGTACTCCCGAAGGAAGTGTTATCGGCAATGCGATTGAGCGAGGTGTGGGGTTCACTCCCTACGGAGATCACTTCGGCTGCCTGTGCGGTCTGGAGGTTATGCTGGCCGACGGCAGGATCATCAGAACTGGTGCCGTCTTCGACGATCAGTCACCCACGTTCCACTGTCACAAATGGGGCACGGGACCGGTCCTTGAGGGAATCTTCAGTCAGTCCAATTTCGGAATTGTATTGCAGGCCGGAATCTGGCTCATGCCGCGTCCGGAACAACACATCTCGATTCTGGGCAACATCCAACGAACTGAAGACATTTTTCCGACGCTGGACACGATTCGCAAGCTGCAGCTTGAGGGTACTATTCAGTCCAAAGTGCATATCGCTAACGATATTGTCAATCTGGCTATTTCTGCTCGGCAGGACGTGGCGGCTGTGAAAGGGCGGCTGCAGCCGGACCAGATCACCCGCATCCGCAATCAACACGGCATTGCCCCGTGGACATTTGCATGTGCCGTCTACGGCACGAAAGCTCAGGTGAAAGCGAGCAGGAAAAGGATCGAGCAGTTGTTGCGACATACCACGTCGCTGCATGTGATTCGCGACAGGAACGTGATCAAACTCAGACGCATCATTCAATGGTCCCGGCGCGTACCTGCGGTCGCGTGGCTGATTCGTCGTGTGATCGGAAAAACACCGGAGGTGCTGAGCGCAGTCGAGCCGCTGCACGCCATAACGAAAGGCGTTCCCACCGAGTATTTCCTCAAACATGGCTACTTCAGAAACTCCGCCAACTGCCCGGATAGCAATGTCGATCCGGCCCGAGACGGCTGCGGCCTGACATGGTTCGCGCCAATCATCCCGAACACCGGGGAACATCTGCGAAAGCTGATAGATATTACCAAGCCGCTGTTTGAACGGCACGGAATGGATTTCTACCTTGCGATCCTGTCGCTCAATCCGCGTTGCTGTGTCACACTGATGTCCATCTATTATCAAAAGGAAGATCCTGTTAGTCGACAACAGGCAGACGACCTGTATCTGGAACTGCAGGCGGCCACCCAAAATGCCGGTTACCAGCAATACCGCACCGGCACTCTTGGTGCCGACGAACTTTACCGGCGCTGCCCTGAATATGGTGAGTTGCTGTCACGCATCAAGTCTGCACTGGATCCGGGGGAAATTCTGAGCCCCGGCAGGTACGGCATCGGCGGGCGTTGACTCCATCATCGACCAGAAGGAAAACGATGTTGAACTGTGGCTGCGAACCATTCACCCTATGCTGCACGACCATCGCTGTCCCACATTCGCCATGGCTGCTGGTGCTGTACATCGTATGTCTGACACTCAACAACCGCCAAAATGATCGCGACAGGTGCCAATCGGCAGAACCGCAGCGCGAATTAATCCTGAAGTAGCTTGACTTTCCGAGTCGAGACCTGCGATTCCTGTACCCTGTACCCTGTACCCTGTACCCTGGACACTTTGTCCGAGGCGCCGGTCAACATGCATGCTATCGCCTCAACATGTCTGCGGAATAATACGCTCGCATCGCCAACGGATCAGGGCAATTCGACGGACATGAATGTCCATCCTGCGGAAACGCAGTCTCCGGACTATGCCGCATCGCGTAAGACATCATCCTCGACTTTGCGACGTTTCGTACGGCGTCGCAACCTATGCACCCAGCGATCTTCGTTGTCACTGGTCTCGTTGAAGAACGAGCCGGAAAGCAGCCGGTAGAAGAAGAGGAGTGCAAACGCTCCAAAGACGGCAGCGAAAAATCCTTTGAAGCTGATGGGATCGATGGCCATATCGCGCCAGAAGTACAGCGCAATGCCACAGCCGACCACACTGCCGCCGATCCCCGTGAGCATCGTCGTTATCGCGCCGCCAGGATCGCGGCCCGGCATGATGGCCTTCGCCGCCAGTCCAGTCAGTGTCCCGAACCCGACCCAGCGCAGGAGTTCGTTCAGGCTGGACCGCAGGATTTCTACAACTTCTGTTTCTGTCATGGACGGGCCTCCTGCCCGAGCCTTCGCGAATCGCAGGCAGACAGATGTCTGTTCCAGTGCCTGCTTGTAAACGCCACCATTCTCAGTGAGCGCATGCCGTCCCGACCGCAATCTCAGCTATTCTCTTTTCGGCAATCCAGGACAAGTTTTCCTAGTCCGAAGAGTCATCTTTTGCAGGTCGCAGGGGATTGAACTCCGTCAGACCGATTTTCGGCAGATCCTGCCGATTGATAGCGTCACTGTTTCGTTCGGTCTACAGGCGTTGACAGTGTCTGCAGTTCCGCAACCACGCGAAAAGAGATCTCTGACGAACGAAATGCCGGACTTGCCTTCGTCCCGGAGCCAGCCACCAATAGTGCCAGCGGGCAGTGCTGTCGTTGCGTCTTCAACAATCACATCGGATTCTGTCGCCGGTGTTCTTTCTGTGGGAAGTGGTGGTTGAGGGGGCAATAATTGTGGTGCGGTGAGCGGTTGGCCCCTTTCGGCGGCTCGCCGGGGTTGCGCCGGATTGCATCACTGCGAGGCCGCGTTCCAGGAGCGAGGCAACTTCAACGGTGCTGTGAAATCGATCCGCTGGACGCTTTGCGTGAAGTCGATTGATGACGACGACCAGCCAGTCGGGCGTTTCCGGATTGATCTCGCGAATCGGCCGCTCGGCGTTGTCACACAATCGCTTGAGGACGCCCATCGCTGTCGTTGCTCGAAACGGCGCATGACCGGCCAGCATCGTGTACAGGACACTGCCGAGACTGAACAGATCAGAACGTTCATCAATGGCGTCTCCATTGGCCTGCTCAGGTGCCATGTACTGCGGTGTTTCGGCCACAACTCCGCTCTGCGTCAGGCTGGCATCATCGACGGCTTGAGCCAATCCGAAGTCGGTGATGCGAACTCGGGCGACTCCGTTTTCCAGGAGAATGTTGGCCGGTTAAATATCGCGATGCACAACTCCCTGCGCATGAGCGGCCGCTAGTCCCTGCGCGATCTGCAATGCGATTCGCACGGCTTCGCGAACGTCCAGCGAACCGTTCCGATGAATCCGCTCTTCCAGCGTTTCGCCGTGAAGATACTGCATCATCAGAAACGGCGGTGATTCTTCGACCGCATGAATCGTGACGACGTGCTCGTGCGAAATCGCCGCAGCCGCTCGACCTTCACGAACGAAGCGCTGTCGAGCCTGACCGTTGCCCGCCAAATGCGGTGCCAGCAGCTTGATTGCAACGATGCGTCGCAGCGAACGATCAAACGCTTTGAGCACAATTCCCATCCCGCCGCGTCCTGCCACTCGCAGAATATCGTAGTGCCGCAGCCGACCGATTGTGTCGTTTCAACTCGTTCCGGGGCTCCAGCCCTGGAACGCACTGTCCGGAGGCTCCTGCCTCTAAAATTGTCCGCAAGGCTGGAGCCTTGTGCGCAGTGCGTTCCGAGGCAGGAGCCTCGGAACGAGGAATGCCTCGCAGCGAACGATCAAACGCTTTGAGCACAATTCCCATCCCGCCGCGTCCTGCCACTCGCAGAGTATCGTAGTGCCGCAGCCGACCGATGGTGCCCGGTTCGAGGATCATGTTTTCGGATGCGGTCTCAATCCAGCGTGCATATTCCTGCCTGAAGCGCCGCAAATTTTCCACTTTTGTGTCAGAATGGTTTCCTGGCTGTGTTTTGCCTTGCGGGAGGATCGGAGTGACTGAGTTTCCGGAAACGCGGGAAAGCCTGTTGCTGCAGATAAAATCGCCAGCGAATCGCGAGGCATGGGATCAGTTTGCGCTTATTTATCAACCTGTGATTTACCGTTTGGCTCGTCACCGGGGACTGCAGGATGCGGATGCTCAGGATCTGGCCCAGCAGGTTTTGATGGCCGTGGCCTCGGCCATCGGAAGCTGGGAAAAGACCAATGAGTCGGTGCGGTTCCGTCACTGGCTCCGACGGGTCGCACGGAATGCGATTATCAATGTCCTGTCGAGACGGCCGCGTGATCGAGGGGCAGGAGGCTCGTCGGTCCAGGAGTTGCTGATGGAGCAACCACTTCCGGATTCGGAATCTGATGCTCAAATCGAACTGGAGTATCGGCGGGAGATTTATCTGCGGGCAGCGAGAATCGTGCGTGGCGATATTGAACCGGACACATGGCGGGCATTTGAAATCACGGTGATTGAGAATCGAAGCATCGACGAAGCGGCGGTCGAGTTGAACAAGCTCATCGGCACAATCTATGCCGCCCGCAGTCGCATCATGCGGCGGCTGCGCGAAACGGTCCAGGAACTAGAGAAGGCAGAATCATGAATCTGAACGTGCGAACAATCTCATGCGATCCCGATCGGTTTGAATCGTTTCTCAGCGGCGAATTGAGCGACACGGAGGAACGTGAGTTGACTCTGCACCTGAATACCTGCGAGCATTGTCGCCGCACCCTGGAACAGCAGGCCGCTGAGCCTGGGGCATGGCAGGAAGCGGAGAATCTGCTCAAGCCGCTGGGATTCGATTCGCCTGCGATCGACGAGAATTCCGATTCGGGCCTTTTGAAGTATCCGACACGGCAACCGCTGCAAATCCAAAGCGTGCTCGATGCGCTCAGGCCGACCGATGACCCTGAGATGCTCGGGCGGCTCGGTGGCTATGAAGTCTCGGGCGTCGTTGGTGCCGGTGGCATGGGAGTCGTGCTGAAAGCCGTTGACAAATCTCTGGATCGCACCGTGGCGATTAAAGTGATGGCGCCTCATCTGGCAAGCAGTGGTGCGGCTCGGAAGCGATTCGCCCGCGAGGCCAAGGCGGCCGCCGCCGTGCTGCATCCGAACGTGATTGCCATTCACAGTGTTTCGAATGACGAGTCGTTACCGTACCTCGTGATGCCCTACATGCGCGGGACCTCATTGCAGAAGCGACTCGACCGGGAAGGCCCGCTGTCGCTGCTGGAAATCCTGCGTATCGGATCGCAAATCGCTGCGGGACTCGCAGCAGCACACGCCCAGGGCCTGGTCCATCGCGACATCAAGCCCGCCAACATTCTTCTGGAAGACGGTGTCGAGCGTGTCACGATCACTGATTTTGGACTCGCCCGAGCCGTCGATGATGCCACGATTACGCACAGCGGCGTGATTGCCGGCACGCCTCAGTACATGTCTCCCGAACAGGCTCGTCTCCCGAACAGGCTCGCGGTGAAGCCGTGGAACAGCGCAGCGACCTGTTCAGCCTCGGCAGCGTGTTGTACGCCCTCTGTACCGGCCGCGCACCGTTTCGAGCAGAATCGACGTACGGCGTCCTGCGACGCATCATCGACGAAGAGCCGATTAGCATTCGCGAACTCAATCCGGATATCCCCGAATGGCTTTGCCGGATCATTGACAGGCTGATGTCGAAGCAACCGAACAACCGCTTCGAATCGGCTCAGGTAGTCGCCGGTTTGCTGGAAGAATGTCTCGCTCACGTCCAGCAGCCAACGGCCGTTCCGTTACCGGCCGCAGTTGAGACTCAAGTGAATCGTCGTCGTTCCATTTTGAACTCGCCCCGCAGGAGAATTTTCGCCATGGTCGCAGCTTTCGGACTCACTTTGCTGGGCATGATTTTTTGGCAGGCCTCCGCACCGCCTGACATTTCAGGTCAATGGACCGGCGCAGAATGGGGCAACGTCATCCTCGAAGAGAAACAGACTGGAGAATACGCCGGAACCTACACGGACACGTTCGGAGGCAAACCGGGAACGATGCAGGTGAAATGGTCACGACTTGAACACCGCTTTAACGGGACGTGGCAGGAGGGGAATGACCGCAACGGAAAAATCTCAGTGCGGCTTGTCGATGGTCAGATTCGCGGTGCGTGGACGACGAGCAAGGAGTCGGAGATCAATGCTGGCACACCCGATATGGCCGACCTGTTATGGGTTCGTCAGAAAGAGTCGGAGACTGCGATTAGAGGATTCGTGGTTGCAATCTCCAACGCGGGGATCGTCAAGATCTCGATTGGGCACGACGACGGACTCAAAATCAGGATGAGGCTGGATGTCTTCCATGAAGGGGAACGCCGCGGGACCCTTGAAGTCCGGACGATCAGTGCAGACAGCTCAACCGCAGTGATTATCGAGATTAATAAACCCGAAATCCCGATCCAGCGGGGCGATCGAGTCGTCGGCCCGATTCCTGCCGTGACGAGGACCCCGCCGACTTTGGAGGCAGGCAAACGTGGCAAGTCTTCCGGCATTGAGGCTCCGCAGCGACGATTTGAAGTCTGCTCAGCCACCGAACTGTCCGCAAACGACGCCGCGGTTCTCGAAAAATCGGAAGCCGCTCGAGAGATCCTGTATCTGAATTCCAGCGACGGTAAGGTCATTCTGCTTCGGCGAAATCCCGAAATGCTTCTGGACGAAACAGATCTCGTGTCTGCTGCCGCAACGCCTGATCCGGATCTTCAGGATTCTTACTCCATCAACATTGAGCTCTCAGCCGAGGCCGCAGAGCGATTTGGGCGAGAGACACTGCGGCTGTCAAAGCAGAATCCCTCTGTGCGGCTGGCGGTCCTCGTTCCCGGCAGAGTCCTTATGGCCCCGTACCTGCGTGCGGCAATCCCAGACGGAAAAATACGGATCACAGGGAACTTTACGAAACAGGAAGCCGAACGACTGGCGGCGGAATTGCATGGTGCCGAGAATTCCAGCCTGGACGATGATGTGAGCAAGTCTCCCGAAACGCCCTGAATTCGTGTCCAGTTGTTTCTCGACGCAGCAACGTATTCTCACGAGATGATGACGGAGAATCTGCAATACGATGGTCTGAGTCTGATGGCCACAGGCGTCGTTGCCGCGTTTCGCCTGCGCCTGCGGCTCCCGTTAAACGAGTTTTCTGACTCGGTGAACTAAAACGACTTTATGTTAAGAAATGCCCATGAAACTGATCGCCCTGTCGCTTGTCTTGATCCTTGCCGTTCCTGTGATGACAAGTCATGCACGCGCTGCCGAGCGTCCAAACGTCATTGTCATTCTGGCCGATGATCTTGGTCACAAACGCCCGGAGCAAATGCCCACAGGTCGAGGATTCGATGAATACCTGGGAAT
>CAMAVB010000291.1 GCA_945861465.1 Candidatus Kuenenia stuttgartensis
TCAAATGTAACGCTCGCCTTTCGGACGTGCGCCGCAGTCGCGGGTGTCAGATCGAGCAACCGCAGAATTGAAACGTCACGCTGACTGAGGATAATACCCTGGGACACGAACCGGACATTAACACACTGGCCGGTCGATTTGGGACTTGAAGTTGTTTCGATTTGTGTGGCAGACTTCGTTCACCCAATCATGAACAAACCCGGTGGATACATGGACGTCGATCGACTGCAGGCCGAGACCACTCTGGAAGGAGCAGCCGCCAAGTGTGGTATTTCACTCGATGTGAAAGGCACCGGGGCCGAAGTGCGTATCGACTGCCAGTTTGGTTGCGGTGGTGATCACTGCGGACGAAAAGAGATCGCAATCAACACCGAGAACCCACAGAAAATATTTCAGTGCCATGCCTACGAATGCGGATTCCGCGGTAATTTACTGACACTCATGCATGGGTTTCTGACAGCGTCGAAACCGACCGGTGGCAAACTGAAGAGCGATGAATTTCAGCGAGTAAAGAAAGTTCTGGCCGGCATCAGCCAGCCCGTCGTGAGCGGCACGGCGCTAGCCGCCGGTCCCAGCAAGCCACCTGCCGCACCCTCGAAATCTCCGCCACCGGCAAACACACCGCTCATCGATTCCCCCGAAGAAAGAGTCCGCGAGCTCCACAACATCGACGAAAAACTCATCCGCGACGTCGCGACAATGAACCCCACCGCCGCCAGCTACATCCGCCGCCACCCCGCCCTTTCTTCTGAGTCGATGACCAAGTGGCGCTGCGGTTACCTGCCCAACGACGGTGGAGGCGACAAACGCGGCTGGTCGCTCCGCGGCAGCATCCTCTACCCCGTGCTCTCCGAGCAGGGCAAAGTCCTAGCGTGGACCGGACGAGATGTACAGTTCGAACAGAAGGAAAAGGAATACCAGCAACTCTCCCCTGCCGAACGCTCCGGCAAGGAACCACCCGCCAAACATCGGTTCCCGAAAGGTTTTCATAGCGGCATCGAACTCTTCGGCCAACAAGCCAGCCGCCTGCAGAAACCCGGCTACCGCGAATTCATCACCCAACACGGCCTCATCATCGTCGAAGGCTTCAACGACGTCATCGGCCTGGACAATCACGGCATACCCGCCCTCGGCATCATGTCGAACCGCATGACAGAGCAGCAAGGCGGAAAGATCACCCGCTTCGCCAAGCAACTCTGTGTCAATCGCGTGAACCTGATGTTCGATTGTGATGACGCCGGTACGGAAGGAGCCAAGGAAGCCCTCTGGTTCTTCGCCGAGCGTCAACTCGACGCGCAGCTGGTTTGGTCTCCTACGATGTATGAAAGCATGTACTCCGGCCGACAGCCTGAAGGGCTGTGCAGAACAGTCGCAGACAGATTATTCACTCTTTCATGAGTTCGAATTTGGCAAGGTCGAACGAGATGAAGGTTCGCAATTTAAGAAATGGTATTTGCGCATCGACCAATGACCAATGCCCAGTTGTCGAAGCGACAGACGCGAGCGCGGCAAGGACAACGAGATGATGATGCGGCGAATCCAATCCGACTTCGCAAAGACTACCACTAGTCCAACGGAATCCCACTGTCGCGCATCTCTTCAATATCCGACTCCGATGGTTCTAGATGTGTGCCAAGAAGGAAGTCTCCCAATAAAAGCAAGTTGAAGTTGTACGTGGGGTATTTGTGATGCAGCCAATGATGCCGAATCACGCGACGGATGTATTTCGTTCGCAGCAAAACACCAAGCAAGTCTTTCCGCTGACTTGAAATGACATACGGTGAATGCATTAGTGGATGCACAAACATACTAAGAAGGGGTGGCAGCAGCAAACTTGGAATCGCGCAAATCGTAGCCAGCCAGCTCCAATAGGCTAACGGACAGAGAAGACAGGCTGCGGGAGCCATAAAAAAAAGGGAAAGCTTGCGGGAACAATGGTCAGCCCAAATTGAGTGGATTGGGCCTTCGATTTCAGTTCCGGTGGCAGTGCTTCCAAAAGCGTCTGCTGCTCATTGCGGTCTTGAAACTGCATGACAAAATGCTTTCGGTACGTTCTTCGGTGGTGAATCCTCTCATGAAAGAACAGGACAACTTTTAACCAGCTGAAAAGATGTGCGTACCGTCTCATCCAGAGTCTCAGGCTCGCACTTGTATGACCAAATGTGCGGTGGCAATACGACTCTGACAAACTCGCTGCCACGTAGCCAAATAAGCACCCCAAAAAAATCTCAACCAAACACGAAAGCGTGAATTCAAGCTGATGGCGACCTTCTGACACTGAGGAAAGATCGAAGAAAGACGTCGACATCATTTTACAGATCCGAATTGGTAAGAATGTCTTCAGCGGCTTTCTCCGCAATCAGATAGATTGATGTCGCAATAAAGAAACCTGGAATATCAGGAAAGACCGAAGCATCGACGACTCTGAGACCCTTGACGTTCCTGACGCGGAATTTGCTGTCCACAACAGCAGGTGCCCATCCTTCGAAGTATTCAGACACCCTTTGAATCAGCCGGGACTTGCTTGACGAAAAAGAACTCCCTACGAAGAGTGACCCACTGAATGCCTTCCCAGAAAGAAATTCGCGGCACTTCATTTTGATTGCGCATGAGCATTGAACCACATCGTTGAACGATGATTCCTGGATCTCATCGCTCCCGCAAGTTTTTTGCGATTCTTATCCAATTCGGATTCCTGCTTCCGCGACGACGCCCCTTGCACACGAGATGTTAAATGTCAGTCAAGAGATTGCAACGGAACAACTGTGGCATACAAATCCATTGATTGCCGGGGCCGTAGGAATCCAACCGGAAAGGATTCGAGGTATCGCAAAATAGCGTTCAGATTTTCTGGCGGCGTTTCTGCGAGATTTGAAGTGCGTTCTGTGGATGTTCGACCGAGTTGACGATTGGTGGCAGCGTCAATTCGGCGGAGGCCAGCAAGTCCGCGCTGATGATGCCCCAGAAGTTCCTAGCGAGTTGATTGCAGATGAAAGAGACTGGAAGCCAACCATTCCCGTTGTCTCCCCATTGGTGTCCCCACGAGCTGCGGATTAACACTGCATCTTGTCGAGGGCCAAAGTGGTTGACTCTGTAGCCAATCGCGACAACGGCCTGTCCGCCCAGAGGACTGCCAAAGTCTGGTCGGTACACCACCGAAGCGCCAGTCGTAATGCCTGATGGAACCGCGAAACCAAAGGCGATGGGAAATCCGGCGGCGAGAAATGATTTCAGTGTTGCCCAAGTTGTTTCGCCGTCGCAATTGGGTTCGTCGAGACGGAAGTATCGGACGTTGGGAAGAGGCTTGGCCAGACCGTAGAGAAAAGCGCTTGGTTCTTCGTCGAACTTGTCAATTTCATAAGGCCAATATTCCTCGGGTGGCACTCCAAATTGGACCAGCACTTTCAGCGTCGTCCGCAGATCGGCGCCGTTGTCAATCGTCTGTTTCACTCGCTTGGCAATTCGATTGCGAGTTACTTTATAAAGAAACCGCTTCGAGCCCTCGAAGACACGCCCGCGGACGCGACGTTCGAAATACTCGACAAGGCCGAGGACAGCGAAAGCGGACGACGAATTCACCGGTCCCTGATTTCCAGGCGGCGCGAAATACTCACCTTCGCTGTCTCGTCGCAGGTCAATTGCGTCCGGCAAAGTCTTTCTTGGCGACGGCTTGAGCTGGCGCAGCAGTTGTAGGACTTCCGGATGTCGGAAGGTGTAGTCCCGTGAGTCGGGCAAATCAGGTTGCCAGCCCATTCCCAGAGGCACAAATGCAGACACTGCAACCTCACTGCCAAGCAGTCCAACGAAAGACGCGGTGAAGGATTCGGTTAAGAATCTATGAAACGACCGTGTTTGGTGTAGTAAAACACGCGAGAAGATTCTGGCAACGGAAGCGCATGGGAATTGGCTACAGCGACGATGTGGTGGTTCGCGTCAGGTCAGCTTGGATGCTCAGGGTAAAAGGCGAGCGGAAACATAGGGTGCCTCCGCAATCTTGTCTGGTTCAGCCTTTTGTGGGAACTCATTGAGGCATAGACAGACCAGCCAAGACAGAATTAGCCGGAGACATGGTTGTCGGAATGATCTTGCTCGACGAGCTCCCAGATGATTCCTTCGCCGGTACCATCGCCCCGGAAATGGAGGATGGGGTTGCTCTGTTTTCGATTCAGGCACTTGATGGTGTCGCTCAATCGCCGTTTCGAATCTTGCTCAACATGAGGTGGCAGTGGATCGTCGATCCGGGGTGGCCAGCCTTCTTCTTCGAAAACACACAGAATGGCTTCCTGATTCTCGGCGGTCCACTTGAATTGCTTCACGATAGTCCCGTTGACCCTCAGTACACGTCGTTCTGGGTCCCATGAAGGCAGGATGGGTTCTAACTTCGAATTGCCATTAGTCAAAGGAAGGCCGTTGATTGCAGCCCCGTTGCCATTTTGATGATTCGAAGCCGGACTTGACGCACTTGACGCGTTGGGCGTGACCGTATTCTGTAAGTGCCCTCGGGCATGTAAAATGCCCTTTCCAGTGAGTACGAAGCAGGTGTGGTCTGGAAATGTCAAATCACCGGTTCGTCGGAATGAACGGCCATCGTCGCTTTCAAGGGTCACTTCGCGCTGATGCTCCACCAAACCAGCACGCACGAGCCAACGAAAATCATTTAGAGTCAGTCCAAGAGCCGTCAGACGATCGATTTCAACGGCAAACTCCCAAGGATTCCGGCTGGTTTGCTCGGCATACTCGATCGCTTCCAGTAGCGGAGTCAACGCGGGTCGAATTCGATCCGGCAGATCACAGTTTGGTTGAGTGTGTTCATTGCGGCTCATCCAGTTCGACCTCAAATTGCAAACAGTTCAGCTCTGTGATCAATGCAAACGTGTGGGACGATTAGGGGAATCGAAATCGAAGGAATTGCGGCAGATTCAGATGTTACCCACGTAAAACTCGCAGATTGCCCTAGAGACCAAATATTCTTCGCGGAATATGGGGAATCATTAATATACAAATGTTCATTATCTTGGTCTCGAATGACTTACGTATGGTCAATAGGCGGCGTGCCCGCAGGACGCTCAGAGATTGTTTGCGTCGTCAGAACTTGCCTTGTTGATCGTGTCGGCGAGATTCAATTAGGCAATAAGACGCGTAAAAAAGCATTTGGCAAAATGTGTTTCGCGTCCCGTCGTGCCTCCGGCACGAACACACGGGACGATAGTCGAGAGTGGAAACGCAATCGTTCACGGCTTCTGGCCGTGGGGCCTGAGTGGTGCGGGCGAGCGTCGCGGGCTCGACGATAGTCTGAGCCGCGACAGGCGGGGGTTACGCGAAGCAGAGGTCACGAGGTACGAGTGCCGCGCCCGTTGGAAGCCCCGCCTGTCGCGGCGATAGCCGGCGACGCTCTGCCCATGAAGTGTGGCAGGCTTTTCGGCTTTCCCAAGCCGTGTTGACGGTCGATCTCCGATCGCCTCCCGCTCCCCTTTCCGTCGCCTGTGCCGGCGATCGGTCGGCGGTCGCGCGGCGGACCCTTTCTTACTACCGCCTCGCGTCGACTTCGATCGATCCTGCGCCTTTTTCTCCTGAGTAGAATTGTCTTCAGGACCGCTCCGCCGGTCGGGCCTTCGTCGTTAACTATTCTTGTCAAAGCAGACGGGCGATAGCCCGTTCGTCTTTGCTTTAACAGAGAGTGCTTTGAAAGACGCTTTGTCAGATCAAGTCGATGACCGTTTCGTGGGCTTGCTGCAGCCACCCGCTGAATACTGACTTTGCGAAAACATCCGGCAACCACCAACTTCGTATCCGGCAACCACCAACACTGGAACTGGAAAAACATCCGGCAATCACCAATAGTGACTGGCTTCATCCGGCAGACAGCGGATGCCGCTCCAGAAGCCAGACTCCAAAGTCTGGATACTGAAAATGTTCTCGCTCAACCTTGCCTGATGCAGCGTCGCGAGCTGCTTCACGGAAGCGGTCCGGTTCCACAGTGCGATAGAACTCCCGAAACGTCGGCTCGTAGCTCTCATACTGCAATCGTCCATCCGTGGTGTGGAGATATGCCTGGAGAGCGGCAAACCGCTCGACCTTGTACTGCTCGCGAAGCTCAACTTCAGACGTCGCCTGCCGACGACGCTCCGTCTCCCATGCCTGGCGTTTGAGTTCCTTCTCATGGGTATAGATCCAATCAGGCGGCATCCGTTCATTCTGGATCGCATCCATCAGGAACGCCGCCGGTGATGTCTTGAATCCGGGGAATCCGCGCGGTGTCTCATGCATCGCGGCATCGGTCACCCGAATCCAGCGTTGGATCAATCCCCTGCTGTACTGCTTGAACAGTCGTCGAATTCCCGCAGCATCGACTCCGATCGCACAGAGCGGCTGATACAACGGGTCGTTCACAATCGTGTTCTGTTGCATTGTGGTGCGTTCGGACTGCGGCTTGCGGAAGTACGAGCCTTCGAAGAACTGAACCACGTACAGGCCCTTTCCCCGCTTGAGAAACAGTTGCTTTGGATCGGTCTGTCCCCTGCCGAGTTCAATGATGCCATGCTGCAGCAACTCGCGAATGCAGGCGGTGAGATCGAATGAAAGAACATCGGCGACCACTCGATTCGCCACGCCCGCTGCGGATCGACTTCCTTTGTTTTCCCCTCCGAAGTGACAAGCCCTTCGTCACCTTGTAGACTCAGTCATCCCGCTAAGGACTGATGGAGAAATAAGTGTCTCTTTTTATACCCCTCACCCTGCCCTCTCCCCTTCCAGGGGAGAGGAGGATGCGGTCAATTATTTCTCGAACGGTCCTGAGTGGCCTCGATTGATTCCGCAGAGTTGCACCCAATCCGAAGGGCGGAAAAGTTCAACGCACGGTTTCTGTGGCTGGCTAAGGACTGAGGCAGAAATACGTGGGGCACGATTCCATCGTGCCGGGCACGTTATAAACGTGCCCCACATCCAGAAGACGACAGTTATTTCTGCGCCGGTCCTAATCTCCAGCCGCATAGATCGCAATTCGTCAGCCCGGCCCTGTTTGTAGCGGCCACGAATCCGACAGACATTCACAAATTGCGAGATGTACCAATACACTCGCCTCCCAACAACGAACTCTTCTCAAGCCGAGGAAGCCACAGTCTTGAAGCCGGTCTTTTCCCTGTTGCTGATAGTCCTGACCAGTATTACTCAGGCCGACGATGTGGTCGTGCGCGATGCCGATTCACTTCGCAAAAGCATTCGCGATCTGAAACCGGGGACGACTCTGAGAATCGCACCTGGCGATTACCCCGGTGGGCACCATGTCGTCGGAGTGGATCGGCTGACAGTCGAGGCGCTGGATCCGAAAAATCCACCGCTCTTCAAAGGCGGAGCGAATGCGTGGCATTTCGCACGCTGCCAGAATCTGACAGTTCGTCACTTACGCATCAGTGGCCAGTCCGGCAACGGGCTGAATCTGGATGACGGGGGGCTGTTCGATGACCCAGTCACTGGCATCACCCTGGAACATCTGCAGATCAGCGACATCGGTCCTAAAGGCAATCATGACGGGATTAAATGCTCGGGCCTCGACAAACTGACCATCCGGGACTGCACCCTGACCGGTTGGGGCGGGCAGGGGATTGATATGGTCGGCTGTCACGAATCCCTGATCACCGATTGTCGTTTCACCGGGAAGGCTGGCTTTAGTGCAACGGCTGGTGTGCAGACCAAGGGCGGGAGTTCGGACATCACAGTCGAGAAATGTCACTTTATCAACAGCGGCGAGCGTCCAATCAATGTAGGCGGCTCCACCGGTCTAGATCTCTTTCGTCCACCGGGTGCGAAGTTTGAGGCGAAGAACATCGTCGTCCGCGACAACATCATTGAGGGCAGCCTGTGTGCCTCTGCTTTTGTCGGTGTCGATGGCGGAGAGTTCACAGGCAACACAGTCCTGTATCCTGAGAAGTGGATTTTTCGCATCCTCCAGGAGACCACGGCCGAAGGGTACACTCAATGCCAGAAGGTGCTGGTGAAGGACAACCGGATCGTCTTTCGCCGGGCACAGGTCCAGATCGAGATCAATATCGGCGGCGGCACCGAACCAGAAAGTTTCCGGTTCGAGGGCAACCACTGGTTTGCCGAAGATCGGCCTCGGGCTTCAAAGCCGCAGTTGCCATCCGAGGAAAAAGGCGGAATCTACGGCGTTGATCCTCGCTGATGCCGCGAAGTCATTGCGTGATCTCCAGAAGCGTGCCGGGCATGGGGTTCCAGTAGAAGCTGCGGAAGGCTCCTGGGGACATCGCGATCAGTTCGTCGCCGTCGGGAAACGGTCTGACGGTGGCGAAGTCTCCCAGGCGGCTGGCTTGGCAGATCAGGAGGCACTGTCCGCTCGTGACATCCCACAGCCGCAGCGTGTGGTCCTCTGAGCCGCTGATGACGTGGCGGCCGTCCGGGGAGAAGTGGCAACTGCGGACAGAGGACAAATGTCCCTCGAAGGTTCTGAGGCACTGTCCGCTCGTGACATCCCACAGCCGCAGCGTGTTGTCGTCTGAGCCGCTGATAACGTGGCGGCCGTCCGGGGAAAACTGACAACTAAGGACAGAAGACGCATGTCCACCTAAGGTCCTGAGGCACTTCCCGCTCGTGACATCCCACAGCCGCAGCGTGTTGTCATATGACCCGCTGATGACGTGGCGACCGTCCGGGGAAAAGTGGCAACTCCATACAGAGTCCGTATGTCCCTCGAAGGTTCTGAGGCACTGTCCGCTGGTGACATCCCACAGCCGCAGCGTGTGGTCATATGAGCCGCTGATGACGTGGCGGCCGTCCGGGGAAAAGTGGCAACTGCGGACCCAGTTCGTATGTCCCTCGAAGGTTCTGAGGCACTGTCCGCTGGTGACATCCCACAGCCGCAGCGTGTTGTCAGATGAGCCGCTGATGACGTGGCGGCCGTCCGGGGAAAACTGGCAGCTGTTAACAGAGGATGCATATCCCTCGAAGGTTCTGAGGCACTGTCCGCTGGTGACATCCCACAGCCGCAGCGTTTTGTCATCTGAGCCGCTGATGACGTGGCGACCGTCCGGGGAAAAGTGGCAACTGCTGACATAGGACGTATGTCCCTCGAAGGTTCTGAGGCACTGTCCGCTGGTGACATCCCACAGCCGCAGCGTGTTGTCATCTGAGCCGCTGATGACGTGGCGACCGTCCGGGGAAAAGTGGCAACTGCGGACATAATCCGTATGTCCCTCGAAGGTTCTGAGGCACTGTCCGCTGGTGACATCCCACAGCCGCAGCGTGTTGTCATATGAGCCGCTGATGACGTGGCGACCGTCCGGGGAAAAGTGGCAACTGAGGACAGAGTCCGTATGTCCCTCGAAGGTTCTGAGGCACTGTCCGCTGGTGACATCCCACAGCCGCAGCGTGTGGTCATATGAGCCGCTGATGACGTGGCGGCCGTCCGGGGAAAAGTGGCAACTCCATACAGAGTCCGTATGTCCCTCGAAGGTTCTGAGGCACTGTCCGCTCGTGACATCCCACAGCCGCAGCGTGTTGTCAGATGAGCCGCTGATGACGTGGCGGCCGTCCGGGGAAAAGTGGCAACTCCATACAGAGTCCGTATGTCCCTCGAAGGTTCTGAGGCACTGTCCGCTCGTGACATCCCACAGCCGCAGCGTGTTGTCAGAT
>CAMAVB010000292.1 GCA_945861465.1 Candidatus Kuenenia stuttgartensis
TTTGTACGCTGTGCGGCGACGTGTTTGGCGTCGTCAAGAGTGACTCGACCGATCATACAACTATCGACCACGACGATTGCAACTCGCTCGGATCCATTGTCCAGTACGATCGATCGAGCATACAGCGGAGCGACAGCTTTATCAGCGGAGCGGCTGGTCATTCCTCCGTTAACCAGCACCGGAAACTGTCGCGGCGTGATGTCCACGATCGCTGCCCCTGCCTGCAGTTCCGCCTTTGCAACGTGTGTGGCAGTGCAGACGGTGGCGACACACAGCGTGAAGATCCATGCGATTTTCATCGATTCTTTTTCCCGTAACTGTCGTTGGATTATGTCAGATGGATAACCGACAAGAACGGGTAATGGTAACCGCCTCGCCGTCTGTTTTCGAGCGAGCGTTGCCACGCCGGGTGAAGCGTCATGCGAAATGACCCCACACCGGTTCACTGCCGCTATGCGCGTCCATTCGCGGTTTAAGGCGAGCGGCAGGATAGAACTTACCATCCGCAATTTGTACGACGGACTTCCAGTCCGTCGAGTAGCACCATGCGACGGACTGGAAGTCCGTCGTACCGGTAAATTCATTTCTGCCGCTCGCCTAAGGACCGGCGCAGAAATAATTGTCGTGGCCGACGCTGCCAGCGTCGGTTCGGATGCTGGCAGCATCCGCCACGAGGGGACACTTATTGGTGTGCCAGGCCTAAGCACCAGTCCTCCTCCGCGCACTTCGTTTGTCGTTGAACCAAAATTTCGACGCCGCTTCGCGACGCAAATCGCAAATCGCAAAACACGAATCGCAGGAAACACAAAGGGAGGAAGGGCTACAGGGAAGCTCGCTAATCGCTCGCGGCCCTCGAAAGACGAACACCAATGAGGTCGCCGGAGCCCGCCGGATTGCCCCCGTCGCGGCCCGCGGAACGGCAGCCCTCTGGATCGCGGTTGAACGAGCCGCCCCGGAGACAACGAGACGAGTCGTTACTGTCATACCAGCCTGAGCACCATTCCCACACGTTACCGTGCATCTGATAAAGGCCCCATGCGTTGCCCTGCGAAAACGCTCCCACCTCGGTCGCTAATGCCCCCCCAAGTTTGGCCGAAACTCGCGTCCGACTTTGTCAACGCCTTGCCATCGCCAACGGAATAAGTCGTTCGCTGGCCTGCACGGCACGCATATTCCCATTCCTGCTCCGTCGGCAGCTCACTGCGCAGCCAACGTGACACGCACCATGCGTCATACCAGTCGATCGAAACCACCGGCGCTCGGCCGCGAACACCGTAACACTGCGTCGCATCGGCTACGTGGAGGGGTGCCCCGCCTCGTTCATAACGAGCTCCGAGGAGACCATCAAACAACGCATAGAGTTCATTCGTCAACGTGTACTTCGCCATCTGATAACGCCGTGACACTATCGGGAGCAGCTCGCCGTCCACATCCGTTTCGCCTTCCGACCAGTCGGCCGCGTTCGGGTCGATATCGACAAACCAACGCTCAAAGTCCTCGCAAACTCGCTGGCTTTCAACTCCCCGTGAACCAGACAGCATCTGCTGATACTCGAAACAAAAGTTTGCCAACACTTTTTGAGCCGCACTGTCATGGGCGTCCTGCAGTTTTGCGATCTCCTCCAGCAGCGGCCAGCTTCGCCAAATCATTTCCGTGGAACGAATCGCCAGGCGTTCTGGCGTTGAGGGAGCATACAGCGCACTGAGAGATCGAACAAAAGCGTCGTCGCTGCGGCCATTCGTTGTGACAGGCATTTCGATCGCCAATCGCCACATGTGCTCGTAATCGTGAGTCTTGTTATTCCATCGAACGAACAGCCGTGATTTCAGTTTCTCGCTGTCTTCTGCCGTGGCCCAACGAGTCATCCAGAGAGCCGCAAACATGTCCATCAGGGTTTGATCTCGCCAGAAAATCTGTTGCAGATTGGCGGGATCGTCAGGTGTTCCGGAAATCACGGGATCGTTGAGCATTTCATTCAATGCCCCAAGCTGTCCCAACATTGAATCAAAGGCATCGAAGTCCTTGAAGTCTGCGGTCAGCCCAGCGAAGCGATAGGTGTTGTGCCTCGTCGTGCTCGCTCTTTCGTCCCAGATTCGCAGTTTGAATTCGCCGATTCTGCTCTTGTCGATGCCCGCACTCTGGCCTCGATACGGGCCATTTGGATCAGTCATCATCTCGAACGCCAGCAGCGAGAACAGATACCAAATGCGATCTTCCTTCAACGCATCTGGCTGCTGATGGCGGGCCGCTGTGATAAGCTTCTCAATCGACAGCAGATAGAGGTGACTGAGCGTCTTGATTTGCTCGCCGAGCTGCTGCTCATCAATGCTGCCCAGCACATCCAGCCAGCGAGGCACGCCCATGCGGATTTCGCCAAGTTTCCTGGCCCAATCCCACTTGTCCTGGCCGATGCGTCGAATGCATTGGGCTTCTGTAAATGTCCCCAGTTGCACGAAGTCCCATCCAAGCAGAGCAAACAACTCATGCCAGTAACGCTTTACCGCATACGGTCGTCCCGAGACCACACAGCGAATGCCAGGATAACGTTGCAGAAACTGTCGCAGTGCCAACGCGGATTCTCGTGCGACGTCGATCGTACCTGCAAATTGATCCACGGCATCAACGACGAGAGTGAGTTTTCCCGCCCGAATCTTGTGTTGCAGAAACTCCCAGGCCTGCGCCCCCGACATCCGCTGACCGAAGACAGAAATCGTCTGCAGCGTGTGAATCAGCAGAGGCGTATCTTTGTCCGACATCGCCGACGAGACATTGCTGCCCATAATAAAATTGACACCATGCCGGATCTCAGTGAATTCCAGAAAGAGGTTGAGCATCTGCGGATCTCGCTCGGCCAGCAGATATTCCGCCTGTTCCAGAGCCATCGTCTTCCCCGTGCCCGCTCCCACCGTGACGCACAGGTACTTCCAATCTGTCCCATCTGGCCGCTTTCCGTGATGCAGGACGTCGTATCGCTTGACCGACAGCCACGGATTGTTGTCTTCACTGGGTCGAAACTGCGGATTGAACTTCTGTGGAGTCTCTGTTCGAGGAACCTCCGCCAGCCGAAAGATATCCTCTCTCTGTTCCAGCATGTTTCTCTGTTCAACCGGAAGCTCCAGCCAGTACATGGACTGGTCAGCAATAAACGGTCCTTTGTAGCGTTGATTGTGGTCAATTCGAGGCATCTGGCTGCTCAGCGGTGCGTGTTGTCGATGAATTCGATGTTCATCCTGGCAGGCACATCAGAATCGTCAATGGACGGGCAGTAGTTTCGCGAGGCGCTCGCCGCGGTTGTTGTACCTGCGTGGATGGAAGCCCCGTCTGGCCACCAGACGCGGCGTCGATTCCACATTGCTGCACGCCACCGAGCTTGCCTCGGTGGTAGCATCGTTTGGCTCAGCAACGTGCTCGGCAGCCAGATTCGCTTCCACCTGGGCAAGCCAGAGTGGAAAGCGGCGTGATGGGAATCGCGCCTCGATCTGGTTTCCAAATTTGGCTTCCACTTGGACGAGCCAGGGTGGAAAGCCACAATATGCAAAGCCGATGCATTATAGAATCCCCGCTGATAACACGGGCCGCTCAAATCCTGCAACTTGAAAACCGGGCAACAACCCCAGATTTTTAACAGCCCAGGCCTGGCCTGCAACCATACCTCTTTTGCAGCATCAATGTCTACGCCGCCGTCGTGCCTGGTGCGAGCCGACGGAGCAATAGCATTTTTTTTCAAATACAAATCCATCAACAGTCTGTACACTTCCCTGGCTTCGCTGTGTTTCCGTAAGTGAATTTTTGACAACAGCCTCTACGCAGCGATGACTTTCTTGATTAGCGCGTCTGTGAATTATCCGGATCACCGATGAGTCGTATTGCATTTCTCACCATGGACAGTCTCGACGATTTTGTGTCATACGATGCGCTTGTGGCGGACTGTCTGCAGGCACGCGGTGTCAAAGTGGACAACGTGTCCTGGCGCAGTCGGACGGTGAAATGGGATGACTTTGAAATGGTCATCATTCGTTCGCCGTGGGATTACCAACAAGCGGCGGACGAGTTTATGAAAGTCCTGGAGGCCATCGACGCATCGACGGCGGTGCTCTGGAATCCCATCGACGTTGTGCGTTGGAACGTCCGCAAGACGTATCTTCAGGAACTTCACGATCGCGGAATTACGATCGTGCCGACGCAGTTTGTGCAAAGCCCGACCGAGTTGCAGATTCGCGGCATGTTTGAGGTATTTGAATCCGACCAGATCGTCATCAAACCCGCTGTCGGGGCGAATGCAGATGACACATACTGGCTGCGACCGGAATCGTCACCGTCGGAAATACAGCAGATCGAGTTACTCTACTCCGGGCGTTTGGCGCTCCTTCAACCGTTTATCCCCAGCGTCATTGAATACGGTGAAACTTCGCTGGTCTTCTTTGATGGAGAGTACAGCCACAGTGTCCTGAAGACACCAAGGGCCGGTGACTTTCGCGTTCAGGAAGAACATGGCAGCAGGATTCAGCCCATTGAACCGGATCCCGACCTGATTGAGTTTTCCCGGCGTGCCTTGGCGCCGATCCCGCAGCGAATTCTGTACGGACGTGTCGATCTGGTGGAACTGCCGAACGGTCAGCCTGCTGTGATGGAACTGGAACTCATCGAACCATCACTGTATCTGTCCTCCGATGCCGATTCTGCCGCCCGGTTTGCCGATGCGATTCAGCGATTCAGAGCGTGATCGGCCAGACGTTGACAGTATTCGTCGTCACTCATTGTCGAAATCTGCTCTTTGGTGAGTTCAATCAATTCCGGCCCGGCTTCGTCGATTTCCAGAATGGCCGCGTGCTGCACAAAGTGGTTTTCATCGCCGAGCAGTTCGCGAAGTGTCGCGGCGGCTGTTTTGAGGTGGCCCGCGCGAGCCAATCCACCTGCGGCTACGATGCGGATCGCTGACTCGGCCGATTTTGATTCTCGCTCCAGCAGCTCTTTGAAGTCTGCCACATTGGACGCTTTGCTGCACGCCATCACCTGCCACCAGCGGACGGCTGGATCGGCGTCGAGTTGTGGCATGGCGACGTCCGATTGCGCGGCGATGCTGTGCGCCGTCGATTTCGCCGCCGCGAGCAGTTTTTTAGTTCGCTGCAAACCGTCAGGAGCTTGCAGAATCTGCCAGCGACTCCCGGCCTCGGCTTCTCCTGCGTCGAGTATGATTTCCGGAAGCAAGTGCGCGTCGCGCGTCGCGATCTGCCAGCGATCACATTCAGCGGACAGTGCTTCCAGCGTCGCGGCATGTGCTGGATCATTGGCGACATTGACCAGTTCCCAGGGATCTGCATTCAAGTCGTACAGTTCTTCCGCAGCACGCGGACTGGCGAACCATTGAGCGGACTGCGGCGGCAATTTGCCCTCAGCCAATAGCTTTCGCATCTCCTGCATGATGGCGTTCTGTTCGCCGTATGAGATATGCTGTAACGCCGGTCGCCAGGGCATAAGATTACGCACATAACGAAAGTCTCTCGATCGCACGCTGCGGACCATGTCGAAGCGCTCATCAATGCGGTCGCGAGCGCCGTGGATGAATTCGCGATCGGGGCCCTGTCCCTTGCCAAGAAACGGCTGACCATCGATTCCACCAGGAATGGCGACACCCGCAAGCGACAGCACAGTAGGGCCGAGATCGATCAGGTTGATCATCCGATCATCGGTCGATCCGGCCGCAGCGTCAGTGACGATGCCCGTGTATTTCTCGGGAACACGCACAATCATCGGTACTCGCGACCCGGAATCGTACGTCCAGCGCTTAGCTCGGGGCAGACCGTTGCCATGATCCGACCAGAAAAAGACGATCGTATCATCCGTCAGGCCTGCCTCGTCAAGTTCCGCAAGGATCTTTCCGACCTGGCGATCCATGACCGTGACGATATCGGCCAGCCGGGCAACGTCTTCACGGACAGCCAGCGTATCCGGATACAGCGGCGGCACGATCATGGCTTCGGGACGATGGCGTTCCGTTTCTTTCAGGACCGAAACGACGTCTTTCCAGCCTTTTTTCCAAACTTTGCTTTCATGAGTCATCGTCAAATTGAAGACGGCAAAGAACGGCTGGTCGTTGCCTTTCCGATTCTTCCAATGTGCTTTGCCGGATGTTTCGTCCCACGTTGCCTTCTCATCCCAGCGAAGGTTGTAGTCTGTCTTGCTGTTGTTGGTGCAATAGTAACCGGCTTCTCGGAGGTATTGTGGAAACAGGTGGATGTGAGGCGGCAGTTTGGCCTTTGACCGCATGTGATTCGCACCGAGTGCGATCGGGTAACTGGACGTGATAATCCCCGTGCGACTAGGAGCACAGACGCCATGACAGGAAAATGCATGAGTGAAGCGAATGCCTTCAGTGGCCAGGCGATCCAGATTCGGAGTGGTGGCGGTGGTATCGCCATAACATCCGAGTCGCGGGCTGATGTCTTCGCAACTGATCCAGAGGATATTCGGTCGATCCGCAGCGAGTGACTGAGCAGACACAACAATTACAGCAACAAGGGACACAAGTTTACGATTCATAGAAGACCTGTCATTCTGTGGGGTGAACGATACGAGCCTGGAGGGTGAGCCCCGCGAGCGATCAAGGCGGGATCATAACGGGTCGCTGATTTATCTCTGTTTTGTTGCGACAGGATGATAATGAAATATCGAAAGCCGGGAGGCACAAGGCGAGCGGCAGAAATGAATTTACCGGTACGACGGACTTCCAGTCCGTCGCATGGTGCTACTCGACGGACTGGAAGTCCGTCGTACAAATTGCGAATGGTAAGTTCTATCCTGCCGCTCGCCCAATCAGAACGGCACCCCAGGCTATGTTGTGAAACCCGTACCGGGTTTAAGCACCAGCCTTCCTTCGCGCAGTTCATTTGTCGTTGAACCAAAACACATGAATTGCACGCCAAATGTCTATCTCGTTGCTCATCACATTCTGTCCAGCCGTCGTTTCAGTCGCAGTGCATTACCGACGACAGTGATATCGCTGACTCCCATTGCGAGGGCCGCCCAGAGAGGACCGCTGGTGCCGAGCAAACCAAAGGCGGCAAGCGGGATTGCCAGCGTGTTGTAGAGAAAAGCGAAGAACAGATTCTGCCGGATCGTGCGGAGCGTCGCCCGTGAAAGTTCAATCAGTTCAGCGACGGCCTGCACTCGATCACCAGGTATCACCACGGCAGCAGCTTCGATGGCCACGTTGGTTCCCGATGCGAGTGCAACTCCAAGGCCCGAAACGGCGAGGGCAACGGCATCATTCAGACCATCGCCGACCATGATCACATCACGGCCACGCGCGCGAATGTACTCAGCCTTTGATTCCGGTGTGGCGTCGGCGAAGATTTCCGTTTCCGAAAGTCCCAGCTGTCGCCCCATTGTCAGCGCCGCAGCTGACTTGTCTCCGGAAAGCATTGAAACCTGAATTCCGGCGTGCTTCAGGGAAGTCAGGGCCTCAATCGCGTCCGGACGGAGCCGGTCAGTCAGTGTGACTGTGCCAATTCGTTTTCCATCCAGTGTGACTCGAGCAGTTGCATGTTCATCGCGAACAACGGTCACAGCACGTCCTGCAACCAGCCCTGTGACGCCAAGGCCAGGAATCGCCCTGAAGTTCTCGACAGTGACCAGAGAAAGGCCGCGCGATGCAGCCGCACGGACGACGGCTTTGGCGATCGGATGCTCACCCGGCGCTTCGACAGCTGCCGCTAGCTGCAGCAGTTCGTCTTCCGTGTGGCCGGCATCGGGCGAAATCAGCGTCACTTCCGGCAGGCCCGATGTCAGCGTGCCCGTTTTGTCGAAGACAACGTGTGTTGCGCGTCCGACCCGTTCGAGTGTTTCGGCGTTCCTGATTAGAATTCCTCGCCGACTCGCCGCCCCTGTGCCAACCATGACTGCCATCGGAGTTGCCAGGCCCAGCGCACAGGGACACGAAATAATCAACACCGTAACAGCAGAAATGATTCCCCGTGAAAAATCGCCGGAAATCCACCAGCCAACAACGGTCAACCCGGCGATCGCCAAAACCGTCGGCACGAAGATCGCCGAGATTCTGTCCGCCAGTCGCTGTATCGGCGCGCGGCTGGTTTGAGCCCTTTGAACAAGGTCCGCGATGCGCGTGATCGTCGTGTGTCGGCCATCGACCGTGGTCTGCACCGTGAGTCGACCAGTCGTATTCATGGAGCCAGCGACGACCATGTCTCCCGGAGATTTATCGACCGGAACGGATTCTCCCGTGACGATCGATTGATCGACGGCAGAGCCCCCTTCGATCACCAGACCATCAACGGCAATGCGTCCGCCCGGTCGCACGATCAGACGGTCTCCGGCTTTTACAAACGACGTTGCCACGATCCTCGTTGAACCATCATCGTCCAGTACTTCTGCTGTTTCCGGCTGCAATCGCAGAAGCTCCCGCACGGCGGATCCAGCGCGAAAACTGGCGCGTGCTTCCAGCCAGTGGCCGAGACTGACAATGCCCAGTAAGCCAGCGGCCTCCGCAAAGTAGGTGGGATGGTCATGGTCGAGCTGAAAGACCAACACGATCGTTGAATAGGTAAAGGCCGTCGTCGCACCGATCGAGATCAAGGTGTCCATGTTCGTTGTGCGCCGGATCGCGGCGTTCCAGGCGGACCTGTAGAACTCCGAGCCGGCAAACAGGATGATCACTAACGCACCGGAAAACATCAGCCACGACATCCATGGCCCGTGCCACTGCATGGCTGTGGCCGTCCAGTGTAGAATCTCCAGCGGAGCCCACAATCCGATCCCGACGATCGCTCTGTGACGCCAGATGCTCTCATTTCGCAGTTGCTGCTTCTCAATGTCGCTGTTCTGGTCTGGATGGTCATCCGGATTGATCAACTCGGCCCCAAAACCCTGCCCCGTAATGGCTCCAATGAGTTCTTTCGAATCAAGCTTCACACCCTCGACAGTGGCAATTCCGGCCGCAAAGCTGACACTTGCTTCGCGGACCTCCCGGCGCGTCTCAAGGACGCGCTGCAACGTGGAGGCGCACCCCGTGCAGGTCATCCCCGAAACGCGGAGACGCATCAATTCTGGTTCAGGAGCCACATTCGCTGACAAGTTATTCTCCAATTCCGTTATCTCCATCGAAATCTCCGTCGCTGGCTCAGAGTGACCAAATTTACGGGCGAATTCGCAAAATGGAGCTGCCATCAAGATTAACGCCGGCATCCTGGAAAACGAAGTGCAGACATGTTTCCGGTCACGGTCGGCCCGCTTGTGAAGCGACATCGTATGTAGGCCCACCATTCATTCGATCTGGTGGGCCGGCGCTGGGCCGTTAAAAATTTGCTATTGTCGAGGGTATACTTCACTTTTGAATTGTGCCATTTTTGTTCGTCGTTGCGAAGCGTCGGGTACGACTGTCTCGTATTCCCCGGCACGCCATCCACCCTGCGTGGATGGAAGCCCCGTCTGGCCACCAGATCGCGACGTCTATTCCAATTAGCTGCACGCCACCGAGCTAGCAGGCTGTCGAGATAGGGCAGTTTTTCCGAATGGACCGAGTCGAGAATTTTTGAAAATTGCCAGGGAGTGATGAGAGTTTATCGCTGGATCGGAATTGGGCACACACCACAGCGGAATTTGCTCTGCGCAAACCCCCCAGGATTCGC
>CAMAVB010000293.1 GCA_945861465.1 Candidatus Kuenenia stuttgartensis
GATCACACCAAGAAACCAGTGAGTTGGATTCCTGCCCGTCCGCTGAAGACAACCGTCTCGACGGGCTCAGCCAGAGTCCTTGACGACCACAGCGTTGGGCTTGAAGGAGACGTGACGTGGCAAGAGCCGACCTCTTATTTCGCGTTCAACAACTCGACCACTCTCGATGAATTGCGTCTGGAGTTGCTGCCGGTCGATTCTCCTGCGGGGCCACAATTTGGACGCGGTGGCGAGAAGTTGATCCTGTCCGAAGTCACAGCAAGATTGGAAAAGCCAACCGGAGAATCCACGATTCATGAGTTCTCCAGTTGCGTCTCTCTGCTGAATCCGGATGACGATATAACAATCCACTGCATCGACTTTCTATCTGATACCGGTTGGACCGTTCCTGCTCTGCCGGCAGATGCCGAAGCCCATTCGTTGGTGCTGAGATTCGACGAACCTGTCACGCTTCAACCAGGCGAGCGACTCGTGCTGTCCGTCGATTCAGGCGGCGCAAAGGAATTTGCCGTCTTAAACCGAATTCGCTTTGCGTTTCATCATGCAGCGACTGAGACCGGAACCGTCGTGCTGCACGCCATCGATGCGGATACCGGTGAGCCGATCAGGGATGTGGAGTTTGTAAAAGAAAACGCAGTTGGCGAAGACTGGGCGACGCCGGTCGGTAGGAGTGATGCTGATGGGACGGTTCGCATCGAAACGAAGGCGTTGCCGGGTTACTTCTTCAGTATCTTGCACGTGCCCCAAGGTTACAAAGTGACAAGTCTGGATGAAGTGCCCGCGCACGTCGAAGTCGGACGCCGCGTTGTCTATAGGTTCCACCTACGCAAACTGGGTACGAATCTCGAATTCGTGAAGAACGTACCTGAGTCGAATGCAGCAGGGAATCGATTTGCTGAAGCTTTGAAAGAGACAAACCAGAAAAGCCTTCGAATCGTCATTGACGACATGCCAGGATTTCGCGCGGAGTCGGTGACGTTCTCTTTTGCTCGTGAAAAAGCGCCCCTGGCGGAACGCATTTTCGCAAATGGCGAGCTTGTCCGAGCGGCCGTAACCGATGAACTCCGCTATTTTGAAAAAGCGGAAGGGAACTTAGCGGGCAAGATTTCTAAACTCGACGACATTCAAGTTGTCATCAGCAGTTCAACGCTTCCCAGAGCCCCAGCCACGCCCTGGTATCTTCACTGCCGAACCAGGGACGGTATTGAGTTGAAGCAGGATGGCTTCAGAGTTCGTTTTGAAGATCTCGATCACTGGGATCTCGAAATCCCATCGTTCCTACACCCGGAGTTTTGAACCGTGCGATGTAACATCGACCCTTAGATCAGGAGAAATTTGCCAATGAGTCTCATTGTACTCCTATTGACTGTGGTGCTGAATGAACCCACATCGCATGATTTGTACAGCCAAATAGGCTCAGAGAGGCTCAGGATCAACACGATTCAGCTCACGCTGACCGTGCGATCGGCAGCTCTTGGTTCTGATGGAGAGTTGTTGCCACTGGACAAAGACTGCGGACGCAGCGATAAGTTCAAAGTCTGGAAGACTCCGGATTCTATTCGTATCGATCTCGCGTCCCGCTTCATTTCCGTTTCAGACGACGGTGGGGCAATGGTTCCGGAGGAGCCAGATGCGCCGTTCGAGAGCAGACTCGCCATAACGAACGGCACATTTATGGAATACCATCCGCGACGCTACAAGAATATTGGAAGAATCGCGGCGCGTACGGGCAAGGTCGAATCCGATGAATCGGTGCAGCTTCGGACGTTCGACCCGGTCACGATTGGCACGATTCCGGTTCCCTACGGGCTTTGGTATCGCACGACACTGTCTGATGTCGTTCCGAATGACAGCACTCCTGCAGTTGTGGAGACTGTGACGCTGAAAGACGGAACTAAGGCGCAACGAACGAAGCTTAAGCGGGGGAGAGGCTTGAGTTTTTCGTTTCTGACTGTCCCCTCAAAGGGCGGTTCAGTGATCGAATCAGAGCTGATTCGAGATTTCCCCAGCGGCGGCAGGTATCGTCAGCAAATCTGGGTCACCCTCCAACAGAAGAGTTCGATCTGGTTTCCCCAAATCGTCAGGTACTCGGCGTTCCGGGACGATCATCTAATTGGGCAGGAAGAATGGCAGATTGAAGACCTTGTGCTGAACGAACCTGTTGCAGAGCGGACATTTACGTACGAGGGGCTTGAAGTCGATGACTTTGTTCCTGTCGTGGCCGAACCCGCCCCATGAAAAAAGGCGAGAACGGTCAGCTTGTCAATTTCAATCCGCAGATTAGTGCTCGGCCTTCGGGCGCTTTTGACAGGAGTCGTGTTATCTTCGGTTTTGTTGTTATTCACATCGGCGCCGCTCTACTCTTTTTCGCTTGGAAGATGCTGCGACGCCCGACGGCGCATCAAGATTCTGCTTCTACTTTGTAATGCCCTGGAGAACACGAAAAGGTAGCAGGAACAGAATATCGGTTTTCCACCGAGTAGTTTTCAACGCTTTGCGATCGATATAGACTGAACTCATTCAGATCGCATGTTCCTGACGAGAGAACGAATGACCGAATACGACAGCCCATGGAAAGAATTTCTGGATGCGTTTCTAAAGCCATTCATGCCGAAGATATTGCTGGCCTTGAACGATCAGACAATGTCTTCGCGACAATGGTTCTGGCTCACCTGTTGACACAGCAGACGGCCGGCGATCCCGCCAATCGCGAAAAATGGAAACTGCGTCTGATGCGATCGCTGTACGAACGCGGAAAATCCAGCGACGACATCCGGCAAATGTTCCGAGTGATCGACTGGATGATGGGCTTACCGCCAGCGTTGGCGATACAATTCAGAGCGGCGTTAGAACAGATCGAAGAGGAGAAAAAGATGCCTTACGTAACATCCATCGAACGATTGGCAAAAGAAGAGGGCCAGGAGAGGGAATCCTGATCGGGCAGATCCTGATCCTTCAGTGATCAGTCAGCGAGTTCTTCCGTCGCCTCACTGTCATGCACACGATGCGTTGGCGCGCTCGCTACGAAGCCGGCGGGACGGGGCACTTGAATCAGGGGTGTTTCAAGTCGTTTCCGGTCCAGTCCCACGGACATCTGCTGACGGTGATGCGGAACAGACAACCTGTTCTGATCGATGAAGGTCTTCCCATGTGGGCTCATCACGCGGAGCGATGATCGCTACATTGGCGAGCGGCTGGGCGTCAGCCCTCCGTGGAAATCGCCGCGATGCAACACGGAGGGCTGACGCCCAGCCGCTCGCCTTTTTTTGGAAAAAATAGGGGGAAGACCGAGAAAAAACACCTAACCCTTTTTGCTTCGCAGCACGGGTTCACAACAGGTCATTGCTGTGGTAGAATTGCGGCGTGCGGCAACGCGCCGTGTCCCTGCAATAGCGGTCGAAAGTACAAATTCTGTTGCTGGGCGCTGGGCCGCTGATTCAGTTTGATGTCCGAATCAGCGGGTTAGACAGGACCCTTTGCAAAACTTTGCTTCTGCAACTGAACAGTGATCTGAAGACGGCAATTCAGCGCGGACGCAATCCGTTCAACAGTTTCAAGCATAACGTCGGGGATGGATTGTTCCAGAGTCGTGAGAGGTTACTGCGTCCAATGCCGGTACGGGCTTCAAGATCACTCAGCGAAATCTGTTGAGCTTCCCTTTTTCTTCAACAACGATGCCAGAACCTGCTGCGACGCTGTGACTGCGTTCTGGCCTTCCTTCCGGGTCTGGTTCACCTGCAGTTGCTTGCCCGTCTGACGATTCGCCGCGATGACTTCCGGCTGTTCCTCTTCTGCGTTCGCTTTCCGCATCCTGGCGAGCACAGCGGGACTCGGTTTTGGGTGCCGTGCTTTCTCAACCATCGTATTCCTCACACTTCATATGCCGTGGAAGACAAACTAAAAATTGTCTGTCGTCAAACCGTGGTCGGCAAGCTTTTGAATGTTGTCGTTTTGTTCGTCAGACCAGTAGTACCGGAACCAAGCCATGTCATTCCTCCTGCACACCGAATCACGGACATGGTGTGCCTGCGCTGCCGCTTGTCACACCCTACAAATTCACAGACTGGCCGAGCGTGCGATCAACCCGCAGGAACTACTTTGGCTTGTCGGCCTTCGCGCCGGAAACCGAGCGTTGATACCCTTCGACCAGTTGCTTGTAACGAGTCGGCGGCGAGGATTGGCGAGTCGTCGTGTCCTGCTGGTCGCGGTCGCGATCTGTTCGGCCTTGTCGGGTTGATCCACCGGAATTGATATCGAGACCTTTCAGCATGGCGTCAAAACTCTTGTCGGAAATACTCTTTTCCTTTTGTTGCTGAGTATTCACTTCCCGCAGTGCCAATTGCTTTTGCAACCGGTCAGCGAAAGACTTGATCTCCGATTCCGTCCAGCCCAGTTCCTCCAGAAGTTTTGGATCGACGTCACCACGTTCCAGTTCCTGTTGCAGTCGTTTGATGGCCAACGCAGCTGCGCCGGCAGCATCGTCGGCCTGCGGATCCGCAGGTCGAGCAGGCTCGGGTTCATTTGGCGGAGAACCTTCACGCGGCTCGTTGCCGTCTGGCATTCCGCCGTTCCCTTGTCCTTCGTCGTCCTGTTCTTCGGCGCGCGTAGTATTTGGATCCGCGCGGTCGATGCTCTTTACGCCGCCTTTGCCAGCACCTGATTGTTTACCACCAGACTTTTCACCGCTGCCGCCTTTTTCGCCACCACCAGACGGCTTTCCACCAGACTCCTTGCCATCAGACTTCTCACCGCCGGACTTCTCGCCGCCGGACTTCTCACCACCAGACTTCTCACCACCAGACTTCTCACCACCAGACTTCTCACCGCCGGACTTCTCACCGCCGGACTTCTCACCGCCGGACTTCTCACCGCCGGACTTCTCACCGCCGGACTTCTCACCGCCAGACTTCTCACCGCCAGACTTCTCACCGCCGGACTTCTCACCGCCAGACTTCTCACCACCAGACTTCTCACCGCCAGACTTCTCACCGCCGGACTTCTCACCGCCGGACTTCTCGCCGCCGGACTTCTCGCCGCCGGACTTCTCGCCGCCGGACTTCTCACCGCCGGACTTCTCACCGCCGGACTTCTCGCCGCCAGACTTCTCACCGCCAGACTTCTCACCGCCGGACTTCTCTCCGCCAGACTTCTCACCGCCAGACTTCTCGCCGCCGGACTTCTCGCCATCAGACTTCTCGCCATCAGACTTTTTGCCATCAGACTTTTCGCCATCAGACTTTTCGCCATCAGACTTTTCGCCATCAGACTTCTCGCCATCAGACTTTTCGCCATCAGACTTTTCGCCATCAGACTTCTCGCCACCAGACTTCTCGCCACCAGATTTCGAATCCTTCGACGTTTCGTCGCCGGTTTTGTTCGGGTCGCTTTGACGCCCGGCTTTGGAATTCATGTTGAGTGGGTTCTCGTTTTTCATCACCGGCTTATCTGTAACGTCTGCATCAGTCGGTTTATCGCCCGCTTTTTCTTTAGGCTCTCCTTGTTTCTGATCTTCGGCGGGATTGCCGGTGCCCTGTTGTTCGCTGGGCTTGTCTTCGGGTTCTGCACCAGTCTTCTCTGGTTCACCGGGCGGAGCGTTGGAATTCTTTTCAGGTGTTTCCTCGGGCGGCGGATCCGATTTTGGAGCCCCTTCGGTATTCTTTGGATCTTTGGGATCAATCGGGATGTCGTCCGCGTTCTTTTCTTTGCCAGTCGCATCGACAGAAGGCTCGTCTTTTGCCTCTTCGCCACTGCCCTCGGCGGGCGTTTTCGAAGAGCCCGTGTCAGTGCGAGGTGACACATCTTTCTGGTTTTCGTTGCTATCATTTTCCTGACTGCGTTCTCCTTGCTCTCCCGGTTCGCGTTCAGGACGTTCGGTTTTGTCGTCGGCTGCAGGGCGACGATTTTCGCTCTGCGAACTGCCTTTGTCATCGTTGCTGTCCGACCCGGGATCTTTCTGATCGCGATTCATCCGTTCGATAAGTTTCTGCAATGCCTTGTCGTCATCTGCACGGCGATCCTGTTGACGGCTGGTTGAACTTTCCTGTCCTGGAGGTTGCTGATCATTGCCCTGATTTTTTTCAGGCGGAGCGTTGCCGTTCTTCTGCTCACCGCTACCATTCTTCGAATCTTTCTGCTGATTGTCACTGCTGTCTGTTTCTTTTGTTTCCGGTGATTGCTCCTGATTCGGATCGATCGTCGGATCGTCGTTCGGCATGGGCTCTTCGGTATTCTCACCAGTCTTCGGCTGTTCTGACGCCTGATCGTCACCTGGATTTTGTGGTGTGATGTTCGGGTCGCTGTTTTGCGGGTCTCGCATCTGATCCTGCATCTGTCGATCCTGAGCCAATTGTTGCTGCACTTGCTGCTCGCTGAGCGGTGCTGTGATCTGCAGATTCAGATCACCGGTGCGCGACTGGTTTCCCAGCGGCGGACGATTGTCGCGCGCTTCCAGATGATACGTGACCACGTCGCCCGGATTCAGATTCAACGGCTTTAGGTGAAATTCCCTGGTTCCAGTCCAGCGTTTGGCGAGTCCCGTTTGAAAAGCGTCGAGCAGGACTTCTGCAGGCTGAATCAATTTTCCGTTGACCGCATAATGCAGCGTCACGGAACGCAGCAGAAAGTCCGGATCTTCTGCTTCCACCAGCAGTGGGACAATTGCGTTCGCAGCAATCTGCAAATCTCGCGTGGGGTCAATCAGTTTCAGCGTGGGCGGCTGATCTCGACGAATATCGACAGGATAAACTGCGGGTTCCGGATCTTTCTGCCCCTCGAGATCAGTGAGCTGAATCCGGTAGAACTTCGGAAACGTGCCGTCCTCGCGATGAGTCAGTTTCCAGTTGACCGACAGTTTTATTCCGTCGATCGCCATCTGAAGCTCTTCACCGCGCACTGAAAATGCGTTATCGTCGGACATCTGCAGCACAGCTTCGCGCACCGGCTCGCTGCTTTCGGCGAGCAGAGTCAGAGTCGTGTCTTCCCATGCTTCGATGGCTCCTGTGGAATCTGTCCGTTCAGGCAGATCCATGTACGCCGGATACACATAGTGAATCTCCGTGACTCTGGCTGTCGGCGGTTGTTCCACGGTGATGGAATAGACTTCTGACGTCGCATCGCCAGCTTCAATGCGGTAAGTCAGATTCTGTCGAATTCCCCGGTCGCTGTCGCCAACCATCATAATTCGAAAACGATGTTCGTCGTCGTCGGTTGCGCGCATCGTCAGTGGCTCGTCCACAAACCGTCGATCGGACGTTGAATAGAGGACGCGGACTTCTTCGGGAATCGCACCCGCAAGGTCCGCGACAAATTCCACAAGCGATCCGGCAGGGACGACAGCGTTTCCCGGCTGCACGGCTTCGATCACAGTTCGCGTGGCGACACTGGATTTCGCAAGCGTAAAAGGTCGCAGCAGACTGATGGATTTCGGACTGAGAACTGCGTACACGCACGTAATCAACGTGATGATGAACAGCCCGGTGCCCATCCGCGTGAGCAGTGTACGGTCGATCGCTTCATCAACATGGACGCCAGCCAGCGTGACGGCCGCGCGTTTTTCCAGTGTGCGATGAATCGCCCCTTGAGACTTATGGCCAGCCGCCTGAAGATCAATGAGGGCCAGCAAGCTTCCCTGGAGTTGTTCCGAGGATCGGTCCAGCATGCGCGCGGCATAGAGCGGATGAATGCGACGAAACCACGGACGCAAAACGTAGCGAAACAAGATCGCTCCACACAGAATCAGGATCACTGCCAACAGGATCGCCCGTGTCCACGCTGAGAAACCGCCATCCACGACCCAGTGATCGAGGAGCGTAAATGTCAGGACGTATCCAACCAGCAGCAGCCCGGCAAGTACGCCTGCAGTCAGCAGATCGGTGGCCTTGATCCGGCTGCGTGCTTTCTCCAATTGATACTGGATGAATTCATCAGCGTCTGTATAGGAATGTTGAGTCTGATCTGAAACAGTCGCCACAGTGCTGATTCCTGTTGAAACAAGCGGGATTTCTCTGCCGTTCCCGAATTATTGGAGTTTATCGGCAAACATCCAGTGCGGGCAGGAAAAACGGTGCGAATCTACCGATCACGCCAACTTCTGTTGAAAAATGAAATAGGAGATCGCCTTCAAGCATCGTAGTTGTTAAGCCGGAGTGTGGGCTCATGTGAGCCTGTCAGAATACTCACAAATTCGCTCCGGCAACATTTTTGAACGGGAGTTCGGGCGAATGCAGTTCCTGAAAAAATCACTGTGCTTGATGCTGGCTTTGGCGGTCGCCGTCAGCGTTTCTGCGGACGAAACGAAGGGAAAAAAGAAGAAGAACGAAAAGAAGGCACCGTCGGCCACGGCGCGATTTGTCGAGAAGCTGGAATTGACGGACGCTCAAAAGGAGCAGGCCGCCGCCATCGATAAGGAGTTCGCTCCAAAGATGGCTGAAATCAACAAGACCCGCGCGGCGATGCTCACCGATGTACAGAAAACAGCCGAAAAGGACGCACGCAAGGCCGCCAAAGACGCTGGCAAAACTGCAGCGGAAACCCGCAAAGCGGTCGATGAGGCTCTGAAGTTAACTGACGATCAGAAAGCCAAGATGAAGGACATTCAGAAGCAGCAGACCGAAGTGAGCGGCAAGATCGTCGAAGCCCTGAAGAAGTTCCTCACTCCCGAACAGATTGAAAAGCTGCCAAAAGTTGGAGGTGGCAAGAAGGGTGGGGAAAAGAAGAAAAAGAAAGATGCGGCGTAGTCGCTGTGTCAGATCTCCACATTTTGAGGACTGAGACAGAAACACGTGGGGACGATTCCATCGTGCCGAGCACGTTGAGAACGTGCTCCACGTCCGGAAGTCGACTGTTATTTCTGCGTCGGTCCTTAGGACTTAATTCCCTTGAGTCCGTGCGAATTCCGAGAGCCGCTCCTGCGAAATCGCAGGGGCGGCTTTTTTAGTTGACTCTCAGCATTTGCGGTCGCCGTTGGGGCTTTTACCGGGTTTGCTCGGTCCGGCCCGCTGCTGTGTCACGAATTCGCTGATGGTTTGTGTGCCACTGGCTCTGCCAGTGCGCCGCATTTGCAGGAAGCACTGGCAGAGCCAGTGGCACACATCAATATACGATTGACAGTGCACTACCGTGCCGTGAACATTGCAGATTAGAATTCGGACGCGAGCTGCAACCGACGGTCATGGAACAAGGAGAGTCAACATGTCAGAACAACAAAAATCCTGCCCCCAGACCAGGGAGCAGGTGATCAATATGTACTTCCTTGAACATCGCGCAAAGTTGCTCGATGTCGCCTCGTTTCTGGATCGCATCGATCGGGCTCAACCCGGAACAGCCAGCAGCGATTTTCGTGAAGCAGCGCTCAAGCAGGCGATTGGAGTCCTGATCGACGGCCAACCCCAACGTGCAAAGCGAGTGCTTGAGTTGCTCAGTGATACGACGGCTGAGATGCCTCAATCGGCTCACGGCATGAAGGGTGCTGCGGGGGCAGTCAAGGTTGCGACTGGTCGCGCGACATGAGCCTGTCGGAATCCTGAAGATCGCCATGGCTGATTGGCAGCGTCGTTGGCCAACATCCACTCCGAGTCCGTCTGATTGCCGCTCGTTCTGTGAGCGGCAAGGCGCTAG
>CAMAVB010000294.1 GCA_945861465.1 Candidatus Kuenenia stuttgartensis
CCGGTGGCTGTGCAAAAATTGTGCATGTGTCGTTTCATCGTCCGCATGATGAGACGAATCCGATCATGACGAAGCCGCTCTTTCCGCCGCAGCAAATACCAGACGTGACGAGTGCCAGATGGGGCGACTGGGTCCAGGCGTTTGCGATCGCAGGGACCGACATGTCGTCTATGCCGACGCGGACAATTAACCAGAATCTGACCGCCATTCTGGAAGCCAATCTGCCGGAGCTTCAGCACAGTCTGGACACGCGATTCATTTCACCAAAGCGAATCCGTGATGCCTGTGTTCGCTGGAAAACTGGCACTCGGTGTCATAGCGACGGAATGAATCTGCTCGTCGATTACAAATTCAGTGGCGACGTGTCCTTGCTCGGCCAGCCGGTTGAACTGGGTCTGCTCGGCCATGGAGTGGCGACGACGATCCGCTGGCTGCCGACACATCTAAAACTGGTCATGGAAGCGATGCTGGCATGAGAGACTAACCTGTAATGGCGTGGACCTAAGGAATGGCAACGGCGAGCCGGGTACGTAAGTGCCCGGATTTTCCCGGCAATCGCAACGAATCAGGGGATTTACATCCCCCGCTCGCCTTAAGTCCACGCTCTTGGACTAACCCCTGTTGCTATTGCGCGCTCTTCAGATCGGGGCGCAACTTCTGAGCTTCGCGGAGGTAGACGTGTTCGATTTCTTTGGGCTTACGATCGGAATTGATGTGCAGCAGTACGCGGATGCAACGTGGCATCGAACCGGTGACGGGGATTTCCGTAGCGCACAGCAGAGGGACCTGGTTCATGCCCATCGCTCGAGCGGCCTCAGCGGGAAATGCTGAGACAAGATCCTGAGTCGTGGTGAAGACGGCGGAGATGACATCGTCGAAATCGATGATCTGATTGCGTCCCAGAATCTCTTCCATCAGCTCCCGCGCGGCAGCTCGGATCAGCGCAGGATCATCCGCTTCTACTGTCGTCGCTCCACGTACGCCTCGAACCGCCATGAACAGTTGCTCCCAAAACACGTAGGATGAAGCCATCTGCCGTGTCCGTCAATCCATTGCGGCTGCTGAACACGGATTTCTGTTTGGGCGAGCCGCGGATTAAGCTGCCCCGATCTAATAATTAAATTCGTGAGAATTCAGGGGAGATCTGAATTCTTACGAATTCAGCCACGGCAAATCCGCTTCTGCCGATCGCCTTAGCGGCGCAGAAATTACTGTCGTCTTCTGGACGTGGAGCACGTTTTTAACGTGCTCGGCACGATGGAATCGTGCCCCACTTATTTCTGTCTCAGTCCTTAAGGCGTCCCAAATGACAACTGTTGGCGTCCGTTCTGGAAGGTCAGAATCGTTGGTTTTTCTGCAATACGGCAGACCGGGTTGGCGGCGATTTCCGGGATCAGGTCTTCGGACACATAGAGTTCTCCCAAATGCAGCGTGTTGGGAATGAACATCCAGCGGTGGCTACCGTATCGTTCTTCGATCGTGCGGATGAGTGTTTCGTCGTCGGCCAGTGTTGCCGGGATCTTGGCCCGGTCCATGTCCCCGGTGGTGAGTGTATTGATGAAGGTCTTGTGCTCATTGATTTCAGATCGCAGGCGCTGGGTGATGAAGTCGGCCAGCCCGACGCCGATCGCATTTCCCTGCGAAGCCGGAGTGAGCGACAACGCTCCGATGGTGCGGATGCGGGGAGTTTTCAGATCTTCAAAACCGGCAATGCCGCGTCGTCCGATGACGTTGGTGTCCATACCGGTGCCGCTGTAGGTCTTTCCGATCGCATCGACGATTAGTACATTCAGATCATCAAGCGGCAGACGTGGAAAATACGATCGATGATGTTCCAGAAGTTCCGTCTCACGCTGCAGAATCTCAGCAGGACGGATCGCGTGCAGTTCGGCGGTCTCATCGAAGCCGTCTTCCAGAATCGCAAGCCCTGCCAGAATCCTGCCGGAATCGAGGACGCACTGGCCCATTTCCAGCAACATATCTTTCATCGCAGCGGCACCTGCCGAATGAAACGTCTGCGCCGAGCGAATCTTGCCCATGCCGACGACCATCATTTTCGTGAGACCGCTCTGGATCGGCCCGGCAAAACAAGTGTGCAGTTTGACACGATTGACGACCAGCACACCCGCTGCTTCAGAACAGTGGCGATCCATGTACACCGCACCGGTGCGGACTTCGCCAATCTGGACAACCTCCATGCTGCTCCGAATGGGCATATTCATCGCCACTTCGGTCACGCCGAGCGATTCGACCATCTGCCGCTGTCCTTCAGCGGTCGCGCCGTTGTGCGAACCCATCGCCGGAACAATAAATGGCGTCGCACCGTGGTCACGCAGCCAATCCCCGCACGCCTTGATGATCCGGGGCAGATTGCTGATGCCACGGCTGCCGACCGTGACCGCGACATCACCTTTCGGTACAGACCGATTCAACGACGACAACTGGCGATGTACGGAGGCGTCGATATCTGCCAACGGACGAGAGATCAGTTGTTGGTGGACTTTGTAGAGTTTCATAATGCGATCGACTTCGCTCATTCCCCGGAAAGTATTGCCGGGAGATTTTACGCTGTCGATCGCCTGAAGACTACTCTTCCTGACAGCGCGAGACGGCGATATTTATTTTGCCGTCGTCGTGGTCGCTTTTTTCTGCTCCGCAGCCTGACGCCCCACCATGACTTCCGTGAAGCCTTTCAGGTCAGTCCAGAACGTGCCTTCGCCCGCGTAAAGCATATCCAGCTGTACGTCTTCAGGCAGTCCGGTAGCGAACACCCACTGGTTGTAGGCGCTGCCTGAGCCGAAAGCGTCGACGGCCAACTTAAACAGTTCGGATTTTGCTTCTGCTTCCACCTGCTTGGCACCGGCCTTGGCTTTCCCAAGAGTCACGCTGGCTTCTGCCTCCACCTCTGCAGTTTGGCGAGCGACGACGGCGACCAATTTCACAGTTTCCGCTTTGGTTTCTTCCGCTTCCTTATTCCCTTCAGCGGCAACCTGGGCGACCATCTTTGTGGTTTCAGCAACGATGCGCTCATTTTCCAGATCCACCTTCTTCTCAGCTTCACGAAGTGTGGCTTCGGTACGAGCAGTCAGTAATTCCTGTTCTCGCGTCAGCTTCAGCTCATCGGCAATGAACTTTTCCTGGATGGGTTTACGGACTTCCTGCGGGATATGAATATTCCGGACGAAGCCGTGCAGCAGGGTCAGCCCTTTGTCCTCAAGAACTTTATGAAAAGCCTCTGATACTTCTTCCTGGAATTTTTGACGAGTGTCACCGACGAGCAGATCGACAGCTCCCAGAGATGACCCTTTGTTTCGGCAGATGCTCTCAATCTGCGGCACGACGACCTTCGATTCGACAGCATCCAGTTTTCCGAACTTGCGAATCACGTCCGCTGCCTGATCCGGCATGATGCCCCAGACTGCTGTAAAATCCATATGGATTTTGAATCCATCGTTCGATGGAAACGCGATACCACTATCGTCATCCATCACGGCGGGTTCACCACTTTCATCCAGCAATGGTTTTCCATCTTTGCTCAAGAAATTTGATTTGATCGATTTCTCCGCATACCCGACACCAATGGAATCGATATGCTGTTCGTTGGGATTGATCGGGTAGAGTCCGGGCTGCAGGACTTTGTCCTGAATACCGGCTGTGGTATTTGTCAGCTTGTTGTCGGTCAGATTTGTGACCACTCCAACATATCCGGTTGGAATGGAAACCCAGCCTGCAGCGTTTGTTTCTGCGCCCTGCGGGACGGAAGCCTTCGCGAGGACTTCAACCGTATAGGCGTAGTCGTTAATGCGATACGTTCCCGGTCCAAATGCCTGCCGAAGAATGCCCTTCTCATTTGTTTTGTCCAGATCGCCATCGACCAGAAACTGCCCGCCCGTCAGATCTTCTCCCATCTTGCTGGACACAATGGCCACCTCTCCGGGATGCACGATGGTGTCCGGCACGAGATGCGTTTCCCACCACCCGATCCAGCGAAAATGTCGTCCCGGGCCAAGCATGTCTTTGAGAATGCCGACTTCCAGCGGCCGACCGTGTTCATCGACTTTAGCAAAGTGCCCCGATATGGCCGGTGGCCGGTTACCGGGGAGAAATGGCAGTGGTGGGCCCTTGTATCGCATCACCAGACTGGAGCCTTCCGGCACATACGTGCGATTGAATGTCCATTCAAACATCTCGTACGCAAGCACGAGCAGGAGAAAAGCGGGGACGGCCATACCGGCTCTGGACATGAGACTACGGGCTGAGGAATTGTTCTGGCTCATAGGAGTTATGCCTTAAAGCTTGAAGCAGTTTTGTTTCGTCGTGCAAAAGTTCACAGTGGTATCGTCTGAGGAATCGTTCGTTCGGGAACAGTGCAGATGTCTCGGTCCTGCGGTTCAACTATCTGGAACTATCTGGAATCGGTACTCGTCGTCGTGGTCGGTATCGTGGTTCTTCCTCCAGGCGACGCTTTTGCTTCAGCGGCGGACTCTGCGAAGGATTCGAAGATCTTCATGATGGGGCTGTCAGCCGTATTGACCATAATCCGTCGGTACGACGCAGAGAGTTTTTGGTAGAGAACAAATTGAGCGTAGCCCTGACCGTCTCCCTCAAAGGCTTCTACGGCTTTCTTCCAGCCTGCGGCCTCGGCCTCGTTGTCGAACCGAACCACATCCGCTGCGGCTTTACCTTTCGCCTCAAAGGCAGCGGCTTCGTCAACGGACGCCTCCAGCTTCAATTGGCCAACCGCCAGATTCTCGTTTGCTTTGGTCACAGCCACTTCCTGTTCCTGCATGGCCTGCGTCGTGACCTTCACCACAGCCTGCTCAGCAACCACCACCGCCTGTTTCTGCAGGACCAGAGCTTTTTCCACAGCCAGCTTCTGTTCTGATTCCTGCTGCAGAGTCTGCTGCTGATACTGCAATTCCTGCTGTTTCGCAATTTCACGTTTCCGAACCGGATCTGCGATCTGCTCGGGAGGTCGTATTTTTGTGATCAGCGCCTGAATGATCTCAATACCAACTGGCTCGCAAGCTTCCCGCATGGATTTCTCAAAAGCTACTTGAAACGCCGTTCGGGTCACACCCTGAATGAAATCGCGACCGGAAGCATTCGAACCCTGAAGTCGGCAGAAGCTTCGGGCATTCGGCATGATCACCGTATGCACAATCTCCTCATCGATCTCCGGACCGTTTTCACTCTTGTTGAACAGGACATAGACCTCGGCCGCCTTCTCAGGAGAAACGCGAAACTCAATGGCACCGTCAAGGCTGACCCAGAACCCATCCTTGGTCGGGAATCCCATGTCGCCTTCTTCACCAAGGTTGAATCGCTGGCTTCGGCAATCGACGCGATCGATTCGCGTGATGTATGGATTCACGTAGTGCGTGCCCGGCTCAAGTGCCAGCTCCTGCACTCCTCGTTCTCCGGGCTTCACCAACAACTGGTTAGGATCCTCGGCCAGTGGAGCCGCCAGGTTGGTGACGACACCTTTGAATCCCGCCGGAATTGTGACGGGCGGGTGTTTCTCGATAGCGTAGACGTATGGATTGATTGGATAGCGTCCCGGATTGAGAATGCCCGGCATGATCCCTTTCGTCGTGGCTTCGCCGTCCGCACCAACTTTGGCCAGGAAGTCGCCATAACCCAGATCATCACCGGTCAGGCTGACTTTGACACCCATCTTGCCTGGCTCAATGACCTCCTGCGGAATTACCTTCCACGACCAGACGTAAGGATTGTAGAAGTAGCGACCTTCCGTCAAAACAGCTCGCTGAATCCCTTTGTGTACCGCAGACGGCGCAATCTCCTCACCGTTGGTCAGATCCTTGCCCGTTTTTCGGATCAGGATCGCGATCTCACCGCTGCTCACGTCGATTCGAAAGCTGGCGTAGACCATCCAGCTGATCGCCACGGCAAAACCCGAGAGCACCATCATCGCAACCAGTCCGGCTCCTGTGTTGCGACGTCCCTGGCTCAGGAATGGATTTGAAGGATTTGACATACAAAAATCTCCCGCAGGCTGAGCCTTGAAACAGGACCAGATATTCGACTTCCGAACAAAGATCTCAATGTACCTGACGACGAGCAAACGCAGGACGTGATGCTTCGGATCAAAGAAAGTTAGTTCGTGATTGCAAGAAAGCGAGCAGAATCCGCGTGTTGTTCCGAAACGGCCACAAAAATCGAAGATTTTGCACCGGGGAGAAATTTTGCCGAAGGCGAACCACACGCACGGGATGCGGCAAAGACATCCACGGATTCCCCAGGCGAGCGGCAGGGCGTCAGCCCTCCGTGGAAATCGCCGCGACGCTACACGGAGGGCTGACGCCCAACCGCTCGCCAATCTCGCTGCGTCCCTGAGTTTCCTTTGTCGCCGCCAACGATACACCGTTCGCTGGAGACGCGGAGAACGGGGAGGACTCGACTCAGAGAGTCAAGCTACGACTGTCGGGACTCGACTCAGAGAGTCAAGCTACGGCGGGCAGCATCATGCGAGTCGTTTTTCGGCGATCGTTCCGTTTGGAGACGTTTTCACGTCATAGCCCTGCTTTTGAATTTCCGTGCGCAGGCCGTCGGCGGCCGCAAAATCTTTCCGCTTGCGGGCGTCATCCAGTTGGCGACAGAGGTCTTCAATCGCCGCGTGTTTACCTGAATCCAAAGCCGCTCCGGACGACGTCGATCCCAGCGGCGCGATGCTGAGCACCTCGTTAATGCGATGGAACGCACCCAGCGCAGCGGCTGGATCAGACGGCGTGGAAGATGCCCACGGCAGAATCGCGCCTAACGCACCGGCGATGTTCAGATCATCGGCCAGAGCTTCTGCGAATTCCTTCAGGATCGGGTAAGTCAAATCCACAGGTTCCGCCTTGCCGCCACACGCCGCTTCCAGTCTAGTGCGGAATTCGGTCAGCCGCTTGACGGCACCGGCGGAATCCAGGAGACCCTTCCTGGTGAAGTTCATGTTGGAGCGGTAATGCGACTTGATGAGTTCCAGCCGCAACACGGCCGGATGCACCTGAGTCCCCGTCGCACGACCTTCCAGTACGTCCCGCACAGTCCAGAAATTCCCCTTGCTCTTGGACATCTTTTCACCTTCCACCATCAGGAAGCGGGCATGCATCCAGAATCGAGCGAACGTGTCTTTGCCCGTCGCACCGCATGTCTGAGCGATCTCGCACTCGTGATGCGGAAAGATCAGGTCTTCGCCGCCCGTATGAATATCGATCACGTCGCGACCCAGACGTTTGCGCGCCATGCATGAACATTCAATATGCCAGCCGGGATAGCCCAGACCCCACGGGGAATCCCACTTCATAATGTGTGAGCTGTCGGCCTTCCAGAGCATAAAGTCTGCCGGATGCCGTTTATTGGCCTGATTCTCATCACTGATGCGTCCGCCAGCCCCGATCAGTAGTCGGTCGAGCGTGTTGCCGCTCAGACTTCCGTAGCTCGGAAAACTCTCGACACTGTAGTACACGACGCCGTCCAGCCCGACGTAAGCGTGGCCGTTGGCGATCAACTGCGCGATCATCTCCTGCATGCTGTCGATATGCTGCGTCGCGTGCAGAATATTGTCAGATTCGAACGCGACCTTGACACCCAGAGTCTGCGCGTCCTGCAGAAATGCGTCGGTATAGAATTTCGCGATCTGATACGGATCGTCGGGATCCTGTACGGCTCCTTCCGGAACCCTGCCGGACTTCTTGTCTTCTTTTACACGACGAGCAGCGGCCTGCATCTTGTCTTCGCCAGCCCCGTCGGCACTTGCGTCGTCGGTCATGTGACCGACGTCCGTGATGTTCATGACGTGATGAACTTTGTGGCCGAAGAATTCGAGAGTCCGACGAATCACGTCGGCGAACAGGAACGAGCGGAAATTTCCGATGTGTGCAAAGTCATAGACCGTCGGCCCGCAACTATACATTCGGACGCAGTCCGATTCGACCGGCTGAAATGTTTCTGTCGCATTGGTGAACGTGTTGTAGAACCTGATTTCCATCGTTCCGTCTCGAAGTGTAGAGTGCGCAGCTTGCGGGGTGAACTGGTCAAGACCCGCTCCTCGCGCGAGGATAGTAAAACGGCGGTGCCGGGTGCAGTGCGGTTTGGGGACACGGTGCCGAAATTCTCGCGATCTGGTAGTCGTTCACAAACGCCCGAACAATTCCGCATCGCAAGAGCTATGCTGACCGCTCGCCCACATGAATAGGCGAGCGGCAGGGCGTCAGCGCTCCGAGTAAACCATCGCAAGATCTATGTAAATCTTGGCAAGATCTATGCAGACCGCCCACAGACATGAATGGTCCACGCTGAACCAGCCGCGCGATGTGCGAGGTCGGAAAAACTGCTGGCTTTGGATGCCGGAAACGACGAAATCGTCAAAACAGTGGGTTGCCGTCGCCGAAAGTCCGAAATTCGTCCGTGAAATCTGTCAAGGATCGCAATATGGGGTTGCTATTGCGATGTGATGCGGGTAGCGTCACGACATCTGAATTTGTTTTCGACTCCAAAAGTCGTTCGAGCCAGTTTGTGTGGACCTCAAATATTCATGAAGACGCCTGCGTCCGATCCTGAGTGTTTCTGCCGCATGCGACTTTTTTGATGGACGTTCGGACGAAATCTGGGTCTTCAAATTCAGCGTTTGGAAGGCTGCCGTGTGGCAGCAACACTGGTGTTTTGTTAGCTGAAAAGCTCAAGGGTTTTGTGAATGAGTAAGAACATTTTTGTTGGTAGTCTCGCTTGGGGCACTACGTCAGAAGGAATTGAGCAGGCATTTGCTCAGTACGGAGTTGTAACGTCTGCTAAGGTCATCAGTGACCGCGAGACAGGCCGTTCCAAAGGTTTCGCTTTTGTAGAGATGGAAACTGGTGGCGACGAAGCCATCAAGGCATTGAACGGTTCAGACATGGACGGTCGCCAGATCGTTGTCAACGAAGCTCGTCCTCGTGAAGAACGAAGCGGTGGCGGTGGTGGCGGCTACGGTGGTGGCGGCGGCGGTCGAAGCGGCGGCGGCGGCGGCGGTGGACGCAGCGGCGGCGGTGGTGGCAGCGGTCGAAGTGGCGGCGGCGGCGGCTACGGCGGTGGTGGTGGTGGTGGCGGTGGTGGCGGTGGACGCGATCGCTACTAATCAGCTTTCATCAGAAATCCGATTCGAACGACATTGCTCCTGGATCAGGACTTCGTCGTAAACACAAAGGGTGGTGAGCCAATCTGGCTCACCACCCTTTTTCACTTTGATCCCCTTGTTATTGCGGCATTCGGTGCAATCGGAACCCCATATTCAACGCGCAGCAAGCCCGAGCCATCTGGGCCTGCATCCTGCGCCGAAATTCTTCTGAAAACACATTCCTTTTCGAATTTGAGTCAAGCATTGGCCCAATACAGATTGAATAATTTCTCCAACTGTCAAGGCACAGATGTTTTTACCTTTTCGAAATCGCTTAACTGGAGATCTGTTCAATGAGAAGTATTCTTTCCCTGTTGGCCGTGACTGTACTGAGCTGTATCTTTACACCTCAGTCTGCAGAAGCGGGCCTGTTTGGTTGTTTCAAACCCCATTCGTCCAGTTGCGAGCCATGTTGCCCGCAGCCAGAGCCATG
>CAMAVB010000295.1 GCA_945861465.1 Candidatus Kuenenia stuttgartensis
GTTGTTGCCAACGTCGAGCGAAGTCAGCTGGGTAAGGTGTTTCGCAATCGCGCGGGCCCCGGCTATACCAATCTTGTTGTTGCCAACGTTGAGTGAAGTGAGCTGCGTGAGGTGTTCCGCAATCGTGCTGGCTCCGGCGTCACCGAGATTAAGACCAAACAGTACCAAGCCATCAAGGTGTTCGAGCCGGATGACACGGTTCACCAGCGCTGGCCACTGCTCGCTGAGTTGAAACTGTAAATAGTTCGGCCAGCGGTTCGCGCTGGCAGGGAAACCTCTGTTGGATCCTACAATTGCGAGGTGGGTGACGCGATCAGCCTCGAGCCGATCGAAAACTTCCGACAGCTCCTGCCGAGTGACACGGAGTAACTTTTCAGTGGTTTCCATTTCTTCTGCACTTTCGGACGATTCGTCAATGCTGTCGGCTGTAGGCCAGACCAAGCGAAGTGCCGTTCCGGCACGTCGCCCAATTGCCGGAACTGCGCTTCGCTTGGTCCGGCCTGCCAGAATGAATTGTGACAATTCTGTTCCAATGCGGGAGTCCTCAGGAGTTTTATTTTCGTCGAGTGCCCTGTGACAGATTCATTGTTGGGTTGCCAAGGTCGGCCAGATATTGACGATACGCAAACTGTAGGGTGTGACAAGCAACGCGCAGGCACACCGAATCACAGACATGGTGTGCCTGCGCTGCCGCTTGTCACACCCTACAGATTCCACTGGCTTTGCCCGTGTTCCCCAACTGCAGGAAGCACTGGCATAGCCAGTGGCACACATCAAAACATGATCGACCGGGCACAAGTGCATTGCGGCTCCGGCGATTCCGACTGGCGGCATTACAAAGGAATTCCAGGGAGGACGGGGCAACAATTCATGGCCAGAGGGACATTCAGAATGCTTATGTTGCTTTTCAGAGCGGGGTTGCGTCGTAATACTTCCCACACAGCTGGTGGAATGCACCGGCACTTTCTGAGCAACACTTCAGCAGAGGACATTGAGAAATGAGTCAGGGGAAACCCACTGACGTAACGGTCAAAGAGGTCAAGGTCTCATTTGAACCGGTGCAGTACCGAACGCCGTTAAAGTTCGGTGGTCGCGTTGTCAGTTCATCATATCTGATCAACGCGGACGTCACAGTGGAGGCGCGAAACGGCAAACATGCAACGGGTCACGGCAGCATGCCGGTGGGTAACGTCTGGGCGTGGCCTTCGGCGACTCTGGAACCCGATCAGACGGAAACGCTGATGAAGGCGTTTGCGGAAGAAGTCGTGGAACTGTTCAATTCGTATCCCGGTTACGGCCATCCGCTGGAAATCGAATTCGAAGTCTCTTCTGAGTACGACCATCAGGCTCACCGCGTACCGGAAGGGATGGGAGTTCACGAAACGCTGCCGCCACTGGCACAGTTGGTTGCCGCCAGTCCCATTGATGCCGCACTGCATGATGCTTACGGTCGCATGTTGAAGCTGAACAGTTTTAATACGCTGTCGAAAGAATTCTGCAGCCGCGACCTGAGCGAGTTTCTGGACGAACAGTTTGCCGGCGAGTATCTCGACAAGTACACGCTGCGTCAACCAGTGCCGTCGCTGCCGCTGTATCACCTCATTGGAGCTCTGGATCCGCTGACAGATGCAGAAGTCAAAGATCGTCCTGCCGACAAGTTGCCGGTGACGCTGGGCGAATGGATTCAAGCCGATGGGTTGACGCACCTGAAAATCAAACTGGCGGGTGATCAGTTGGACTGGGACGTCGACCGTGTCCTGGCGATCGAAAAAGTGGCGGCGACCGTTCAAGCTGCACGCGGATGTACGAAGTGGTATTATTCGTGTGACTTCAATGAAAAGTGTGCGTCCGCAGATTACGTGATTGACTTTCTAAATCGAGTGAAGAAGGCCTCCAGTGCGGCATTCGACAGAATTCAGTACATCGAACAGCCGACCAGCCGTCATCTGGATGCCGCCAACGCTCCGCAGATGCACGCGGTCGCGGCGATCAAACCAGTCGTGATCGATGAGGCCTTGATTTCGTACGAGTCACTGCTGCTGGCGCGGGAACAGGGTTATTCGGGCATTGCGTTGAAGGCTTGCAAGGGCCAGTCGGAATCGCTGCTGATGGCGGCTGCGGCGCAGAAGTTCGGGATGTTTCTGTGCGTTCAGGATCTGACGTGCCCCGGTGCATCGTTCCTGCATTCGTGCAGTCTGGCCGCACGGATTCCTGGTGTGGCGGCGATCGAGGGCAATGCACGACAATACTGTCCGGCGGCGAATGCAAAGTGGGCGAGGAAGATCCCGACAGTCTTCACCGTCAAAGGCGGCAGAATTGATACAAGTCGGCTGGCTGGTCCGGGACTGGGATTTCAATAGCGCGAAATTGCGGTTCGCACTGTAAGATCACCGGCTCGGTCCGTGTGAACGGCTGACAGGATGACTTTCGGACTGTAGCGAACCTGTCATCCAATCCGAAAGAATTTGCAAACCGGCAGATTTCGGGCATTTGCTTTATGGAGTTCACTTTTCCCCGACGACTACGATAGTCGATGTGACGACAATCCATGTTCAGGCTTCTCTGCATGCGGTGCGGAAAATTCCTGATGGGTTGAGTTTTTCGAATTTGCGATGACCCGCATGATTCTGGCAGATGGGACGATCATGACTACGCTGCAACGCCTACTCGTTTTACTTGGGATGTTCATTTCCTGTCCGGCAATCATAGAAGCAGATGAGCTGACAGACGAAGCCCCATCTGCCGATGCGGTCACGATACCGCCGCTCGTCCAGCTCTGGGAAGCGCAGGCCGTTCTGAACGTCGAGCGTGACAAAGTGGCGCATATCGTGAACGATGAAGACGTCATCCTGGTGCAGTCCACGGCCGGAATCATCACGGCGCTGAACGCTGAGACCGGTCGTGAAATGTGGAAAACGCAGGTCGGTCGAACTGATGAAGTCGCGATGCCGGCAACTTCAAATGCCCGCCTCGTGATGATTGTCGCCGGGCCCGCGTTGTACGCACTTGATAAGTTTTCCGGCAAGGAACTGTTTTCTTACCGACTTCCGAGTCAGCCTTCCGCCGGGCCTGTGATCACAGAAGGCAGTTTCTTCATTCCCTTATCAGATAAGTCTCTCTGTGCCTGTGCGCTGGACACGCTGCAGTATCTGGAACGCAATCAAAAACTGCCGCCGGGAATTCCGCAGGCGATTGCCTGGCGTTTTGCCACGGGCGAAGTCATTAAGCGAGCGCCGGTGGCCGGATCCAGCCGTGTTGGTTTTGTGACTGAGCACGGAAATATCTTTGTGGTTGATATCAGTGGAAGTCAGAAAGGCAGATCAAAGTTTCAGTTCCTGATGCAGAGTCCCGCGACAGCCCCGCTCACACTGGCCATTCGCGATGAGGAATACCTCCTCGCGGTTGCCGCAAATAACCTTCTGTCCTGCATCCGCATGAACACGAACGGAATAATGCAGTGGACGTATTCATTGGGACAGCGTGTTTCCGAACCAATCACCGTCATTGGAGAGGATGTCTACATCGTCGGTGACGAAGGTGAACTCCTGGGACTGGGGCTGAAGTCCGGCGTGCCGGTGCGGACAGCGAATGGAGAGCCATTCGCTTTGCCTGACGTCGAAGTTCTGGTGAGCGTGTCCGAAAAGGCCGTGTATGTCATAGATTCTGCCGGACGATTGGTCACCGTAAATCGCAGGACGGGCCAGGTCGTCGAGGCAAAACAGTATCCTGACCTGACTTTGCCGATCCGAAACTCAGTCACCGATCGCTTGTACCTGTGCAGCACATCCGGCCGTGTCGTGTGCATGAAAGAATCGGGCATCGACTTCCCGATCTACCATCAGAACCCCCAACGCAGCCCCATCATGCCGGAAGTCGCTAAACCGGCCCCGGCTGAGCCGGATGCTGATGCCGGTGCTGAGAACAAGTAACGCGGGCGTGAACCATGATTCGCCTGTGTGGGCAAATGCTGCGTACCGTTGAAGATGGCACATTTGTTTAACCGCGTGGGCAACGCCCCGCGCTTCGTATTTCTAATTTCAAATTTCAAATACGAAATCTCAAATAGAACAATCGCGGCCCGCTGGGCACGCGGTTAAATGAATCAATGCCAACTGCGTTCGGAATGCGACGGTTGTGAGATTCGACCGTCATTCATTCAATCGTTGGATTCTTTGACCCTTTTCAGCAACGGTTCCTGATTTCGCAATGAGCAACTCTCATCCCAAGCGCGCCCTTGTGAGCGTCAGTGATAAAACAGGTCTGGAATCCTTTGTGCGTGGACTCACGGAATTGGGATTTGAGATTCTTTCGACCGGAGGCACGCGCAGGTTTCTCGAACAGGCCGGAATTCCGGTGATCGACGTGACCAGCTACACTGGCTTTCCGGAAATTATGGATGGTCGCGTCAAGACGTTGCATCCCAAAGTTCACGGTGCCATTCTGGGACGTCCAACACTGGCATCAGATGCGGCTGCCATTGAAGCCCATGGGATTGTTCCGTTTCAACTTGTCGCCGTGAATCTGTATCCGTTTCAGCAGACGGTTGCGAAGCCGGATGTGACGTTCGACGAAGCGGTTGAGAATATCGATATCGGCGGACCGTCGATGGTGCGTTCTGCGGCGAAGAACCACGCGCATGTGGCGATTGTCACGCAGCCAGCTCAATACGGCGACGTCCTGCATCGTCTGCAGCAGAATTCGCTTGATGAAGCCTTTCGTCGCAGACTTGCTGCCGCGGCTTTCGAAATGACAGCGACGTACGATCGAGCCATTAGCAATTATATGGCTCAGGTGACGTCAAAAGACGCTGGCGAAATCAGCAGCTTCGGGCCTCGCCTGTCGTTGTCATTTCGTCTGCAACAGGAACTTCGTTACGGCGAAAATCCTCATCAGCGTGCAGCATTTTATGCAGAAGACGCTCCTTCCTCGACTTCCATTGCCAATGCTCGACAGCTCAACGGAAAGGAATTGTCGTACAACAATCTGCTGGATCTGGACGCAGCGAAGGCGATTGTGTCTGAGTTCACGCAACCGGCAGCCTGCGTGATCAAGCACAATAACCCGTGTGGCTGTGCTGTCGGTGAATCCCTCGCCATCGCATTTGACAAAGCGTACGAAGGCGATCCGATCAGTGCCTTCGGGTCAATTATTGGACTCAACAAGACCGTGGATGCCGCAACGGCGGAAGCCATGTGTGTGCCAGGTCGATTCATTGAAGCGGTCATTGCACCGGCTTATGACGATGCCGCTCTGCAGATCCTGACGACAAAGCCGAAATGGAAGAGCAACGTGCGACTGATGCAGGTCGACTTCTCGAATGCCGAACTGGGGGCTCCGGACTATCGTCGCGTCAGTGGAGGCATGCTGGTTCAGGATCGGGACGACTTGCCGCAGTCAGATGCCGCATGGAAAGTCGTGACGTCGCGGCAACCGACAACGCAGGAACTGTCCGATCTGCGATTTGCGTGGGCCGTGTGTCGTCATGTGAAGTCGAACGCGATCGTGTTCGCGAAGGATGGCATGTTACTGGGAGCCGGGGCAGGGCAGATGAGTCGATTGGATTCATCAATGATCGCTGCTTTCAAGGCCGGCGACCGCAGCCAAGGGGGCGTCGTGGCCTCCGACGCATTCTTCCCGTTCCGCGACGGCATTGATGCCGCAGCGAAAGCCGGAATCAAGGCTGCGATCCAACCCGGTGGCTCCAAAAACGACGACGAAGTGATTGCCGCCTGCAACGAACACGGCATCGCGATGATTTTCACAGGAATGCGGCACTTCCGGCATTGAACATCAGCGTAACTCCATTGTCAACAATGACTTGCATCATTAAATGATCTGCTGCGGCAGCGCGTCCGTTTGTGTAGGCTTCAGTTCGACACGCCGTCGGCACTAAGAGTTGTCGAAACCCAGCGTGTCAGAGTAGATATGAGGCTGACCATGTTGATGAATCTGTTGAACGAAGTGAGCGGAAAAAGTCTGGGTGTGTTGACCGGTATGCTGCTTGGCAGTCTGATTACGGCCTTCATTGCGCGACGTCGAAGGATGAAAGAGCGTCAGTTGATCATGGTTGGAGATGCCCGAGATACCGTGGTCATCCATCACCACATTGTAGAATCCGCTGATGTGATCGACTCGTCGGGTGCGAAGCGCACGGTCAAAGTGTTGCGCGTTCGTACGCTGGGTCAGTCGGAACTCAGTCGCGTCGTTCCCAATGGACATCTGGCTGGCATACTGCTGCAGCGGGCTCACGAAGTCACTCCGAAGGACACGCTGATTTCTATGGCTGGGGCGGAAGGTTCCTATCTGCTTGAGACCATGACCAATTTCGTGTGCGACAGAGTCTCGAACGGACAGTTCCCGCATGATGTCTACGTGATGTCGGCCTGCTGTGAGCCTGTTGAGTTATCGCATCATCAGCCAATTACGATCCTGCTGGCCCGGAAGGATGATTTGCCATTATTCGAAAACTGGCCGCTGGCCCGCACGATCCACGTTGAGCATGGCTCTGACGGACCTCGAATTCTGTCACTGATGGAAATGGCCAGAAGATTCCACGACGAGCAGGACAGGATCCAAAAATTGCGCGCTGTCGGAAAGCGTACGGCGTTTGTGGAAACGATGTACATTCTTGACCTGTCGCTGGACCTGCGGTGTGCGGATTTGCCAGTCAAACCTGTTCCCTGGAGTCGCTACTCCAGTGTGCTGGCGGAACTGGAACTTGATGAATCGTGATTGGAGTGAACGCGGTTTGGTGCGGTTGCAACCCGGAGTCGGCCACGTCGTTCAGTTTGGTGATGCCAGCAAGTTGCTGGTCGATGGCGCGTTGCGTCAGTTTTTGGAAGTCGTCGTCCATCAGGGAATCAGACAGGGCTCCGGACTATCGTCGCGGCAACCGACGGCGCAGGAACTGTCCGATCTGCGATTTGCGTGGGCCGTGTGTCGTCATGTGAAGTCGAACGCGATCGTGTTCGCGAAGGATGGCATGTTACTGGGTGCCGGGGCAGGTCAGATGAGTCGGCTGGATTCGTCCATGATCGCCGCGTATAAAGCCGACGACCGCTGTCAAGGGGGCCGTCGTGGCTTCCGGCGCATTCTTCCCGTTCCGCGACGGCATTGATGCCGCAGCGAAAGCCGGAATCAAGGCTGCAATCCAACCCGGTGGCTCCAAAAACGACGACGAAGTGATCGCCGCCTGCAACGAACACGGTATCGCGATGATCTTTACCGGAGTCCGACATTTTCGGCATTGAAATCATGCCTGTTTAGGACTGAGACAGAAATAAGTGGGGCACGTTAAAAACGTGCTCCACGTCCGGATGACGACAGTTATTTCTGCGCCGGTCCTTAGCCATCACCGAGCGACTTCAGAATCATCCCATTCTGCGACCACATCTGGCCGCGACCTCAGGATCAAGGCACTGATCTATTGTGATTCACTGAAAACCGAACACCGAAAACTGAACACTCCGCTCAGCCGTTCATACAATCTCATCCGCCGCAAACACTTCCGCACGAGCCAACCGAGCCATGCGTCATCTCATCTCTAACAGCAAACGGACTGAAACAGACGGCAAAAGATTACAAATCCAAATCGGTCTGTCAACAAAGTGCTGTGCCCCCGTTGTTGCCGTTGTTCTCCCGTTAAATGTCACCAAAGTTGAGCAGTTCGGCACGCATTTCTACACGTTCGATAGTGTTGATCTGCAGCAGCCGAATTGTCGCCTGTCCTACAGGACTTCGTCCTTCGAGAATCGCACCATTGTATTCAAAATGGTTTTCCCAGACGTCTCGTCGCGGCTGAAACAGTCGCACGATTTCACGTGTGAGCGAATTCAGCGTTACGAGATTGGGGCCCTTGTGACGATTGCAATCCGGACAGGCCAGAGCCAGGTTTTCCGGAGAATCATCCTTCACATGCTGCTGGGCCTCAATGTGCTCAATATGGAACAACAGGTAAGGCGCGGCGATCTGCGGAAGGCGGCAGTACTCACAGCGTTGTTCCGCCCGTGTGCGGACGAATTGGCGGAGTGCAGCGTCCATCCGATGCTTACGTCTTCAGCAGACGACGAGCTCTCGCCTGCAACACAGTAACGAAGTGAAATGCGGCCAGATAGCGATCGTATTCGCTTTGTTCTTCCTGCGTCAGAGCACCCTGGTTCGCACGTTCAGCAAGTTCATCGATTCGTCGCTGTATGACATCGTCAGCTCGAAGCGCAGTAATCTTTACTGCCGCCTCGGTCGTCAGGCAGTCTGCAAAAGGTTCGATAAGGCGGTCCAGAATTGTGGTACTCATGTTTGGCAGTGTACCACGGAGGTTACGGTCTGGCCACAACGAAATCCGTGCTGCGTTTCCTTTTGAAGCACACAACTCCAGCCGTGGAGAGACTCAATTCAGCGGGCTTTCGATGAAAGAGGACGGGGGGCGAACTGCGTCCAGTTCCATCGTCGTGAGCGGTAAATCTGGATACCTGCGTGGAGAATTCGTTCGAAAGCAGCGAAGTCCGCATCCTTGCGAAAGCCATTCGCTCGCAGGTTGCCGCGATTGAGGCTGTGATAATGTCCGCCAGCTTCGTCCGCTTGGGGACGTCCTGGCATGTGTTTTCGCTCCATGAATAGCAAAAACATAACCTGATCACTGCCAATTTCCAGTCAAAGACGCCTGACCGCTTTGATGTTTCTAGCATCATCCCATTCCGCGATGACATCAGGACGCGACCTCAGGACAAAGGACTGATCTATTGGGATTCACTGAAAACTGAACACCGAAAACTGAACACTCGGCGCAGCCGCTCATGCAATCTCATCCCCAGCAAACACTTCCACACGCGCCAATCGTGCCATGATCAGCCACCTTTCACCAAGAAACCAACAACCCCCAAACTGCCGAGGATTCTACCAGCCATCCGCCACCTGTTAGCAAAGTGCTGTGTCCCCGTTGAGTGTCCCTCCGCAGTCAGCGTTCCCTCATTCGCCTTCTCGCGCAGGTCGTCAAGCCGTTTGAGAGTGGATGGATCGTCCAGTCGCAGACCGACAGTGCGCTGCACGACTTCCCGCGTCAGGCAAGCCGTCACCGGTTCCAAGAGTCGCTCGATGGTAGGCAGTGTTGTTGACATTTATTCATGCTATCACGCGGACGTCCCGTGAGCAAGATTGGGCTTTGAAAGTTTGAGGCGGTATTCGCCGACGCTCGGCGAAGGCCAATCGTAGGCGCAGGTCGAACCGAGTGAAAGCGTGTCAACGAAGTGCTGTGTCCCCGTTGTCCCTTGCGCGTCACCATTCCCATCACGCCGCTTTCCACACTGGCTTGCCCAGGTGGAAGCGAATCTGGCTGCCGGGCACGTTGCTGTACCAAACGAAGCTACCACCGAGGCAAGCTCGGTGGCGTGCAGCAATTTGGAATAGACGTCGCGATCTGGTTGCCAGACGGGGCTTCCATCCACGCAAGCAGGCTGTCGAGATAGGGCAGTTTTTCCGAATGGACCGAGTCGAGAATTTTTGAAAATTGCCAGGGAGTGATGAGAGTTTATCGCTGGATCGGAATTGGGCACACACCACAGCGGAATTTGCTCTGCGCAAACCCCCCAGGATTCGC
>CAMAVB010000296.1 GCA_945861465.1 Candidatus Kuenenia stuttgartensis
GCGTTGTTTCAGGGATACTCATCGGAAGCGGCCTCCTTGCCTTGGTGAAACGGAATATCAGTACCCGAATCATCGCAGGCAGGCCGCTGTTTGCTTACCCCAATCCGCCCAGTCCCGCAATTCAACCGCCGCATCGACGGTTACACCCACTCAGAAAGACATCATCGCCAGCGGATTTCTGCGTAACAGCATGATCAACGAAGAAGGGGCGATCGTGCCTGAACAGTTTCGCATGGTCGAAATGTTCGACCGCATCGACTGCATCGGTAAGGCCGTGCTGGGGCTGACGACACAGTGTGCTCAATGTCATAGTCATAAGTTTGATCCATTGACCCACGACGAATACTACGGGATGTTTGCTTTCCTGAACAATTCGTACGAGGCTCAATCGTGGGTCTACACTCAGGAGCAACTGCAGCAGATCGCGGAGATGAAAGCGCATGTGCAGGCCCTGGAAGAACGCATTCGCAGCGAACGACCGAACTGGGAAACAGAACTGTCGGCATGGACCAGTGCTCAGGAATCAAAGCTGATTGCATGGCAGCCGCTGGACGCCATCGAAATGGGCAGCATCAGCGGACTCAATCACCCAACTCAGGAATCCGACAAATCCCTGCTGATGAAAGGCCACACCAGCGGAGATGTCTTCCTGATCGCGACCCCCGAACTGCATGGCGTGACTGGTTTGCAACTGGAAGCTCTGACGCATCGGGATCTGCCTCACAACGGACCAGGGCGAAGCAGCACCGGCACATGGCTCGTGCAGGAACTTGAAGTGCTGGTCCGCAGGCCGGGCGTTACCGAATGGGAGAAGCAGAAACTGGTCAACGCGACAGCGGATTTTTCGCAACCGGAATCGAAGTCAGACGAAAGCAAGAAATCTGCTGGTCCGGTCACATACCTGATCGATGGAAAAGATGAGAACTCGTGGGGCTCAGATCGCGGAGTCGGCCTGCGGAATCAACCGAGCGTCGCAGTCGTGCAGTTTGAACAACCGCTTGAATTCCCGGAAGGCACGCAGCTAAAAGTCGTGTGGCGAATGGGCGACATGCTGGGTTGCGCTCGCTTTAGTATTACGACCGGCACAGCACCGACAGCTCCGACCGTGGATCATGCCGCAGTGCTGGCGCTCGGTGTCCCGCAGGCACAGCGAACGACAGCACAAAACGCTGCGGTATTCACTGCATGGCGAAAATCCGTCGCGGAACTGAAGCCCCTCAATGATGAGATTGATGCAGCCATCAAGTCCCAACCTGCGGCTGCGACTTCAATTCTGCACATGGCGGAACGCGAAACCAATAACGTCCGCAGAACGCATCTGCTGGATCGAGGCAACTGGGATCAGCCGCTGCAGGCGATCGAGCCGCATGTTCCTGCCGCCTTCCATGCATTCCCGGAACATGCTCCACAGAACCGCCTGGGATTTGCTCTGTGGCTGACAGATCGTCGTTCGCCTCTCACGGCTCGCGTGGCTGTGAATCAGACGTGGCAGGCGATCTTTGGTGCGGGGCTGGTGGAAACGTCAGAGGACTTCGGCACACGAGCGCCCGTGCCGGAATATCCGGAACTGCTCGACTGGCTTGCAGTGGACTTTATGGAACACGGCTGGAGTCGCAAGCATCTGATTCGCACAATTCTGACCAGTGCCACGTATCAACAATCTTCGCTGGAGACTCCCGCACTGCTGGAACGCGATCCCACCAATCGTCTGCTGGCACGGGGACCGCGTTTCCGGGCAGATGCGGAAGTCGTGCGGGACATCGCGTTGACGGCATCTGGATTGATTACGCACAAGATCGGTGGGCCGGGAATCATCCCACCAGTACCTCAAAACGTGCTCGACTACAACTACACGTATCCGGGCTACTGGACAGCGGCGACTGGTGCGGAACGATATCGCCGCACCGTTTATGGTTTCCGCAAACGTTCAATGCCGGATCCGGTGATGTCGAACTTTGATGGCCCGAACGGAGATTTCTCGTGCGCCCGGCGTGTGCGGTCGAACACACCGCTGGCGGCCTTGACGGGATTGAACGAGACAGTTTTCGTCGAAGCCGCACGTGCTCTGGCACTGCGGGTCCTCAAGGAAGCCAACAACAACGACCCTGCCCGGGCTGAGTATGCGTTTCTGCTGTGTACATCGCGGCCACCTACCGACGCCGAACGAAGCGAAGTCCTCGCGCTGCTGAAATTGCACCGACAGAGACTCGCCGATGGCTGGTTGAATGTTCGCGAGGTGACGACCGGAGATCCGGTGAAACTGCCGGAATTGCCGGGTGAGACGACTCCTCAGGACGCTGCCGCATGGACCTTGGTGGCTCGTGTCCTGCTGAATCTGGACGAGACGCTTTCCAAGTATTGAGGCTCGAGTTTCCCTTGATTCAATTCGTGCCATCGATTTACGGCAGGAGACTTGCGTGCCACTATCGTAATTCGCGACACTCTACAGGCTTATAAGGAGGATCGCGACAATGCAAAATGTGCTGGCAGTCGTGCTGGCCGGTGGGAAGGGCTCCCGGCTGGACCCATTAACCCGTGACCGCAGCAAACCGGCTGTGCCATTCGGCGGATGTTTCCGCATCATCGACTTTTCTCTTTCGAACTGCCTGAACAGTGGCATCCGAAAAATTTTGGTGGTTACGCAGTATAAGGCTGCAAGTCTGGAACGCCATATCGAGCTGGGCTGGCACTTTCTCCCGTCCGAGCTGGGCGAATTTGTCAATGTGCGTCCACCAGAACAACGCATCGACGAAAACTGGTATCTGGGAACTGCGGATGCGATTTATCAGAATATCTACACCATTGAAAAAGTGCAGCCGAAGTACATCGTTGTCCTGAGCGGAGATCATGTCTACCGGATGGACTATTCGCACTTTGTCGGTGATCACATCGCGTCGAAAGCAGATGCCAGCATTGCCTGTCTGCCAGTGCCGCTTGAGGATGGTCGTCGATTCGGAGTCATGCAGGTCAATGACGATCGACGCATCATTCAGTTTCGTGAAAAGCCGCCAGATCCCGATCCGATGCCTGATCGTTCCGACATGTGCCTCGCGTCAATGGGGATTTATGTCTTCAACACGGATTTTCTGTTCGAACGACTGTGTGTTGACGCAAACGATCCGGCCAGCCATCGGGATTTTGCGCAGGACATCATTCCGTCCATCATTGATTCATCGAACATCGTCGCATGGCCGTTTCTTGACGACGAGACAGGCCAGGCTGCGTACTGGCGGGATGTCGGGACGCTGGATTCCTATTATGACGCGAACATGAATCTGATCGCAGTGCAGCCGGAACTCAACCTGTACGACGCGAACTGGCCGATTCGCACATGGCAACCGCCACTCCCGCCTCCGAAGTTCGTGTTCAATAACCACGAACACAGCCCGCCCCGCGTGGGAAGTGCGGTCGACAGTCTCGTCTGTTCAGGTTCGATCATTTCCGGTGGCACCGTGGAGCGCTGCGTGTTGTCACCGCGGGTGCGCGTGCATAGTTTCGCAACGGTCCGAAATTCGATCCTGTTTGAGGGTGTCGATGTCGGGCGAAACTGCCGGATCGAACGCGCAATCATTGACAAGGGTGTCCGAATTCCTGATGGTGTGTCGATCGGCGTCGATCGTGACACAGATCTGTCTCGTGGTCTGACCGTTTCTGATCGAGGGGTTGTGGCGGTTGCCCGGAATGTCCGCTTCTGAATAAGTCTGACCAGGGAAGCAGTCGATTGCGTGGTCGTCTCAAAATTGTCAGCATGGCTGGCTAAACGCTGTTGAAACAGTTCAAAGCAGGATATGCTGTAGCAAAATTAAGTGTCTTGTGTCACCTGTTGCCCGATCCACTTCGGTGGCGGCACCGGAGAGTCTGCTCCATGTCAAATTTTGATGAACGCTTGCAGCGAGCCATTCAGCGCGGCCAGGAGGCTCGTTTGGCGGACAGTGCGTCTGCCGAAGCCAATGCGGCGACGGAAGAAGATCTGCGGCTGAAACATTCGCAGCTTCGCAGTGATCTGGCGGAACACATCGAAGCATGTCTGCAGAAACTGTGCGATCATTTTCCAGGCTTCGACTATCACTCGGTGCTCAACGAAAAAGGCTGGGGCGCTCGAATCAGCCGCGATGACATCAAACTGGGGCGCGGCACCGCCAAAAACGAGTACAGCCGTCTGGAAGTCCTGGTCCGCCCCTTTTCGGACATGCACATTCTCGAAATCGCAACAAAAGGCACACTCCGCAACCGTGAATCACTCAATCGCAGCAACTACCGCTTTCTGAAAGACGCCGCGCTGCCGGATCTGAAGCAAATCGTCGATGGGATCGCCCTGGAATTTGCCGAGCAGTTTTCTGCGAATGTTTAAAGTTTAGAGCTGAATTCCGGCGAGGGGGCACCGCGCGGGGTGAAATGAGGTTTTTCTGAGCCGGGGATTGTAGCCCGCAGCGTCAGCGAGGGGTTGAAGTCAGCAGCCCTCGCTGACGCTGCGGGTTTATGTCACTATCGGTCGCGTGTGGGATTGAGTTCGAGGGTCTCACCCAATTCCTGACAATTGGCACAAAACGAGCTGAACTTGCGTCCAAACGCGAACCGATTATCATGCGTTAGTGTCGGTGTCGATAGACCCAGGGAGAGATGGCAGAGTGGCCGAATGCGCATCATTGCTAATGATGTGACTCCAGAAATGGGGTCCGGGGGTTCGAATCCCCCTCTCTCCGCTCCTGCATGTTGCCCGTCAGCGTAAGTCATTCGCTGACGGGCATTTGCGTTTCCGGGTTCCTCTCGGAAGTTTCCGTTTGTAGCGTTTTGTAGCGGAAAACTTCTCTGAGGAGACCTGAAAATGTCCCGATCGTCTGACGGCCATCCGTCCGGCCGCAAAGCGGCCCAGTTTCGAATTGGTCGCGTACGCGTCTTTCTTCGCGGCCGTGTTTGGTATCTCTGTTACCACGAGCAAGGCAGGCGCTGCCAGCCACGCTCCAGCGAGTAATTCAGGCAGGCAAGGCGCTGCACTTTTCCCCCGCCAAGCGCCACGATTTCTCGCCGCCGTTTACAGTTGATACTGGCGGATGATTTGGGCTATGGCGATGTCGGCTGTTACAACCCCGAGTCGCGTGTGCCGACTCCAAATCTGGATCGGTTGGCGGCTCAGGGGATGAGATTTACGGATGCTCACAGTCCGTGTACGGTTTGCACACCGACTCGCTACGGCCTGATGACTGGGCAGATGGCGTTTCGAGTGCCCAACGGCGGCAAGGTGTTCTCCGGGGCAGGTGGGCCGTCGTTGATTGCTGCCGACAGACTCACGCTGCCAAAGATGCTTCAGCAACACGGCTACTCAACCGCTTGTGTCGGAAAGTGGCATGTTGGGCTGACGTTCCGAGACAAGAGCGGACAGCCAGTTCACAACGATTCTCCCGATGCCATTTCGTCCATTGATTACTCACAACGCATCGAAGGCGGACCGCTGGATTGTGGATTTGACCACTTCTTTGGAACGGCCTGTTGCCCCACAACGGATTGGCTTTACGTCTACATCGATGGCAACCGCATCCCGGTACCGCCAACGCAACTGCTCGATAAGTCCAAGCTGCCAAAGCACGTCTATGCCAACGACAACCGCAGAGGCTGGCATGCTCCGAACTTTGATCTGGAAGAAGTGGATATGAAGTTTCTGGAGACAAGCCAGACATTTCTTCGGTGAACTGATGAAGACGCTCGATGAATTGAAGGTTGCTGAGAACACGCTGGTGATTGTGACGAGCGACAACGGTCCGGAAGTGACAGCCGTCGTGAATATGCGTCGCGATCACAATCATGACGGCGCGCGGCCATGGCGTGGGATGAAGCGAGACAACTGGGAAGGCGGCCATCGTGTTCCGCTCATCGTGCAATGGCCCGGCAAAGTAGCGGCAGGGACCACTTCGGATCAGATCGTCTCTCTCTGCGATGTGTTCATGACAGCAGTCGAACTTCTTGGCACCAGGGTTCCCAACGATTCCGCAGAGGACAGTTTCAGCCTGCTTCCGGTTCTGGCGGGCAAGCAACGCGAGCCGATTCGTCCTTATCTTTTGCAGCAGGCCTTTTCCGGCGCAAAGAGTCTTGCGATCCGCCGCGGTCAATGGAAATATCTGGCGCACGAAGGTTCCGGCGGGAACAACTATCAGACGCATCCTGAACTCAAGGCCTTTTCCATCCCCGACAACGCTCCTGCCGCGACCGGACAACTTTACGACCTGCAGGCAGATCCCGGAGAGGTGACCAACCTTGCGTTGGTCCATTCTGAAATCGCCGCGGAACTTGACGCTCTGCTCAAAAACTCCATCGCGTCTGGCCGCAGCCGACCGAGTGAAGGGAACTGAGTTTCTTCACTCGGTGCTCCACCCTTTTGCTTTCCCCCGGTTCAGGACATGGTAAACAAACCCACCTCGTGATGCTCTTGATAAGCGTGGCATGCCCAAACTCTAATCGAACGAAGTGTCTTCGAAACGTAGAATGTCCCTTGGTACGTGGCTCCACAACGTCGCTGTCCCCATGGCCGTAGCAGTAAGCGAGTGACGCAAGTCCCGCGAGATGCGTAAGGTCGTCTACAAAAAGTATGGCGATCTGTTGAGAGTTGAACGTCGCATACAGCAGCTCAGGGCCCTGAGCGTCTTCCACGCCGGATCCGTCCGCGTGACCATTGCGCCTTCAGGCAGCCCTTCGCCCTGCTTCAGCAGCCAGCAAAGCACAGGGCAGGTCGGCGAGAACAACTCATCCATTCGACAGAGATGAGCCCGTCCTCACCGCTTCTTTTCCCCGATCCATTTTTTTTAAAAACCGACTTTTCGGTCGCGCTACCGGTACGCGCACGCGTTAAAATCACGACTCACACATAGCAGCTTTCCGGTTCCATGATCGAAAACTGGCCATCGCTCCCAACGGGAGTGCAATCGCGTCCGCAATTGCTGGCCACGCCGATTCGGTAATTCTAAATCGAGTCAGTTCCACGTTTTCATGATCGCGCCAATCTTGACTCACTTCGCCCCAAAGCCGGGGCGAAAGGTAGGCTCGAATTTTGGATTTTTGCTTGCGGTTCTTGAATAAGTCAGACAACGCCGACTCAATGTCAGACACGACCTCAGTTCTAATCTTGGCGGATTGCAAAAACGGCTGCAGATCAGCTCCCATGTGCTCTGCCTGCGACTGATCCGACTCGAACAACACGGCTTGCTCGCCTTTGTGTTGGACCAATTTAGGGTCAACTTGGATTGGAACCGAAAGCAGGTTAAACTGTTTGCATGATTGCCACTGTTGAAATTCTGCATAGTGAAAGCCGGTGACCAAAACCGTCTTGACCTGATGCGGAATTCGATTGAGCTTGCCGCCAATTTGGTCGATCGTCATTGGCAAACAAGGAACTGACAGAGTACTGGCAATCTCTTCCGCATGCCCTGATGCTTGAATAAATGTGCATTCTACAAATGCACATTCGGGATTCGCTCTTGCCTGGATTTCCGCTAAGTTGGCCAAGTACCTGAAAGTGCCAAGAATCGACAGATTGGTTGATTGGGAAATTTCACCTGAGACGCGTTCGAATATCGACTGTAACTCAAACCGGTGCCTCGAGACAATTTTGTGTGACGTACCAACAGCCACAAAGAAACCAGAACGTGGAACACTTTTGACAAGCCCTAGTCGTTCCAATCGCTTGTACGCTTTTAACACCAGTCGATGATCCATATCCCACCGCTGAACAGCCTCTCGAATGGTTGGCAGTTTTTGATCTGGCAAAAACACGCCGGTCGCGATCTCGTACGTGATGTCCGAACAAACCAGCTCGATTCGCGAATCGTTTTTTTCATCATCCATAGAATTTCTGCAATTTGTTTGAAACCTTTCTGTTACGCATGAGTAACAGTGTGTACCATCAGCGTTGCAACTCTAATTGACTTCCAGCGTGCGATCCATAGTTGTTTTTACAGATCCAAAAAAATCAGGTTCTTGATGACTGATAGAACAGCTACTCACCTGGGAGACCACTCGCCACAGGAACGTCCCTTGTGGTTGCAAGTCGTTTTGGTGACTTCCATCGCTTTGATTGCGATGATTTCCATGCTACCGTTTCTCGGAATTGCCAAACTGCTGGGCGTCGACATGTCGAAGCTGAGCGGTGCTCAATTTCAGTTTCAAGCAGTCCCTGTGCTTTTCTTTTTTGGCTACGGAGCCACCGTTGTTCTCGTGATCGCGTTAGCGCAAAAATATCTTCATCGCCGCAGCTTGAAAGACTTGGGGTTTCGGCCCGGTTTCTTGATTCCGCTCATCACAGGAACGATTTTTGGAATTGCAACCAAAGCAGTATGGTTGGCAATGCTATTGCTTTCCGCCGACGAATACTCGTTCTCTAACATAGTGCCGACAGATCTCTCGATGATCAGCTACGTTTTGCACTACCTGTATTTCTTGATCGGATTCATCACGCTCAATTCATTTATTGAAGAATTCTCGATACGGGCCTACCCATTTGAAAACTTACGTAAGAGAATTCATCCAGTAGTCTTGGCGGTTGCCTCATCTGCCGTTTTCACAGTGGGGCATTTCCTCGCAAACGAGTTCTCAATCCCTTACGCCTTGGCTCTGATGTCAGCTGGGTTACTTTACTCCTGCGTTTATTTTCAAACCGGTTCAATCTGGGCGATCATTGGACTCCATAACGGAGCCAACTGGTTCACATTCACTTTCTTCGGCTCAAGCTGGAAAATTGGACACATCTACGAGACAACCATCTCGGGTACTCCGCAATGGATCGTTGAATACTCAAGTTGTATTGCGTATCTTTTGGCAATTGGAGTCGCATTCACTCTGGCACGCCTCGGGGTCATTTCGTATTTTTTCGGAACATCCAAAATTGAATATCCCTCAGATGATTCGCAACAGACATCATGAATTCTGCGCTAGAACATGAGTTTCTAGTGAGGCTTAACTGTGGAATCGAAATCCATTTTTGTCCTGGCGAATCGTCAATGCGCTGAGCTCGGGAAAGTCAACGGGGGAAAGTCAACGGGGACACAGACTTAGGGAAAGTCAACGGGGAAGGGAAAGTCAACGGAGTCAACGGAGTCAACGGAGTCAACGGGAGTCAACGGGAAAGTCAACGGAGTCAACGGGGAAGTCAACGGGGACACCGACTTATACTTGACAGTTTGGCTTGAGTTGGTAAGATGAGCGGAGGGTTGAGCGTTGGGATTGCTTGATTTGGTTGATTTGGTTTGGGGAGTTGATTTGGTTTGGGGAAAGGTGGCGGGGTATGGCACGGTTGGCTCGGGTGGAGGTGTTTGCGGCGGATGAAATTGCGATTGTGCATGTGATGAATCGCACGGTGCGGCGGTGTTTTCTGATGGGGGATGATGCGTTCAGCGGGAAAAACTTTGATCATCGTAAGGTGTGGCTCGATGAGCAGTTGATTCATCAGGGCTTTTGAAATGGGGTCAGGAGTCAATAGTGCGCAGCACCCTCCGGGCCATCTGGCTATTGACTCCTGACCCCATT
>CAMAVB010000297.1 GCA_945861465.1 Candidatus Kuenenia stuttgartensis
ATGAACGAAGTTTCCACAGACCCTTCCGCAAGTTTCTGAATGGCTTTTCGATCGTCAGATTTTGGCGTCGTGAGATCCAGTTGCACGATTTGAGTCTTGTCCGGGACCATGATCGTCAGCTGTGCGGAGAATGAACGAATTTCAAAATCGTCCGGAGCGTGCTCTGCGGACGGCATGCTGATCATGGACAAATCGCCGATTTCCAGTGATGTGCGGTAAAAAGTTTCGTCGCAAAGTGTCTTCAGCACAACTTTGTCTTCTTTGCCGTATGCTGCAAGAAACTGTGACACAGTATTCAGCGCACGGGCCTGCCGCAGCACTGATCCGGGATGATCGGTCGTTTTTCGTTGGCGCACTTCAATGTCGGAGAACAGCCAACGATCGCCATCCCGTGCCACCTTCATCAACAGATAACCGTTCTTTGACGGCATTTTGACGAGCGCATCAGCTTCATTCATCTGGATTTCAGGCCGTCGTGCCATGTCGCTTTCGCATTCAGACGATACGCGTTCCACCAGCCGATTCATCCATGGTTCAGGCATCTGTTCCAGAGGTTCGCGGAGGCTGGTGGCAAGGGCCGGAAGAATGGCCGATCGATCATTGCTTTGCCATGTGTCCAGGAATTCACGAACGGTCAGCAGCAGGTCCATGACTTCAGTCACAGACTTCGTGGCGCTGGTGCCCTTTTTCTGCTGGCGGACCAGCACATCATCTACGACCCAGTGACGTTTTTCCGTATCCCGGACGATATTGAATTGGAATTTTGTGCCTTTTTCGTCCTTGGCAATCACCTCAAAGGTGTGCTCATCAACGGCTGTGCTGTCGTCGATTTCCAGCTTGACCTTCGGCAGCTTCATGATTTCCAAATCCTTCCACGCATCGGCTGATCGCATGGCGCGCTGTTCGAATCGTGTGGACACGCTGCGGCGGAAGGCTTTTTCGTTATCTTCGATCAACGCATCTGTAAACTGTGTGATCGCGCGATTTTCTGTGCCATGCCCGTCCATAATTGACGGTTTCAACGCGGCAGTTTTCAGCATTGCCGTGTCGAAAAACGACGTCGCGCAGCCAGGAATCGTCATTCCGGCAACGCCAGCGAAGAGCAGCACAACGCGAATATGTTTGGTGGGCAGCATGGAGAGACTCCTGCCGAAGATGCGTCAACCGCCAGGCAAGCTGGTTCAGCAGATGACGGCGTCGGGGCGATGGAACTCAGAAGTGGGGAGAATATAGAGTTACGATCAAACGAATCCGGACGAACGCCGACGTTGTCTGATGCAAAGACAGGATCAGGGAGGACAGGATTTCGACAGGATTCACACGGTCGTCGCATTGCGATTCGCGGGTTGAGGGCTGCCGGTTGATTGCAGCGTCCCAATTCACTTCGATGTAGTCAACACGCCGATGCGATTGCGAAGGCTCGCGGCAAAAAGTGTGCGATGCGGATTGTCGTGTTTCGGCGGATTCGGCACCGCATCAGAATCTCGCGGCGGGGTTTGTCGGCGGTCACAATTCGCTGCTGCAGAAACTGCCGAAGTCATTCATGCAAGCACATCCAGCTGTCTGAAGAATTCCACCAAAAGGCGTTCCAGCTGCAGACCGCCCTGGGCTGCGACTTTCAGGATCCTGTCGATGTCAGCAGGCTCCAGCGCGTCAGGCAGGCACATGTCCGTGACGATCGAAAATCCAACAGTCTTCAGGCCCGCGTGAATCGCAGTGATGCATTCCGGCACCGTCGACATTCCGACAATGTCGGCTCCCATCAGTCGCAGCATCCGGTATTCCGCTCGCGTTTCCAGATTCGGGCCAGGAACGGCCACAAGCACACCTTGCTGAGCCGGGATTCCAAGTTTCAGTGCGATTCGGCGTGCTTTCTCCATGAGCAATCGATCCCACGGCTGACTCATGTCGGGGAATCGAGGCCCGAGGCGGTCGTCGTTGATGCCGCGCAATGGATTGTCGGGCATCAGATTGATATGATCCTCCAGAATCACGATGTCTGCGAGGCGGTACTGCGGATTCATGCCGCCGACGGCACTGGTCAGAATCAGTGTGTCTGCTCCCATGGCCTTCATCACGCGAATGGGAAACGTCACCTGCCGCAGCGTGTAGCCTTCGTAGTAATGAAAGCGTCCCTCCATTGCCATCACGGGAACACCCTCCAGTGTTCCGCACAGCAACTTCCCTGCGTGAGACGGTGCGGTGGAATGCGGGAAGTGAGGAATCTCAGTATACGGTATGGCAATGTCGGTCTTGATCTTCGTCGCCAGGCCGCCGAGGCCAGTTCCCAGAATCAAACCCACGCGCGGCGTCCCCGACCAGCGGCTTCCCAGCCATGCCCGAGCTTCCTGAATCTCATCCCACAACCTGTCCATTCGAAGGACTCCAGCTACCAGAACCACAAAAAAAAGGGCACTCCGACGACGGAGTGCCCTGAAGGCTATGTTCTGACGCAGTGTACTTCAACTGAACTGCCTGCTGGTAAATCATCGAGTTACGGAAACTTAGACGGGAAGCCGATTACAACTCCTCGCCCAATTCCTCTTCGTCTTCGTCTTCGTCATCATCATCTTCGAAATCATCATCGTCCTCGTCATCGAAGTCGTCGTCTTCAAAGTCGTCATCATCTTCGAAGTCATCTTCCTTCTCAGTTTCATCATCGTCGTCGTCGTCGTCGTCATCATCAGCGACGCCGAAATCTTCGTCGAAATCTCCGTCTTCGTCGTCACGCAGGCGAGGACTTACGGCCAAACCGGCGGCATCAAAATCATCGACGCTGTCGAAAATCGCGGCGTCGAATTCCATAACTTCACTTGCTTCAAATGTCAGAATCATTACCTGCAACCCCGTGTAAGCCCTGTATCTCAAGTTGTTTGCGGGAGACTCCCGCCCGATTGTTGCGTTTGATATCCAGACAGTGAATCACTTGTCAACCCCGCGCTTTCCTCGGAACCCCACAAAAATTCCGGGTTTTCAAAGGCCGGAAACGATCTGTCCACTTTTCGGACGAAACGCCAGCGTACGGCAGTCGCAGGCCAGTGCCTTGCCGCTTACAAAACCTCAAATCTGACCGCGCGGAGTACTTTTCCTCCCCGAGCCCTGAACAGCATTTGGGGGGACAGAGTCGATCGGGCAAGGGCCGCCGCGTGTGCCGAAACATCGCAAACCGGAGTTTTCCATCGTGGCACCTTTGCGGCAGGACCTGTGTTTGACTTGTTGGTCGCAGTTGTCGCTGTTTCAATGGTTTTGACGGGAACTTCTTGAGAAATACGGACAACTCGCCCTGACGGGCAGATAGCGCGAAAATTCCGGCATGGCGAATTCAGCGGTTTCAGAAACCGTCACGCCGTATACCAATTTCGTCAGGCATTCCCGAATACCGCGTTCTGACCGACAGCCGAGCCCATGGTTTTGAAATCCGCACGGCTTGAAAGCTATACTTCGAGTGAAACTCCGTGATTGGTTCTTTATTCGAAAGGTGACGTGTTCATGGTTTCCCCGATTCGTGTTGCTGTTACAGGTGCGGCTGGACAGATTGGCTATTCTTTGATCTACCGCATTGCGTCTGGCGAGGTCTTTGGTCCCGATCAGCCCGTGATTCTGCATTTGGTAGAAGTTCCTCCGGTTCTCAAGGCGCTCGACGGCGTTCATATGGAACTGGACGACTGTGCGTTTCCCACGCTGGCGAGTGTCGTCAAGGCGGACAGCGATCACCTGGAAGACGGTTTCAAAGACTGCAATTGGGTGTTGTGTGTGGGCAGCGTGCCGCGTAAAGCCGGTATGGAACGAGGAGATCTGATTCGCATCAACGGGCCGATTTTCACGAGCACTGGTCGCGCGATCGCGGCAGCAGCGGCTCCGGATGTGCGAGTTCTGGTCGTCGGCAATCCATGTAACACGAACTGCCTGATTGCGATGAAGAATGCGAAAGGTGTTCCGGCAGATCGCTGGTTCGCGATGACGATGCTGGATCAGAATCGTGCCGTGTCTCAACTGGCACAGAAAGCCGGAGTGCCCGTGGCAGCGGTTTCCAGTGTCGGCATCTGGGGCAATCATTCGGCGACGCAGTATCCGGATTTCTATCACGCAAAGATCAACGGCAAACCTGCCACCGATGTTATTACCGATCACGAATGGCTGAAGAGTGACTTCATCTCAACCGTCCAGAAACGCGGTGCCGCCGTGATCGCGGCCCGAGGCGCATCCAGCGCAGCATCTGCGGCGAACGCGGTCCTCGACACGGTGAAGGGTGTTATTCGCCCAACGGCAGCGGGCTCGTGTTTCAGTGCCGCGTTGTGCAGCGATGGCAGCTACGGTGTCGAGGCTGGGTTGATCAGCGGTTTTCCGCTGGTGAGCGACGGAAAGAAGGTTTCCATCGTTCAGGGCCAGACTCACAATGCGTTTGCCCAATCGAAAATCGACATCACCGTCAACGAACTCAAGGAAGAGCGTGACTGCGTCAAGGATCTGTTGAGCTGAATGGATCGAGCTGTCGGCAACGGGTCGAACGGGCTTGAGTTTTATTTTAAGTTTTCCTGCGGTCGATGCATTCAGACTTGTCGATTGTTCCGGCAAAGGCAGGCATGGGATGATGAAATTGCGGGTTTTATCCGTTGTGCGGTAAAGGTGATCCTGTCAAATGCAACGGCTCGCCGAATGTGAAACATAGTTCTTCACCGGCGAAGCAGGATTCATTTCTGCTTCGCCCTTTTCTATTTCCTCCTTCAGGACGCAACGCCAAGCCATGTCCAGCGATTACAAAGTGTCGGGCGAACTGAAGATTCGGCAAAAGCTGGGAAAGTTCCGAATTGAACGCCGCCTTGGTTCGGGTGGCTTCGCCGTGGTGTATCAGGCCATGGACACCGTGCAGGGAATCCGAGTGGCGATCAAAGTTCCGCACGCACGGTACACGACTGAAGCCGTCCTTGCGGATTTCCGCAAAGAGATCCGTGCGACCACGCAACTGGAACATGACAACATTCTGCCGATCAAGGATGCCAGCATCATTGACGACCGGCTCGTAGTTGTCTTTCCGCTGGGCGAAGAAACATTGTCGCAGCGTATGACTCGTCGGATTTCACTGGAAACCGCCTTTGACATGGCCGAGCAGATATTGCGGGCGACTGCCGAGGCTCACAGACACCATGTGATTCATTGCGACATCAAGCCGGAAAACGTCATCATGTTTTCGGGCAATCGAATTCGACTGGCCGATTTTGGAATTGCAAAAGTCTCCCAGAAAACCATTCAGGGCGGCGGCACGGGCACGATTGGGTACATGGCTCCGGAACAAGCGATGGGAAAACCATCGTTTCGATCCGATGTGTTTTCCATCGGCTTGATTGTGTGGCGACTGCTGTCCAGCGAATGGCCGGAGTGGCCGTTTGAATGGCCTGCAAAAGGTTATGCGAAACTCCGTGGCCGCATTCATCCGGACTTCATCGATTTCATGCGCCGCGCGATCGATGTCAATCCGCGCCACAGATATCGTGACGCGCAGCAGATGCTGGCCGTCTTTTTGACGCTCAAGTACCGCACACTGAGGCACGCCAAAGCCCGCCGTCGTGCTTCAGCGTGATGGGCAGCGAACATGTCGGATGCGACTTAGGCGAGCGGCAGGATGGAACTTACCATCCGCAATTTGTACGACGGACTTCCAGTCCGTCGAGTAGCACCATGCGACGGACTGGAAGTCCGTCGTACCGGTAAATTCATTTCTGCCGCTCGACTTATGGTCGTCGTGTCTGGTATTTGTGCTGCTGTCCCTGAGGACCGATCTGCACGCTGTAAGCTGATCCATCCGGAGCAACTTTCGTCAGGATCCATTCACCCTTGCAGTCCGCAGTCTGCTCGGTGTTGGCGATGAATTCCGCCGGAGCCTGTTTTGCAGCATCAAGATCCACATTGCGATGCAGCTGGAACCAGTTTTTCAGCGATTTGACTTCTCGCAGAGTTGCCATGGTCTGTTCGGCACCTCCTTTTTTTGGACCATTGCACATGATGGCGACGACCGGATCAATCGCCAGCACCATCGCCGGATTGTTGCTCACCGGCAGCCCGTGATGTGTCACCATGAACAGATCAACATGTCCGACTGGATTACGCGGCGTGACCAGTTTGGCTTCTGTATTCCATGTTAAATCTCCGCACGTCAGAAACCGAAAATTGCCAAACGCATACAGCAGACTCAGGCTGGCGGAATTGTCGGACGGATCATCCGGCTGAGCTTTGTGCCGATCCACAAAGGGATTCACTTCGCCTTCGTCCGTGACGACTTCTCGACCGGACGTCAGCACACGCACTGTCAGCGGTGTCTTCCCTGCCTTCAGCGGCAGTGTGTCACCGACATGCAGGGCCTTTGATGCGTTCTGTGAGGCTGCTCGATAACTGGCAATGCGGTCAGCATAACCGGGATCTTCAGCCAGCCCCTCGGGAATGCCGCGATCCCAGAAGGTACCAATTCCGAATTTCGCTGCGAGTGCGGCATGATTGCCGTAGTGATCCAGGTGCCAGTGAGACACCACGGCATGGTCGATTCGCTTCAGGCTGGCGAGGTCTTTTGCGACATGGATGATCCGGTCGAGATCCCGGCCTTGATTATCAGGGTAGCCGGAATCAATCAGAACAGATTCGCCGACAGGTGTCACGATCAACGTCGCAGCACCGCCTTCGACATCAATGAAGTAGAGATCCAGACAACCATCAGCAGAATCCGCAGTCACCACGGACGGGATCCACAACAAACTCAGCAGCACAGACGAGGCAATCAGACGCATGACGAGGTCTCCCGGGAACGAATCAATAAACTATTGTGATATTCTAATTGGACAGCGCCACTTTGCCCCCTCTCCCCCGATTTGTTTGCGGAGATTGCGTGGTTTTTCTTTGCAGTGTGGTAGCAAACAAATTGGGGGAGAGGGATTGGTTGAGGGGGCTTTTTTCGCAAGTTGACACCCTGGACAGGCCCCTCATCTGGCCTGTCGGCCACCTTCTCCCCCGATTTCGGGGGAGAAGGGAACCGGATGAACGCAGTCGCGGAGTCCAGTAGGACGGCCCGGACACAGTGAGTTCCGGCAATTCTGCGATTCTCCCGACCAGAACCGGGCAACTGGGTCACGGGAATTTCCTGAGAATGACGCCATTCAGGGAAATTCATTCTGCGCACTGGATGTTACACTTGGAGATTGTCCTGATACTCCAGAACCGTGAGCCGCAAGGCGCTAGCCGCGGGTAATTCGCGTGCAAAAAACGGCGGCTAGCGCCCTGCCGCTCACAAAAACAGTGGTAATCAGACAGACTCCCAGGCGCAGGACATGCAATGCGTGAAGGTTCAGCGACTTAGCTAAAGGACGTAACATGATTGCCCCGACAGAAGTGACCTGCGAAGGCGTTCCGGAGCTGGAAGAACGCGCGCCAGATTTTCTGGTGCTGGCTCGATATGGACGAGTTCCCCAGGTCGCGAGATTTGCCGCCTGGGGCGAAAGGCCGGAACGAGCGGCGGCGGTCGTTGTTTCGACCGATCGAGGTCAGGAGCTTGCGACTGTGCTTCAAATCCTGCCGCCGAATGCCAGGACTGCCGAAGGTGAAACCGCGACGCCGACCGGCGAACTGCTTCGACTGGCAACCGCTGACGATCTTGACCACAGTGCAAAGGATCAGAATGCAGCAGAAAACAGCTTCACCGATTGGTCTATGCGAACGGAAAAATGGAAGCTGCAGCTCGAACTGATTGACATTGAACGCACACTCGATGATCGTCTGATCCTGTATGTGCTCAACGATCGCAGTGCCGAAACAACTCGCCTGGCGCTGCTGGCGGCGGCGGCGGGCTTTGGCGTGATCCACGTGCAGCCCGTGAGCGCCGAAGGTGTCGTGCAGGCCAGCGGTGGCGGCGGCTGCGGGACATGTGGTACGTAGCTTGACTCTCCGAGTCGAGAGCGCCTTTTCACACTTGTGCGAAACCAATGCCGCAGTCCGGCAGCCATCATCATAAAGCAGTTCTTCAAATGACCGTGATCGAACTTTTCGAATCTGAACGAAACAAACAAACGGACTCTGCGATCAGCGTCGGCGATGCAATTCTGGACGCTGCCGAGAAGACGTTGATTGACCAGAGTGACTTTCATCGACTGTTCGATGCAAAGCTGATTCGTGTGCGGCATCGACTGGGGTTGCCGATCACGCAGCCAACGTCGCTGCGGAACATCCCGCCAGAACACGAAGCTGCGTTTCGAGACGCCTACACTGTGGCGGCACGTGAAGTCGGTCAGCGGTTTCTGGATGCCGGTCAGCTGGCCGATGCCTGGGCCTATTTCCGCACGATCAATGAAACAGATTCAGTCCGGGCTGCAATCGCGAAACAAGTCGCCGAAGCGCCGCAGGAACCTGGTCCGGGGCTCGACGAACTGCTCAACCTTGCCTTGTACGAAGGCGCTCACGTGGTTGCAGGGCTGAAGCTGCTGCTCAGGACGCACGGAACCTGTAACACGGTGACCGCGATGGGCCAGGTGATGCCTCAGATGACGCCCGACGAACGCCGTCAGGCAGCAGCCATGATGGTGCGGAACATTTACAACGACCTGCAGGCCAACGTGCGCCGTGATGTGGAGCGCCGGCAACCGCTGGTAAAACAAAACGCGTCGTTGCGTGAACTCATTCTGGGGCGTGAGTTTCTGTTTGCGGAAGGCGGCTATCATATCGACGTTTCGCATCTGCATTCCACGGTCAGTTTCGCCCGGCACCTGGATCGTGACTGTCCGGAATTGCGGATGGCGATTGAATTGAGCGACTATGGAGCTGAACTGGCGGAACAACTGCGATATCCCGGCGACGTACCGTTCGATGATTACTATGTCGCGAATCGCCATTTCCTCAACGCGCTGGCGGGTGTGGAAGTGGAAGAATCGATGCAGTACTTTATTGACAGGTTGCAGCGGGCATCCGATGCACCGGACCAGCGTATGATTGCATTTGTCATCGCTGATCTCGGTCAGCGCGTGGATCGGACGAGCATGGCTCTGGAAGCCGCCGCACCGTTCCTGAAGCAGATGGAAGATCCTGCAGGCTTTTCATTCACAGCGTACTGCGTCGGTGCAAATCGCTGCGACATCCTTGAAGCGTCAGCTCGCGAAGACAATGATGTCCTTCGCCTGGCAACAGCGATGCTGCTGCAGAAGCCGGTTTCCGAGCAGTCGCCGGGGTAACCACGGAATCCCTGTCGCGGGCTTCGCCCGCAACCCACAGCGGATGGCCACGAAAAACGCAAAAAGGCACAAAAAGTTTCAGTCGTTTGTGTCGGTCCCTGACTTTTATTGTTGAGCTCTACTTCTTGTGTGTCTTTGTGTTTTTTGTGGCAATCCATCCATCGCACAACAGATGGGTATCAAACAACTTGAGCAACCGCAGTGCGGAAATCTTCGCGGTAAGACAAGACTTCAATCGTTAGTAGTACAGAATATACGGAAACGGAGCCAGTCATGGCTTAG
>CAMAVB010000298.1 GCA_945861465.1 Candidatus Kuenenia stuttgartensis
ATGTTTGAACAGACGTATCAACGTGACGGGACATGGTTTAAGAATTCGGTTGGCGGTTTCGGTGCCGCGAACAGTCCGCGTGACTGGTTCGTGAATCTGGACTTCACGAAATCGTACAATCGGAAATTGCACGGCCTGGTGGGTGCGGAAAATGTGCAGACATATTTTCAACAGAACGACGGGGACAGTAACGGAATCGTAGATGGACTTCAGTGGTACAGGTATTTCGACGCTGCAAATGCCAGGATAATTCCAGAATTGAAAACCAACGGGATCAGATTGTCCGGTGGATTCTGGAATGCTGACGGCTCCGGATTCCTGTACAGCGGCGGTTACCAATTTGAAGGCACATCCACCTTTGACCCTCGAGCACAAATCATCAATGCCCGACTGGACGAAGCGACAGCACTGCAGTTTCAACGTGATGACGGCCTGATTGGCTACCAGCCTTTCAACCTGGGAGGCCGTGATGACCTGGATATCGTGACAAACGAAATTCTGGCTCCGCGTGTACCGTTCGACGCTGCCGACGCCAGGGAGTACGGCGTCTTCGGAACAACCTTTGACGTTCTCGATCGGACCTTGCTGAATCTGTACGGTCTGCCGACGACGGATGGTAAGACCGACAGCCTTATGGGCGGATCAACCGCTCCATATGACCTGACGTATGTTCTGAGCCAGACGATCAGTACGGGTGGCGTGAACGCTGCCTGGGCGTTCAGTCCGGTTTACGACAACGACAACATCAAAGTGCATCCGATTTTCGGAGGTCGGTACTTCCGAATTGATGAAACATTCGGTTTCAGTGGATCGTCAACATTGCTGGCTTATAACGACGATGGTGACGCTGATACTCCTGACAATGCAAAGGTATTTCTGCCCGGTGACGGGATCATACCAACAACTCCGCCCGTAAGGACCTATACGGCAATCTATCCCGGTGCCGCCACACGCTACGGCTCATCCAATATCGTCTATTCGTATATCAACAGCCAAGTGGTGAGCCATCTTGCCGGTCCGGAAATCGGATTTCAGTACGAATTGGGCCGAACCAAAGGCCTTCAGGTGACCGGTTCAACTCGTGTTGCCGCGATGTTCAATAATGAAACACTCAGAATGCGTGGCGACAACATCGGCAACTTCATGGGATTTGGCACCGAATTTCCGACGCCGGATCCCATCACGGGGGGCTCGTTTGAGACGAATATGTACGCCACGGATACTTCGCAGGGGCCTTCACGCAACGCCTTCAGCGACTCACGAAGCAGTACGCATCTGTCACCATTATTCGAACAATCCTTCAATGCTCAAGTCGCGATCTTTGACCGCGTGCCTGTACTGCGGGATATGTGGCAACTGGAAAATGCCAAGTTGAGTCTTGGCTGGACGTTTCTGTTGATTGGTCAGGTGGCCGACCCGAACGACTCCATCGTTTACGATTCCAGTCCCGTCACCGGAGATTTCCTGCATTATAATTCTGATCGCAACACATTTTATCAGAACACCTTCAACGCGGGTATCAACTGGAGTTATTGAGGATAGGACGGTTTCCCGTCCGACTTTGAAGCTGTCTTCGAACCGTCCGGCAATCCTGTATTGTCGGACGGTTTTTCATTTTGCCGCCAGTTCTTCCACACGGTGCAAAATCAAGCGGTGGATCAGCACACACACTGTTGCCTCAGCCACAATCACTTGCTACCGTGACCCGGACATACCATCCGGATTTCAGGGCCACGGCTGGCCAGTTTGTGAATTCGTAGCCCACCACATCGAACAAATGGTGGGCCGGCGGAGCGCAGGCCCACCACATCGAACAAATTGTGGGCTGGCGCTTCGCTTGTCCCACCCTACATTCTCGGGATTCAACCGATCATGCTCGGTCGCAGGCCAAGATTCAATCCAGGAACACTGCCCGTTCCTGAGGTGTGGGCAGGCGGCAGGATTCATGTTTGCCAAACAGGCGGTAACGCAGGCGGGACACGATACGATAACCGAGATCCCGAATCGGCGACGGGACGATCCACAAAATTCCCCCCAGTACTCGCCAGCGACCACCCAGCGTCATCAGGATGCGACTCACTGCCGCTGTGCGGATAAATGTTTCGCCATCACGCACGAATACCAGTGTATCGAGACGATTTCGAATTTCTGCATCAAGCACTTTACCTGCCGTCGCTCCCTGAAGCGGTGCGAACCTCAGTTTGTGCTCCGAATCACGCGCCAATAGCCAGTTCACAGAGTGATTGCAAAGCCCGCACACCCCGTCGAAGAAAACGGTGGGGAGTTGAGCATCGACAGAATTGGCAGCGGGTTCGTTCGACACTGGATTTCTCAATGACAGCTATTTGAGGGGTTCATTCCTGAAACCGCAGATACGGACGAATCATAACGCAGCTCGGAACCCATCACTGAACAATTCCAACGCGCAACTCCACCAGCGGAAGCGCGCTGTTCATGCTGCCGGATCGAAATCCATCCAGATCGACGGTCACAAATCGAAACCCGAGCGAATGGAATTCCTTTGTGATTTTCGCTCGCAGATCGGTTTCCAGCAAGCGGGACACCTGATCGACCGGCACTTCAATGCGAGCCAGTTCATTCGCTTCATGTCGCACGCGAAGTTCCTGAAGATTGGTGGCGGCTTTCAGAATGGCTTCAGCTTGTTCGACGCGAAATACTCGTTCTTCCGTCACTTCAACGCCGTAAGCGATGCGGCTGGACAGGCACGGGGACGCCGATTTTTCGGCGACTGACAGATTCCAGTGTCTCGCCAGTTCACGCACTGCCGCTTTGTTCAGTCCCTCTTCAATCAGCGGACTGCGAACGTGGTGATCAACCGCCGCCTGCATGCCAGGACGATGATCGCCCATGTCATCTGTATTGGCTCCGTTGGCAATCGTCTCAACACCCAATTCATGCAACCTTGATCGCGTGAGTTCATAGAGCGTGTCTTTGCAGAAAAAACATCGGTCGCCTGCGTTCCTGCGATACTCAGGCCGGTTGAATTCCTGGGTCTGTAGTTCAACGTGACGAATCCCGATCAGGAGGGCTTCCCGGCGCGCGATTTCAAGTTCACTCGCAGCGAGACTGGGACTGATGGCGGTGACTGCTGCGGCTCGATCCCCCAATGCTATGAAAGCCGCGTTCGCCACGACCGCACTGTCCACGCCACCGGAAAATGCGACGGCCACGGAACCGTACGAACGCAGCCGATCGACAAGCGACTGAGCGCTAGCCGTGAGTGGCGTTTGGGGTTGTTCTGATGTCGGCATGAGTTGATGTACCGCACGGGGTTGAGGATGGCACATTCGTTTATCCGCGTGGGTAACGCCCCGCGCTTCAAATTTCAAATTTCAAATCTCAAATCTCAAATCTCAAATCTCAAATCTCAAATCTCAAATCTCAAATCTCAAATCTCAAATAGAACAATCGCGGCCCGCTGGGCTTGCGGTTAAACGGGCCACTGCCAACCGCGTGCAGTATACACTCTTCGGAACTGCGTTAGCCGGATTCAAAAGTGGCGTACGCTTCCAGCGTGCGGTCAGCGATCCGTCACAAGCTGGAATCTGACACCAACCCGGCAGACTTATGGGTATCTTGTACCGCATGATACTCAGAGTACACTCTTGTCGTCTCCCGAAAAATACACTACCGGAATCGCGAGACGGTTTGCTGAAGAAAACCGAGGATTCCCGTCGCTGGTGGACGATTGGTGGAAGAATGCAACTCGACTGTTTCGAGCGTACAATCCCGGATTTCCGGAATGGCGAACTGCCTGCGTCATCGTGCGGGACATGCCATGTCGGGTTAAGCTTCCGGTGAAGCTAATGAAGGAGTCAGAGCTATTTCCAGTGTCGCAACGAGCACCGCACCTGCTGTGAGCCATCAGCGGTTAAAGTCGTCGTCGTTTGTCGGTTACCTGCTGATGACGTTTCTGACGGCGGTGAACGACAGCATGTTCCGCTGGATGATTGTTCCAATCGGAATCGCGCGGTTTCGCGACGACTTCGGGTTGACGGAGAAAGACGCTGAGGCTGTTGTGTTGCCGCTGGGACTTGGCTGTTTCATATTGCCGTTTGTGGTGTTCGCGCCCTGGGCTGGCTGGGCGGCAGACCGATTCAGTAAACGTACTTCAATTATCTGGCTGAAGGTTGGCGAAATCCTACTGATGACGGCCGGTATCTGGGCCATCCACGTGGCGCATGTGCCGTCGATGTTTGCGATTCTGTTTCTGATTGGCATTCAGGCAGCTTTCATCGGGACATCCAAATTGGGGATCATTCCCGAATTGGTGAAACGATCGGATATTTCGGCGGCGAACGGCTTGTCCGGCCTTGCGACATTCGTAGCCGCGATCGTCGGGACTGTCGCGGGGTATGCTTTGGCCGATCTGACTCAAGTGAGGCACGTTCTCGGCTTGTCCTTGTCAGCCGCAGCGGTGATCGGGTCGGCAATTTTGGGAACTGTCGGCGCGATCGCGATGATGCGGGTACCGGTGGCCAACCCGACGGCAAAGTTCCAGTGGAACCTCGTGACGGATTCGTGGCGAGACATCAAGCTGGTGATGCATGATCGCGCAATTCTCCGCGTGACTCTGGGAATCGTGTTCTTCTGGTGTCTGGCTTCGATGGCGCAGATGAACATCGCCGTATTCGTCAAGTCAGAACTGGCCGATGACATCACGAAAGCGAACCCCGGTCCTTTCATGGCGATGCTGGTCATTGGCGTAGGGATCGGCAGTCTGCTCGCTGGCTTGTGGTCGAACGGTCGTGTCGAACTTGGGATGGTACCTTTCGGCACGATGCTCATGGGGCTGGCCTGCATCCTGTTGTACTTCACGATTGATTCGCCGCTCATGACCGGTGCAATGCTGGTTGTGATCGGTCTTGGGGGCGGGCTCTTCAATGTGCCCTTGCAGGCGTACATCCAGGAACGCAGCCCGCATGACAGATTGGGAGCGATCCTCACCGCCGGACAGCAACTGGCAGCGATCGGAATGTTGTTCGTCTCCGGTCTGTTCTGGGTTCTTCAAAGTCCTCTGAAGATGTCAGCGTCTCAGATCTTTCTCGTCTCGGGGCTGGGCATCCTTCCCATCGTTGTCTACGTATTGTGTATTCTGCCACAAGCCACGATTCGATTCTTCGTTTGGTTGCTCAGTCGTTTCGTGTACCGCGTGCGGACGTATGGTATTGAAAATATCCCCGAACACGGATCGGCACTGCTGGTTGCCAATCATGTGACGTGGATCGATGGTGTGCTGATTCTGCTGGCCAGCTCGCGCCCGATACGGATGGTTGCTTATGCGGATTATGTGCAGGGTCGATTTGCGCGATGGTTGTCAAATCTCTTTGGCATCATTCCCATCCGCGCCGGCGACGGACCACGCGCCCTGGTGAAGTCACTGAATACCGCGCGCGATGCGTTGCTCAGCGGCCAACTGGTATGCATCTTCGCAGAAGGTCAGATTAGTCGAACCGGGCAGCTACAGAAATTTGAACGAGGGATGCTGCGGATCGTGAAAGACACCGATGCACCGGTCGTGCCTGTCTGTCTGGACGAATTGTGGGGCAGCATCTTCAGTTACGAACGCGGTCGTTTCATCTGGAAGAAACCAAAATACTGGCCATATCCAGTGTCAATTTCATTCGGTCAGCCGCTCCAGCATGTGGACAATGTGGATATTGTTCGTAATGCTGTGTTGCAATTGAATACTCAATCAGTGCTCCTCAGAAAGGAACGCAGCATGATCCCCGCTCGACGATTGATCCGGCAGTGTCGCCTCGCATGGAATCGGACCAAGGTTGCCGATTCAGCAGGCACGGAACTTACCGGTGGCAAACTGCTGATCAGTTCACTGGCGTTTCATGCGCTGTTGACAAAACACATCCTGCAGCCCGGAGTTCAGTTCGTGGGATTGCTGCTGCCGCCCTCCGTGGGCGGCATTTTGGCGAACACAGCCCTGACGCTGGCTGGCAAGGTCACTGTCAATCTGAACTATACGCTCACAGATGACGCCGCCAATTACTGTATCCGCCAGGCTGGAATCAAACAGATTCTCACCAGCCGCGCTTTCATGGAAAAACGCCCGATGAAGCTGGATGCGGAACTCGTGTATCTGGAAGATCTCAAACCGCAGATCACGGGAACTGACAAAGCAAAAGCATTCGCCCTTGCGAAACTGATGCCGATCGGGATGCTGATGCGACGGCTGGGTCTAAACCGAGTCAAAGCGGACGATCCGTTCACCGTGATCTTCACGTCGGGTTCCACCGGTGAACCTAAAGGCGTAGTTCTGTCGCAGCACAACATCACATCGAATGTGGATGCTGTGACTGAATTGATGCGGTTGACATCGGGCGACCGACTCATGGGCGTGCTGCCGTTTTTCCATTCGTTTGGCTTCACGATTACGATGTGGCTGCCCCTGAACGCCGATCCATCGACTGTGTTTCACTTCAACCCGCTGGATGCCCGGACAGTAGGATCCCTGATTGAGAAACATAAATGTACAATCCTTCCGGCGACGCCTACGTTTCTGCGATCCTATCTGAAACGTTGTACCGTCGAAGAAATGAAGTCGCTGAATCTGGTGATTGTTGGTGCAGAAAAGCTGCCGGATGATCTGAGGGTTGCGTTCAGGGAAAAGTTCGGCTTTGAGCCAACCGAGGGTTACGGCACGACTGAAATGTCGCCGGTCGCTTCGTTTAATATCCCCGAATCACGCATGGGGCCGGAAGCACAGCTTTCGATCGGCACGAAGAACGGCACCGTGGGACGCGTTATACCAGGCTGTGCGGCTGCAGTCTTCAATCCGGACACCGGCGAAATGCTGGGGGCGAATCGGGAAGGACTGCTCAAGATCAAAGGCCCGAACATCATGCTGGGGTATCTGAATCAACCTGAGAAAACGGTCGAGCTGATTCAGGACGGCTGGTACAACAGCGGTGATATGGGACTGATCGATGACGACGGGTTCATTCATATTACAGGTCGTATGAGTCGCTTCTCAAAGATTGGCGGTGAGATGGTGCCGCATATTCTGATCGAACAGGAAATTGCAAAGATCCTGGAAGAAGATCAAGGCGACGAACTCGAAGTGCTGTGTGCTGTGACTGCAGTGCCAGACGCCAAAAAGGGCGAGCGACTTATTGTGCTGCACAAGCCCATGAAGAAATCCGCGCGGGAAATCACGGATCGCCTGCAGGCCGCTGGATTGCCAAACCTGTTCATCCCGTCTACCGATAGCTTCATCCCAGTCGATCAAATCCCGATGCTGGGCACCGGAAAGCTGGATCTGCGGGCTGTGAAGCAACTCGCTTTGGATCGGTGTAAACCTTAGGACCGTTCGAGAAATAATTGACCGGATCCTCCTCTCCCCTCGAAGGGGAGAGGGCAGGGTGAGGGGAATAAAAAGAGACAGTTATTTCTCGAGCGGTCCTTAGGCGACGTCGCTTCGCAGACTCGCAGTCGTGTCTGTGGCGGTGCGCGCAGCGGCGGGCTTGAGAGCGGGAAAAAGAGCATCGCCAGCAGGCCGCGTCGATTTTGCAGGACTTCGGCATGTTGTTGGAACTCGCGTCGGCCGCCATGCCGCTGGCCGAAGCGGAGGATTGCTTAGTCTGCGTCGCGGAAGAGAGCGAGATCGGCTCGAGCGACAGGGATGTTGCGCAGTCCGACATGGACTGGCCAGCGAGGTGTGCGCAGTTCGGGCGGCGCGGAATGAGGAATTCCGGTACTCGCTGAAGCTTCCGGTTAGTGTCAATTTGGACCTCGCGCGGCATAAATGTCACTCAGGAGCATCGGTAACTCAGCGACAGATAGAATTACGTGGTCCGCGCCGATGCTGCGGAATTCCTTTTCAATCTTTGACAATCGGTTTTGCAATTCAGGTCTCGGCAGACATTGGATTTCTGCTTCCGACAAGCCCAGCGCGTTGCCGGTGAGAGACACCGCGACTGCGATCATGCCTCCGTTTTTAGCGGCTTCGATACCGACCGGGGTGTCATCGACGACAACGATCTGATGAAGCGGGTACACCGCAAGTTTCTCTGCAGTCCGGATATTCATCCACGGAGCGGGTCGGCCTGCGGAGACCTCATCTGAGCAGATAACCGCGTCAGGCTGATATCCTTCCGCAGCCGCGATCGGAATGACAATCTCCATCAGTTCCCGAGTGTATCCCGTCGTTGAACCGATTCGGATGCCTCGCTGCCGGAGTTCAGCGATTGCTTGAGGAATTCCGGGGATTACGGATGATCCCAGCCTGAGGATCTCCTTCTGCAGGGGAAGAAAGTCTTCGTACATGGCCCGGACATCTGACTCTATCGGAGTGGTTCCATGGTGTTGTCGCCATAGTTCTGCGACCCGTGGCACTGCTGCGATCATCGCAATATGTTCGTGTTTGGCTCGCCCCATCGGCCCCCGAGCCTCCTCGGCAGTGATCTCAACACCGCGTCGATGAAAGATCTCCATAAAAACCTGTGTCGGCGCGCGACTTCCGTAGTCCACGGTTGTGCCAGCCCAGTCCAGCAGTACGGCCAGAATGTTAGTGGAACTCATCGGTTTGATTCTCCTGTGAATGAACTATTCAGGACCGCTCGAAAATAATTGTCTCTTTGAGACCCCTCACCCTGCCCTCTCCCTTTCACAAGGGAGAAGAGGATGCGGTCAATTATTTCTCGAACGGTCCTTATAAGGGGCTGGAGGTTCCGGACAAGGTAGTCGTGGGTGAGCTGGTAGTATTGCAGGGACGTACTCGGAGGGCTGACGCCCTGCCGCTCGCCTTGCTGCTGGCCCTCCGGATCGGTGGGGGTGATCAGGCGGATTTCGCTGTCCAGGATTCGAATGAGGTCGTCGAAGTCTTTGGGACGGTTGGCATAGCCGGATGCTGCCAGCAGCTCATCACGGGATTTCATTTCGCCCTTGATGTCGGTGCCGGATTCGGGCATGAGGGATTTCAGGACCGCACGGGCGGCTTGCTGGTGCAGCCGATGCCGGGGCACAGCCGTTTGCGAGCTGAATGTCTCCTCAAGAAATGTCACGCCGACACCCTTGATTCCGCCGACTTCTTTCAGTGTCGTCGGTGTCCAGACCTTCCCCTTCATCATCTCGGCGAACAGGGCCAAACGGACACAGATGACTTTGCCTTCCTCAGCCAGTCCAGCCACTGATTGTTTCAGAAAATCTTTCTGTTCGTTGGTGGTTTCGCTGATCTTCTCCGGAAGTTTGCCGAACGCCCGGCCGAATGCGGCCAGAACTTTCCGTGCATGGTCCAGATCAAACAGATCGGCGAGTCCCGTGTTAATGCCCGGCAGGAAGTCCACTTCTAACTTAACACCGAAACGACTGACAGCCATCCAGAAGTCATCTCGCACCATCACAATGCACTGCACTCGGCCACCATCGCACTGCCGCAGAGCTTGCACGAGGTCGGTGTTTTGCTCTTCCTTCTTCGCGTGCAGCCATTGCTCGAACTGGTCGA
>CAMAVB010000299.1 GCA_945861465.1 Candidatus Kuenenia stuttgartensis
AGTCGCTTCATCGAACGGATGTTGACCATCTCAGAAACCTGCCGCCTCCAGAAACGCCCCATCTACCAGTGGCTCTGCGATGCCGTGGATGCCAGCCTGAAAGGCAAATCGGCTCCGTGCATCCTGCTCGACCCGTGAACGGTTACCACGCACCGGCCCTTGAAGGGATCCAACTCAACGCCTTTCTCGATATGCAGGCCGTGTACGACCCTTACAATTTTGCCCCGAAGTTCCGGGATCGCATTCGAGCGACGTTTGATCCCTTTGAGCATTTTTTGCATGTGAGTCTTTCATGGCGCGAAGCGGGCAGCGCTCACGTCGGGGGTGGCAGCGAGCGGCTGGATCGATTTGACATCAAGAACGAAGGGCTGCGAGCCTTTCTTGCGGGAGTCTGGACACTCGGCGGCCCGCAGTATCGACACAGTCGGGATGTCTACCGTGAACTGGACGACACGCGCGATCTGGAAGCCTATTACTTTCTTCTTCGGATTCGCGCATTTATTCATCTCCGTCGTGGTACGCTCAGCCGTCCCAGAGTGGATGGTTCGCACGCCGAGGACGTCCTTGGGTTTGAGGACTTCGAGTCATTTGGCGAGATGCTGGGACCGGCGATCGGAGAGCGTGAGAGGTTTGAGTTCGCCAATCAGGTTCGCGCGCGTTTGTTGACAGCGCGGCGGCGCGTGGAACGATTTGCACGGGGCGTGATCGGGCGCGAACTGCAGCAAGGACACCGGATTCGCTCCGGCAGTTCGATCATCCACGGTGTCGGTGGCCTGCGGCACGAAGCGCGGGAAATCAATCCGACGGATCAGGACAAGAGCATGGCGGCTCTGTCGCTCGTCGTGGCGTCGCAGAAGTACGGCGTTGGAATCGATCCCGGCGAATTGGAAGAGTCCTTAAGAAATGCGGGCGACTGGCTGCAGCGGGTTCCGCAACTTTCCGCCCTGTTCTACAAGTCGCGCGGCAGTCTAGCCTCGTCGCTTGAATTTCTGTCGCAGATTGACGGGGCGATGGAGCGACTTTTCCCCGGCTACACACGATTCGAATCGTCGCTCGACGAACGAGTCCTCGAAGAACGAACCGCTTCACGCGGCGTGTGGGTACGGGAGAAACTGCAGGCACTCGATGTGTGCCTCCGCATCGGCTGGAAGTTGTTGGCCCAGGGAAAGGCGCAGTGGAATCCGCTCAATGCTGCGCTTTCGGATATGGTCGTCGTTGAGTCAGCGCTGTTGGACTCGAACCATCTCGCTGCCGTAAAACTTGCCCTCGTGACCAAACGACTGCCGATCACAACCGAAGACCTTGCGAGCCAGGCGGACGAGAGTCTCGAACTTCACGAACGATTTGCTTCAGGCTTCTCGGGGATCGGACTGCAGGAGTACTTCTCGCCCTATGCGAGCGAGGCTGGTTTCACGGAACCGACTGTGCGTGTCGCCGAGTTTCTGGTTGCGAACCGCCGCGCTCTCAAGCAATTTTCCAGGCACGGCCAGAATGACGAATCGGTCGTGAATGAACTCGTCGGACTCTGCGGAGACGTGCAGTCGCTGCGTGCCCTGTTTGTGTTCACCTGCGTCGATCGCCAAATGGGAATTCCGGTGCCGGAATCCGATCAGATCGATCCGCCGCCTGGCGCGCACGACCGGAAGCCGCGCCAATGGTGGTCACACGAAAATAATTCCGTCCGTTGGTTCAACACGCGAGAGCTCTACACCAAAACGCTCACGCATTTCCTGCCTGAAATCGCGCCCGACGCCACCAGAACACTCAGCGCCGCAGGCTATGGCGACCGTGAACGCGAGATCCTGGAGGATTTCGGACCCGACTATTTCACGGGCCAGTACGTCCGGCACACGAATCACTTCGCCACGCAGTTGCTGCGACTTGTTACAAACGCAGAAACGTCGCCAAAGGTCGATCTGGTCCGTGACGGGGACGCCATCCTGCTGGGTGTTGCGGCACGGGACTTCCGAGGATTGGCCGCCTGCATTGCCGGCGCTCTGTATCATCACCATGTGAACCTGAGCCAGGCGCATCTGTTTTCGGCGACCAACCACCAATTGGCACTCGATTTCTTTCATCTCGAAACGGATCAGCCTTTGCCTCGTGATTTGACGGCCATGGTTCGTGACGCGGTACAGCGGCGGCTGCACATTGCGGAGACCGACGCGGCGTCGTTACCGGCGCTCTGGGGTTCGTTCCAGCTGGACGGAACTGCGAAGGGCGGATACTGCCTGCGGCACGAGACGACGTGTGGTGCCAGCGGCTTGCTTTATGCTTTGACATGGAAAGTCTTTCATCACCTCGGTGCCAGCATCCACGGTCTTTCCGCCGTCTCGGCCCGCGGGACCACTTTCATCACCGTCCATCTCACGCTGCCGCACGACCGGCCACTGCACGAGGCACAGAACATCGTCCAACGGGAATTCCAGGCAAAAGCAGTGCCTTATTTTTAGCGATGATACTTGTCCGTTGTCATCGTCGTTCCTTTCATCCAGACACATCCGCAAGTCCCTGCTACCGACCCGGAGTACTCCAAAGTTGCCTTCATCGCTCCGCGTGAAGTTAGCCGAGCGAGCAATCGACGTGGCCGATTGCGATTACGTTGTTCGTGCAAGCTGCTTTCCTCACGCTGGCGGCCGAAGCCCGCACCAAGTTGGTGGAATCGTCCGCCGTTAACGAATAAAATCAACATCATTACCGTGTCCCAAACCCGCCTTCAGGCTGACGCATGTCCGAACCGCTCTGTTTTATGATGGGCCTGTATCAGGCTGTAATTCCCGATGATCGGCAGTATTCTCGGCGGCATTTGTGGTTGCAGGAATGTGATCCAGGGCGATTTCGCGTGGGTTTCACAGCGTATTCGGTGCGTTTGTTGCAGGACGTCTATTTTCTGGAATGGTCGATCGATCCGGAGACCATCGTTCGCGATCAGCAGGAAATCGGAGAAATCGAAAGCGCGAAGGCCGTGTCTTCGATGTTTCCGCCGTGTGCCGGAAAAGTTGTCCGTTTTAACCCGCAGGTACTGAACGATCCTTCAGGCATCAATGCCCAGAACTACGGTTCCGGGTGGCTCTATGAATTCGAACCTGCGGCGAATTTGCTTTCTGCGGCGGAATACGTTGAGTTTTTGAATTCCGCCTGGGAAGATGCTCAGCGAACCATCAAAGGACAGGTTAACGAATCGTGATCCATCCCATAACGGAATTCTTCAAAATTCATAACGCGGGCTTTGCCCGCAACCCATAATGCCCCGTCACTCCGTGGCGGGAACACTCGCGTCGGAGACACGAGCAACAATTTGGTTCCGGACCCCCATTTCCAGCACCATCCCCGAATTCTCACGAATTCGGACACTCTTTTTTGAATTTAGTCATCGTTATGGCAGTCAGTAAAGTCACCGTCGTGATCAGTCAGGGGCAGGGACGCAATCCCGTGCGCCGGCAATTGGAAGAAGACATCGCGACGGCGTTGCTCACAGAACCCGGTGTCGATGTGTCGCTGGTGCCGCATTTGTATGACATGTCACACGATCACACCGGACAGATCTTCCTGCGATCAGTTCCCGGAAACCTCATCGTGCTGAGCTGGCTCTACGATCGTGCGGCCCGCTGGACTCTGGACCGCGCCGGCGTGCGCGGGCACGAAGGTCTCAGTCTGCTCAAGTCGGCAGAAGAAGATGCAGAAGGCGACGATGACGACGATGAGCCTGCTTCGAACAATGGCATCGGGAGCGTCAGTGTTCCGAACCGTCGAGTCTACGCAATCGATCTGCGATGTTCTGCGAAGGCCGAGGATTTCATCCGCGAAGTGCGTCGGATTGCGGGGGAGAACACTGTTCAGACCGTCGAACTGATGAGCTGGATCGGAGGGACGCCGAAAGCCGAACAACTGCAGCGCTACCTGCAGCCGGAACGTATGCTCGAAGCCCGCCGCGCCTTTGACAGCGGCAATGCAACTCTGGAAGACAAAGCCGTACTGCCGGAAGACACGGGGCGTCGCTGGTATCCGGTGATCGATTACAGTCGTTGCACGAACTGCATGGAGTGCATCGATTTCTGCCTGTTCGGTGTTTACGGCGTCGATGCGCTGGATCGAATTCTGGTCGAACAGCAGGACAGTTGTAAGAAAGGCTGCCCGGCGTGCAGCCGGGTGTGCCCGGAAAACGCGATCATCTTCCCGCAGCATAAGACGCCGGCGATTGCCGGAGCCCAGGGCGAAGTCGGGGGACTCAAAATTGACCTGTCAAAACTATTTGGCGGCGACAGCGGTGAATCCGCAATTGACATGGCTGTCAAAGAACGCGATCGAGAACTGATTCTTGACGGTCGAGTGGCAGTTGGCTCTTCCATCGGCATCAAACAGAAAGTCCGTGACGAAATTGATCAATTGATCGCGGATCTGGATGCCCTGGAATTCTAATGCGATTCAAGTATGGTGTGTGAATTCGTGTCTCAGCACTGGTGCTTAAGTAAGGACCGTTCGAGAAATAATTGACCGCATCCTCCTCTCCCCTGGAAGGGGAGAGGGCAGGGTGAGGGGTATAAAAAGGGACAGTTATTTCTCAAGCGGTCCTAAGTTGGCACAAATCGTTTAACGGCGAGCCGTAGGCGTAGGCGAATCCAGCGTGCTTCCGCCTACGCCTACGGCTCGCCGTTAAACTAAAAAACTTCTGCGCCAATGCTTATCTGTGGTTGCTTGCGCAGGTTTCGTTCTGAGGCGTGAACGGCTACATTTCAGCGATACCAGTCACTGAGAGAATCGGATGAAATTTGGCGTCCCGGCAATGCTGCTCTTGCTCCTGGTTTCTTCGCGGGCCAATGCTGACGAACCCATTGTGTTCAACCGCGACGTGCGGTCCATTCTGTCGGAACACTGCTGGCAGTGTCATGGATTTGACAAACACGCGCGAAAATCCGGACTGCGGCTGGATGTCCGCGAGAATGCGACGGCACCAGCCGAGTCCGGCACCATCGCCATTGTACCGCATGATGCTGATGGCAGCGAGCTGATCAAACGCATTGAGAGTGCTGATCCGGATATGCACATGCCGCCTGCGTCTTTCCACAAACCGCTCTCGAAGACACAGATTGAGACGTTGCGTCAGTGGATTGCCGAAGGTGCGATTTATCAACGGCACTGGTCTTTCGAACCCATTACCAAACCGGATTTGCCCGCCGTGGATGACGTGCCTGCGACCGACACTGGTGCGAATCCCATAGATGCACTCGTGGCGGCCAAACTCCGTCAGCATGGACTGACGTTCGCGCCCGAAGCATCACGCGAGTTGTTGCTGCGTCGAATCAGCCTGGATCTGACCGGATTGCCTCTGACACTGGAAGACCTGGACCGCGTCAGCGAATCGTACGAACAGGCGGTGGATCGGCTGCTGGCATCCGAACATTTTGGCGAGCATCTCGCTGTCGATTGGCTGGACACCGCTCGTTACGCGGACACCAACGGATATTTTGGCGACAAGCCGCGACAGATGTGGCTGTGGCGAAACTGGGTGATCGATGCGTTCAACAGCAACATGCCGTTCGATCAGTTCACGGTGGAGCAGCTTGCCGGAGACCTGTTACCAAATCCCACAATGGCACAGCGCATCGCGACAGGATTCAATCGCAATAACGTTGCGAACAACGAAACAGGAATTATCGACGAAGAATACCGTACCGAATATGTCATCGATCGAGTCGATACGACGCTCACGACCTGGATGGGACTGACCGCCGCGTGCGCTCAGTGCCATGACCACAAATACGATCCGATCACGCAGGTCGAGTTCTATCAGTTGTTTGCGATCTTCAACAACGTGCCGGAAACAGGACTCATTGTCGCAGATAATCCGCCGCCGGTGATCACTGTGACGACGCATGCACAGGACCAGGAACTGGCTGCACGGTCTGCGGCCGCGACGGACGCCGCGAACGCATTCGCACCGTTGCGTTCGGCACTCGACATACAGATTGCGGCGTGGGAACCCGATGCACTGGTTTCTTTACCGTATCCTCCTGAAGAATCGCTCGTACTCCATGAAGCATTCGACAGCCAGCTTAAGACAGAAATAAGTGGGGCACGATTCCATCGTGCCGAGCACGTTAGAAACGTGCTCCACGTCCAGAAGACGACAGTTATTTCTTCGCCGGTCCTAAGCGACGACACACAGCACATCGGTACGAAGTTGATTTTTCAGCCTGGCATCAGAAATCAGGCTGCAGGTTTTGATGCCACTCAGCACGCGGAACGATCTCTTCCCGGCTTCGAGGCCGATGCCCCGTGGAGCATCGGGCTCTGGATTCAGCCGAAAGGTTCTCTGAGTTGTCCGTTGTCAAAGATCGCGCCCGAAGGAAATCGCCAGGGTTTTGAGATCCTCTGCCAAAAGGGTCGCATCGGTGTCAATCTTGTCGAACTCTGGGGTGTCAATGCGATTGAAGTTATGACGCATGAACCGATGACGTCAGGGGAATGGCATCATTTGGTCGTGACTTACGACGGTTCGCGAATTGCTGCGGGTTTGCGGGTCCTGATCGATGGCACGCCGGTGGTTCTGGATGTCCATCGCGATTCTCTCATGGGCAGTTTTGATACCCCGGAAGTCCTGCGCATCGGACGGAGGGATTCCGGTCTGGGATACTACGGCCTGATGGACGAACTACGGATTGTGCAGCGCTGTCTGAAGGATTCGGAAGTCGAGCAGTGGTTTTATGGCGAACAGATTCGCGGCATTATCGAGAAGAAGGCCGACACCCGCAGCGGTCGAGACACGAATACGCTAATGGACTTTTACATCGATCGCCACGCAGAGCCGACCGTGCAGCAGGCCCGGGTGCTGGCGAAGACAACTCAAAAGGCCGAACAGATGTTTCGTGACTCGCTTCCAACCACGCTGGTCATGGAGGAACTTCCGGAGCCTCGCGTCACACACATTTTGCAGCGGGGACAATACGATCAACCGGGCGCAGTTGTGGAGCCGGGCATTCCGGCGATGTTCACAAGCTGGCCCGACGATGCGCCGCGGAACAGGCTGGGATTCGCCCGTTGGCTGATTTCCCATGACAACCCACTGACCGCGCGCGTAGCTGTCAATCGTTTCTGGAAGCAGTGCTTCGGCGAAGGTCTTGTGCGGACGATGAACGACCTGGGCACACAGGGAGCCCCGCCAACGCATCCGGAGCTGCTCGACTGGCTTGCCGCAGACTTTCGGGACAACGGCTGGAACGTCAAGGCGATGCTGAAGCAGATCGTCATGTCGCGAACATATCGCCAGGATTCGCGATTCCGTGACGACCCGGCGACAGACGCGGACCCGCAGAATCGTTGGCTCGCCCGCGGTCCCCGTTTTCGCATGTCGGCCGAAATGATTCGCGACCATGCGCTCGCAGTATCTGGGCTGCTGCGTCCGCAGATCGGCGGCCCAAGTGTGAAGCCATACCAGCCGCCGGGGCTGTGGGAAGAAGTTTCGTACAACGCCGAGGACACGTACGTCCAGGACTCCGGAGATGGATTATGGCGACGTAGTCTTTACACCTATATCAAACGTCAGGCTCCCCCACCGTCGCTGTTGGCATTCGACGGACCGACTCGTGAAAAATGCAGCGTGCAGCGACCACGGACCAATACGCCGCTGCAATCTTTAATCCTCCTGAACGATCCGACATACGTCGAAGCCGCCCGAGTGCTCGCCACGCGGGTTTTGCAAACGAATTCTGACGACGTGACGCGGCTGAGACAGTTAGTTCGTCGAGTGCTCAGCCGACTTCCCAACGACCACGAATTGGCCCTCCTGCGCGATCTGCTGCATCGTCAGCGCGATCGCTTTCGGATAACGCCTGCGAATGCGACGATGTTGGTTTCAGTGGGAGACTGGAAACTCGATGAGTCCATTGATGTGATTGAACTCGCCGCCATGACCGTGGTCGCTCACACTCTGCTGAATCTTGATGAGGCCATGACACGACGATGATTGCGGGATTGAATCGCCGACATTTTCTGAATCAATCGGGACTGAGTCTCGGGAGTGTAGCACTCGCATCATTGCTGGAAGAGGCACAAGGCGGACACCCCGACAGTGTATCGAACAGTGGTGAACGGGTTGCTCATTTTCCAGCTCAGGCGAAACGCATCATCTATTTGTTCATGCACGGTGGCCCTTCGCAGCTGGATCTCTTTGATCATAAACCGGGGCTTCGACAACGTCACGGCGAAGAGCTGCCTGAATCCGTTCGCGCCAATCAGCGCCTGACAGGAATGACCAGCGGGCAGAAGTCATTCCCCGTTGCAGCGTCGCTGTTTTCGTTCGCGCAGCATGGGGAATGCGGAACGTGGATGAGTTCATTGTTGCCGGAAACGGCGAAAATCGTGGACGATTTGTGCATTGTGCATTCGATGCACACGGAAGCCATCAATCATGATCCCGCCGTGACACTTCTTCAGACCGGACATCAGCAGCCGGGCCGTCCTGGTTTTGGAGCATGGGCCAGCTATGGACTGGGAAGTGAAAACAGTAACCTGCCCGCGTTTGTCGTTTTGCTTTCCAGAGGTAGCGCAGCGCGGCCGGCCGACCCGCTGTATGCAAGGTTATGGGGTTCCGGATTCCTGCCGTCGAATCATCAGGGCGTTGCATTTCGCACGGGCGGAGATCCTGTGCTGTATCTGTCGAACGCGCCGGGGATCGACGTCGGTGCGCGGCGTGATCAGCTGGATGTCCTCACAGCTCTGAATTCCATGCAGGCCGCCACTCAGCGAGATCCGGAAATCGATACCCGAATTTCGCAGTACGAAATGGCGTTTCGCATGCAGAGTTCCGTCCCTGATCTGGTGGATCTGCGTGATGAAAGTGATTCCACGCTCGAAGCGTATGGCCATCAAGCGCGGGAACCGGGCACGTTTGCGCGCCATTGTCTGCTGGCTCGTCGCATGGCGGAACGCGGCGTGCGATTTATCCAGCTTTATCATCGCGGCTGGGATCAGCATTACAATTTACCGAGTGATTTGCGTCTGCAGTGCCGCGACGTCGATCGACCTGTGGCGGCGTTGATTCGCGATCTCAAACAACGCGGCCTGCTGGACGAAACACTGGTCGTGTGGGGCGGAGAATTCGGTCGCACAACGTACAGTCAGGGCACACCGGAACCAACGAACTACGGGCGCGACCACCACGGTCGATGCTTTACGATGTGGCTTGCCGGAGGCGGCATTCGGCCGGGAATCGTCTACGGTCAGACTGACGATTTCTGTTACAACGTCGTACGTGACCCCGTCCACGTTCACGATCTGAATGCCACGCTGTTGCACCAGCTGGGCCTCGACCATACGCGGCTGACGTATCGCTCACAGGGCCGCGACTTCCGTCTTACGGACGTACATGGACAGGTCGTTGATGCGATCGTGCAGAC
>CAMAVB010000300.1 GCA_945861465.1 Candidatus Kuenenia stuttgartensis
TATGCAGCCTGCAACACGTTGACGACTTCGGCATCGCCTTCCTCATATCTGATGTTATGTTCCCATAATGGCAGCGCAGCCGAAACGGCATGTGGCGAATCGGGCATCGGCAGGCCGAGATGTTCGGCTTTCCAGTGCGGAGATGTCAAAAGATCGATGGGCATGGTTGGAAGGATGAAGGATGAAGGATGAAGGATGAAGGATGAAGGATGAAGGATGAAGGGCAACGTCGTTAAGGATTTATCGTCATGTTTTCACCGTTTTTCTCGAAGTCCCTTCTCCCCTGGCAAGGGGGAGAAGGTGGCCGGAGGCCGGATGAGGGGGGGCACTAGATTGAATCGCCGACATGGATTTCGTGGTCCATGTCGAGCGCGGGGCTTTCTGAGCAGGGTTTTCCGACGGCGACTGCTGGGACACCAGCAACAGTGCAATGTGGCGGGACATTTTTCAGCACGACGCTGCCTGCGCCGACTTTCGCGCCTTCACCAATTTCCACGTTGCCCAGGATTTTTGCGCCTGCCCCAATCAGGACTCCGCGACGGACTTTGGGATGACGATCACCGGAGGATTTCCCCGTACCGCCCAGTGTGACTTCATGCAGTAGCGAAACATCGTCTTCGATGACGGCTGTCTCGCCGATCACGATTGACGTGGCGTGATCCATCAGAATTCCGCGTCCGATGCTGGCGGCTGGATGAATATCGACGCCGAACGCTTCTGACATTCTGTTCTGCAGATACAATGCCAGCAGTTCACGTCCTTCGCCCCATAACCAGTGTGCGATGCGATAGCCGATGAGGGCATGCACGCCTTTCAGAAACAGGAGTGGCACGAGGTAGCATGTGACAGCTGGGTCGCGTTCCCGAACGGCTCGAATATCGGCACAGATCGCATCGGCAATCGACGGGTCTTTGGTCATCGCGTCCAGAATAATCTCACGCAGTTGCATGGCAGACAGCGTGCTGGATGACAGTTTGCCCGCCAGGTGATAACTCACTGCGTCTTCGAATCGCTCGTGGTTAAGAACCGTGGCGTGCAGAAAACTGGCGAGCATTGGTTCCGAGCCGGCCCGTTCGGACGCTCGTTCCCGGATCGACGACCAGATACAGGTTTCAGTGTTTTTGGGTTTGACAGACATGGTTTGTTAGTCGTGATTTACATGGATTTGGAAAGGAATTGTGACAAAAAGCAAAAATGCAGACAAGTCCGCACAAGATCGCACGTCGCGAGTCTGGCCGTTGGGCAATCAGATGAGTATGATCATTCCGGTGGGCATCGTCACTGTTCTGATGCCGGGATATCCAGCAAAACGCAAAGGCGAGGTTATGAGAAATCACATTCTGCGTTCTACAATGATGTTCGCAGCCGGGGTTGTTGTCATGGGGGCGACCGCGTATTTCTGGCCGCAACCTGAAATCAAGGCTGGTATGGCGAACGGAAATGATAAGTTTACGATGGTCACAGTGCCCATGTCTGAGGTCGGGGAAGTAGAAGGTGTGTTCGTGCTGAATCACCTGACAGGCGTCATTACAGGCGGCGTCCTTTTCAATCAGACCGGCAAATTCCAATACCGATTTTTGCACAACGTGGCAGCAGATTTCCAGATGTCTTCAAAGACGCCCGAGCCCAAGTATGCCATCGTTTCCGGGATTTTGAATCTGCGGGACGTCGGTGGCGTCCAGCCGGCGTACGGAATTATCTACGTCGGGGAACTCTCTTCCGGAGCAGTGATTGCCTATGCGTTTCAGCGTCCAAATACGCGCAATGTGAATACTGTCATGCCTTTGGTGAAGCTGGACTATTTTAAGTTTTCTGAGTCGGTCGGCCAATAGCGACGTTCCCGATCGACAGGATCACTCCCAATCCACGTCATCATTGCCAACACATCATTTCGTCAATATGCTGTGCTGCTGACTTTGGCGCGTGCATTCTATCTTGATACTTTTAATGACGAAGTCGGATTCGGTTCGAAATAAGGAATCTGCATGGACGGTTTACAAATACTGACCACGCCTCCCCGAAGCCTCTTCCGCGTGAGTATGAACCGGGGCAGTGCTTCCGTTTGCGTCTTCTGCGCAGGATTGGTCGCTGGGCTGTTGCTGGTGAATTCCAGCGTTGCAGTTGCCGAAGAGCCCGTTCTCGAATTCGTGGAAGGCCTGCGCGAACGACAGTATTTCGACACGGCTCTGGAATACCTGGACGCTGTTCAGCAACGCTCAGAACTGTCTGCCACGATTCGCGATGTGATTGATCTGGAACGTGCGAAGACATTGCAGGCGATGGGAGCATCGTCGCGTGTCCCTGAAGATCGCGATCTGTACCTGCAGCAGGCGAAGGAGATGCTGCAGAAATTCACGAACGCTCACGGCAGTCATCCTCAGGCGGCGTTTGCGAATTCGATGCTCGGTGAACTGTTACTGGAACGCGCACGCACGCTGATCTGGCAGATGGAAGGTGCAGAATCACCGGACAAGCGTACCGAATATCAACTCGCCGCTCGCAAGCTGATTGATGAAGGTCAGCTGATTTATCAGACCGCGAATGATCAGTACAAAGCAGCCTTCGATGCTTTCCCGAACTTCATCGACAAAACAAAGGACGAAGTTCAGTATCAAGCCAGACAGGACGTTGAAGCGAAATATCTGCGTGCCTGGTTCAATCTGATTCGCTGCACCTATGAGCGTGGTCAGACGTTTGATAAAGCTACGGAAGAGCGCAAGACCACTCTTAACCAGGCAGCCGGATTGTACGAAGCACTTCACACGCGTTATCGCACCAATCAGATCGGACTGCACGCTCGTCTCATGATGGGTAAATGCTATCAGGAAGCGGGCTCGACGCAGGATGACCTCAGCCGCGCGCTGGGGATCTACAATGAGATGCTGGGGCATAAATCGGAAAGCGATTCCGTCGAATTGCTGAAGGGAATTGCCTTGCATTATCGCCTGATCTGCCTGAATGATCCGCAACGAAATGACCACCAGCTCGTGGCGCAGGAAGCCACGATCTGGCTGCAGGCGAACAAGGCAAAGATGTCAACTCCGCATGGACTCGGGATTTTGTGGGAGCGTGCGATTGCGGCGGAAAAACTGGGTGACGCACGTGAAATTACTGAAAAGGATCGTGAAGCAACATGGCGCGTCGCCCTGAATGATGCCGCGACGGTGGCGCGTTATCAGGGGCCGTTCCGAGAGCCGGCGAACTCGATGAGTCGCCGCATTAAGGCCGCTCTGGGCGACAAGGACAAGGAACCGAAAGATTTCTCTACCGCCTTTGAGCGTGCCCGTAATATGATCGCTCAGATTCAGGCGTTGAGCGACGAGCTAACCGCAGCGGCGGATGAGAACGCGCGAGCTCAAAAGAAAGCGGCACTCGACGCACATCTCCACGAAGTCGGGCGCTTGCTGCAGGTGGCGCTGGACCTGCGCGATCCCCAGAGTGACGTGAAAGCCGTGGCTCAGGCGCGGTATCTGCAAAGTTTTGTGATGCTGAAACTGGGGCGCCCCCTGGACTCCATGATTCTGGCGCAGTACTGCATGATTCATGATCGTGCAACGGATCCGGATACTGCGTTGAACGCGACAGAGATTGCCATGGCGGCAGCAGTTTCGGCATGGAACATGGCACCAGGACGCGATCGTGATTTCGAAACCCGCGCGTTAAAGGATGTCTGTCAGAAGATCCTCGAACTCTATCCGCAATCCAGTCGCGGTGGTGAAGCTCGGATGCGACTGGCAACCGTCTACCGCACGATGAATGAGCCGCTGGAAGGAGCAAAGTGGTATCTGGATGTACCGGACACCGATCCGCAGTATGCGTCAGCTCGGATCAGTGCCGGTCAGTCGTATTGGGCAGCATGGACCCAAAAGGCTGCAGTCGCAGCAGAAGATTCAGAAGGCGGAAACACGCTGCCCGCAGAAATGCAGACATGGAAAGCCGAAGCTCGCAAGCTGTTGACTCAGGGAATTCAGATTACGCATGACAAAGTCGGCCCTGATGCCAAACCGTCGGACGAAGTCGTCGCAGCAGAAGTTTCCCTTGCCAGCATTATGAATCTGGATGGAGATTTTCAGGGAACAATTGACCGCCTCACAGGCGGCGAAGCAAATTCTGTCGTGGCAGCAATTCAAGTCGCTGATGGCGAAGCACGGCCCGAGGAAGGGATTCAAAGCAAGTCGTTTGCAGGACTGACGTATCGACTGCTGTTGCGTGCGTATGTGGGGACTCAACAGATCGAGCAGGCTCTGAGTGTGATGACGCAGCTGGAAAACGTCGGCGGTCAGGATATCCTCGCGGTGTACACTCAATTGGGTCTGGAATTGCAGGAAGAACTCAAACGCCTGAAACTGTCGGGCGACAACGAGCGCCTGGCACAGACGCGGGATTCGTTCGAAAAGTTTCTCCTGAAAGTCTACGAATCGCGAAATAAGTCCGACTACAACTCGTTGCTGTGGATCGGTGAAACATACTTTGGCCTCGGTCAGGGCGTTGCCACCGATCCGATTGCATCGGCTGCCTATTATGCGAGGGCTGCCGATGCGTATAACGAAATCATCAGCGGTGGGCTGGCGACTGAGGGGAATCGCACGGCTGTGCAATTACGGCTGGCTCGCTGCCGACGCCAACAGAAGCAATTTGATGACGCATTCCGCGCGTGCGATGAAATCCTGAGAACAAACCCGAACGCATTGGACGCTCAATTCGAAGTAGCTCATGTGCTCAGTGACTGGGGAGCGGAGAGTGAGCCGACAAAGCTGCTGGATGCTATTCAGGGAATCAAGACGCCGGACGGCAAAGCAGGACACGTCTGGGGCTGGTCATTGATGTCGCGAAAACTGCAGCAGTCGTTGCAGCGTACTCCGACACCGGAAATTCGAGAACGATTTATTGATGCTCGTTATCAGCTGACCAACAGTCGCCGTCGATATGCGAAAACGAACGCTCCGGATAGTGACAAGCAGCTGAATTCCGCGCTGGCGGAAGTGACAAGTTTCGTGCAGGTGTATCGGGATCTGGATGATGCGTCTTTCGCGAAGTTCGACCGACTCTATCAGGACTTGCAGGCGGATAAGGGTGACCCTGCGGTTCCTCTTGAACGCGCGTCCGGGGATGCCGTCGCCGTCGCAGAACCTGAACTTGTTGACGACACGACGAATGGAACGCCTGTCGCGAGTGGCGCGGCAGCCGTGTCAAAGCCCACAGAATCCGGCGGAAACGGTTTGCTGTTGGGGGTGTTGATTACGAGTCTGTCAATTGGGATCGCCGGAGGAATGTTCTTCTTTATGCGCCGACCGAGCAGAAGGCCAACGATCCCAGGCTCCGAGAAAGCGCCGAAGTTTTCGGCGTTGGCAATGACCAATCCGGATGCCAGCAATCCCGCATCCATGTTTCCGGATCCTGGCGACGGCCCGGCACCAGGTCTGGACTTTTCCGGACTTGCAGCCGTCGCTGCCGCGCCGAGGCAAAGGGCTGTCGCGCGGCCGACAGGTGCCGTCGCGGCAACTCGCGCGGCAAGCCCTGCGGTTGCCCCGCGAACCAAACCGACTTCACCAACGGCACCGTCGCCAGGCGCGGCAGACAGTCAGGCTGCTGCCAAGCCACGACCGCGGCCCGTGACGGAAGATGGCAGCGGGGCAGCATCCTCAGCCCCGACCGCAGTTCCCCGACCGGCGACTCCACGTCCCCCTGCGGCGCGACCGACCGCACCGGCCACGGGCGTCGCTCCCACAGGAACTCAGCCGCCAGGTGCAAAACCAACTGCCCCGCGTCCACCCGCTCAACAACCACCACCTGCAGGCAAATCACCCGGACCACCAGCGGCCCGTCCACCGCAACGAACACCCCCGGTTCCACCGGACAGTAAATAACGATGTAACCCGCTGGACTGCAGCGAGACCACTAACGGCATTCCGAATTCTCCAGGAGTATGATCAACTGATGGCCTCTAAAAAAATCCGGTGTTACAAGTCGTTCGGCCATGTTCTGCTTGCCGTTTTCACGATGGTTTCCGTCGGTGCCGAGGCTCTGTTTGCCGTCGATCAGGTGACAAGACGCAGTGATCGAGTCACGTTTCCCGGCGAGATCACGGCGATGACGCTTGAATCTGTCACGATTACACTGTCCAACGGTCAGACTCAGATCGTCGCCGTATCGGATATTTTCAGCGTACGATTCGACATGGAACCAGTGCTGCTGGCTCAGGCACAGTCAAACGAACGGAGCGGTGCTTTGGATGTCGCACTGGAAAAATTCCAGACGGTGAAGAAGGAGTACGCTGGCGATGACAAGCGCGTCATTGCGAATGTCGATTTCCTGATCGCGCGGACGATGGTTAAGCAGGCGTTGGCCGATCCGGCGAGAGTACCGGATGCTGTCGTCGAAATTAAAAAGTTCTGCGAAGAACATAAAACCCACTTCCGCTATTTCGAAGCCCGGCTGCTGGAATCTTCGCTTGCCACGGGCGAAGAAGCCCAGGCGTTGCTGAAAGAAGTTCAGGCCTCACCGGTCAAAGGCTATCAGCTGCAGGCAGGCGTCCAGCTGGGACACGTACTGCTTGCCGGCAACGACGCGGCAGGCGCATTCTCTGCATTCCAACAAGTCATCGAACAAAGCGCCGGAGATCCAGCGTCCTCGACAGCCCAGTTTGACGGATTGCTGGGGAAGGCGGCTTGCCAGCAAAAGCAGGGGCAAATCGATGAGGCGATTGCCACGCTGGACGGAGTCATTGGGCAGGCGTCGGAATCTGAATCGCAGACTTTGGCTCAGGCATGGGTGCTGAAGGGCGACTGTTTCCGCGCGAAAAATATGCCAAAAGATGCCCTGATGGCTTACCTCCATGTGGATGTTCTGTATCCTTCGGAACCAGCGGCTCACGCCGAAGCTTTGTATCATCTGGTCACACTCTGGGCTCCAGCCGGACATCAGGATCGTTCAGACGAAGCCATGGCAAAACTATCAACAAAATATCCGAACAGTCCATGGACAAAGCAGGCGGGCACGATTCCACAGGCTGCCGCAAACGAATAAGCTGTTCACAATTCCGGATTTCTCCCAGTTTGTGCCACTCTCTGAAGAGTGACGAGACGCTTTAAAGTCGCTACAGTTCCTATTCTCAATCTGTTGACATTTCTCATTGGACACGTTTGCCCCTTTGAGGACATCCCGGAGATTCTTCGAAATGCGTAATGTCTCTGCATCGCCCGCCGGATTCGGCGGACGCAAGTCCGTTCTCTTTCTGCTTTTCGCTTTGGCCACTGCGTCGATCTGGCCAGCGTTCGGAAATTCCACGAGCCTGTTTGCTGACGAAAAAGCTGCTGTACCAGATGCGGATCCCGCAGCCGACCCCGCAGCTGCGCCCGGAGACGATGCGGCTGAGGCTGCGGCTCCGGTACAGTCCCGCAGTTTTCTGGCGTACATTGCACGAGCTTGCGGCTGGTTTTGGGGACCAGCGTTTCTGCTCGTGTCGTTTATCCTGGTCGCACTTATTATGATGAACCTCCTTCAAGTGCGACGTGACGTGCTGCTGCCGACACAGTTCGTTGAGGAGTTTGAGCAAAAGCTCAACGCGAAGGACTTTCAGGGCGCGTATGAATTTGCACGCAGTGATGACTCGTTTGTTGGTCGCGTCCTTGCCGCAGGGATGGGTCGATTGAGTCGCGGTTATCCAGAAGCTGTTGAAGGAATGCAGGAAGCCGGTGAAGACGAAAATATGGCGTTGGAACACCGTTTGAGCTACGTCGCGCTGATCGGCACGATTGCTCCGATGATGGGTCTGATGGGAACCGTGCAGGGTATGATCTCCAGCTTTGACGTCATCGCTCAATCGACTGTGTCACCGAAGCCATCTCAACTGGCTGACGGGATTTCCACCGCGCTGGTGACAACGCTGATTGGACTGGTGTTGGCAATCCCCGCGATGGTATTTTACGGCATCCTGAAAAACCGAATTCAGCGTTTGGTGCTGGAAATCGGCATGGTCAGTGAAGGCTTGATGGGGCGATTTGCTACCGTCGGAAAATCCAAGCCGTAGTCTCAGACACGATATCTTTGTCGGCAGAACCACCTCATGAAATTCCGACCTGCCAATGTTGTTCCACCTGAATTGGACATGACGCCGATGATCGACGTTGTGTTTCAGTTGATTACGTTCTTCATGCTGATCAATAAGTTCGAGCAGGCAGAAGCTGATGAACGCGTCGTGCTGCCAAAGGATCAGTTGGCGGCACCCCCACTGGTGCACAGACAGCACTCGTTTTTGCTGAATTTCGGCTATCTGCGCGATCAGAAGGGGGTCATCATTGATCCAAAGCCGTACTTTTTCTTCGGTGACGAAAGGGCAGAGCTTGCTTCCGTCCGGTCACGGCTGCGTCAGGAATCCCAATATTATAAAACGACTGGAACCGACCTCGCCGAAATCACTGTGGAGATTCGGGCCGATGCTGAGGTTCCCACGGGACTTGTTCAGGAACTGATTCAGATGTGCCAGGAGGAAGGCATCGAATTTCAGAGATTTGCATTGAAGGCAACCCAAAAAGCGACAGAGTACTGAATCTGACTTGTGGCGCGCCAGGTATTTCCCTGTGATTGGCTGTACTCGATATGAAGTTCCGTAACCGATCTAATCTCACCAAGATTCAGCTCGACATGACACCGATGATCGATGTCGTGTTTCAGTTGATCATCTTTTTCATGTGTACCTTAAAGGTTTCTGAGCCAGAGGGCGACTTTGAAATCAGTATGCCGCTTGGTGCTCCCAATGCCGCAGCCGTCAGCGACGCGCAGCTTCCACCGTTTAAGGTTCGTCTGCAGGCCGGGGCTGACGGTCGGCTGGCGGCACTCACATTTAATGGAACGAATCTGGGCAGCGGCGAATCGGCGTTTGCAAAGCTGAACTCTGAAGTTCTGAGGGCTGTCAATGCTCTGGGGGCGATTGGCAAGGAGCAACAGGAGAAGCAGGAAGTGGAGATCGACTCGGATTACAACCTCAACTACCGCTACATTATCAATGCCATTGGAGCATGTTCCGGAAGAATGCAGAATGGCACCACCGTGCGCTATATCAGCAAAATAAAATTTGCCCCGATTCGACAACAATAGTCGCACCTCGTAACTTGACTCTCCGAGTCGAGGCGCACCCTGTAACTTGACTCTCCGAGTCGAGCCACACTTGAGCCCCACCCTCGTAACTTGACTCTCCGAGTCGAGCCCCAGTCAACCGCCATGACGAAACCCGAGTCGCCGTCCGCCGCATTTGTCGTGCTCTGTTCCACCGACCTGATGCTCATCAGTTCTGTCGGTGGTGCTGCGAAAGCAAGCGGTTTCGAATTTGTGTCCGTCGATACTTTGCAGGCTGCCATCGATACGGCC
>CAMAVB010000301.1 GCA_945861465.1 Candidatus Kuenenia stuttgartensis
GGACGTTCGCGACATCGGGCCGCTGGCGGACTTGGCCGAACTGCGGCATCTCAACGTGGCGAATACATCTGTGTCCGACCTTGGGCCGTTTTCCGAACTGATTGCCGACGGATGGCCGGTGCGTTGGGAACGCTGGAGTAACGAGGACGGCTTGAATGTCGAAGACTGTCCGTTGGTGCGGCCGACTATTGAGATTGCTCGGCAAGGCCCCGAGGCCGTGCGGAATTACTTCCGCGAACTGGCGGCTCAAGGTGAAGATTTTCTCTACGAAGCCAAAGTGCTGATTCTCGGCGAAGGAGGCTCGGGGAAGACCAGTCTGCTGCGGCGGCTGTATCAGCTCGATCGCGAACTTCCCAGGGAAGACGAGACGACCCGCGGCATCGATATCCACCGGCAGGACTTCGTCGGCAACCATGGTCGGCCGTTTCGGCTCAATGTGTGGGACTTCGGCGGTCAGCAGATTTATCACGCTACTCACCAGTTCTTCCTGACCAAGAACTCGCTTTACGTGCTCGTCGATGACACTCGCAAAGGCGACAAAACGATTCACGACGAAGGATTCAAATTCTGGCTGGAGGTCGTCGAGACGCTCAGCGAAAGTTCGCCACTGCTGATCTTTCAAAACGAAAAAGGCGATCGCAGCAAAAACATCGACCAGCCTGGCATCCAGGGGCGTTTCAGCAACGTCAAAGAGATTTATCGCGGCAATCTCGATAAGCCCGGTTCCGTGAAGCCGTTGCAGCAAGCCATCGAGTACTTCGTGCAACAACTGCCGCACATCGGCGAGCGCGTGCCGAAGAAGTGGGTGGCGATCCGCGAGGAACTCGAACAACTGGCGGTCGCAAAACCATTCATCTCGCAGGACGACTACTTCACGGTTTATGGTCGGCATCTGCAGTTCGATCGCACCAAGGCCCTGTATCTGAGCCAATATCTGCACGACTTGGGCGTGTTCCTGCATTTTCAGAAAGACGACCGTCTGAGTAAGACCGTCATCCTGCAAAACGGATGGGCCACCGACGCGGTGTTTCGCATCCTGGATGACGAGACAATCAAGTCTCAGCAAGGACTCTTCACCGCTGCCGATTGCCGTCGGTTGTGGGCCGAAGACAAATACGCCGATATGCACGCTGAGCTGCGGGGCTTGATGGAAAAGTTCGAGCTGTGTTATCCGCTTGCCGCGCCGCACATGGCGCAATGGCTCGCGCCTCGTTTACTCTCACCGTCGAAGCCTCCTGAGCTGATGGTTTGGGCCAGGCCGGATGATCTGGTGGTGCGGTTTCAGTACCCGTTCCTGCCGCGCGGCCTGGTCAACCGCCTGATGGTGCGGCAGCATCGGTTCGTACGCCAGGTTGCGAACTGCTGGGCGCACGGAGCGTTCTTCGAGCGCTGCGACGCTGAGGTCCAGCGCACCGAGGTTCTTGTCGAGGAAACTCCCAAAGGGAACGAGATCGAACTGCGCGCCCGCGGCCCCGAGCACAAAGCGCTGCTCAGCGTGCTCAGCAGCGATCTGGAAGCCCTCAACGACAGCTTCAAAGGGTTGCAAGGGCGCGTGGAGAAACTGGTGCCGTGCCTCTGCGCGACGTGCCGACAGACGACCGCGCCGGAAATGTTCAGGCAGTCGCTCCTTATCGAACGCAAACACGCAGGGAAGAAGTTGACGATCGAATGCCACAAGAGCGGCGACGACGTGAGCCTGCTGGAACTGCTGGACGGCCTGAAGCTGGAGCACCTGCCGAACTGGGCCACGAAGCCGACTCAGCCGGAAGAAGAAACAAAGCCGTCGAAGAAGGCAACAACCGCGAGGACCAAAAAAACAACCACTGCGAGGAAGGGCAAGAATAAGAACGATCTGAAGACGATCAGAATCTTCCTGGCCTCGTCCGCAGAACTGAAAGATGACCGCGACGAGTTCGATCTCTATTTCCGGCGGCAGAACGATCATCTGAAAGAGCAAGGCGTCTACCTGGAGATTATACGCTGGGAGAACTTTCTGGACACGATGTCGAAGACGCGCCTGCAAGACGAATACAACCAAGCGTTGCGAGACTGCGACATCGTCGTGAGCCTGTTTAAGACGAAAGTCGGCAAATTCACGGAAGAAGAATTCGACGTCGCGTGGGCGAATTTCCAGGCGACCGACAAACCAAAGATCTTCACATTCTTCTGTGACTTTCAGTTGTCGGGAGACGAGATCGAGTCGAAACGAGCGGACCTCGATTCTCTGCACAATTTTCAAAAGAAGCTCTCCGACCTCGGCCACTTCCACACCAAATACAACGACGCCGAGCACCTCAAGCTGAAGTTCCGCGATCAGCTCATGCAGTTGGGGTTCTTGAAATAGCCGCTCGCTCCACTGGGGTGCGTGGTCCTGGTGACCTGACATGCCGACAAATCGGGGCTGGCCAGGTTGTCAATTTGTAGGGTGTGACAAGCGCTAGCGCAGGCACACCATGTCTGTGATTCGGTGTGCCTGCGCGTTGCTTGTCACACCCTACGATGTACGGATCGTCAATGACTGACCGGCCCTCACTGTCGCTTCGGGTTACTGTCAATTTCAATCGCGTGAGGTATGCAAATCACTCGTGCATTGCCAACCGTGCTCTGATGTGTGCCACTGGCTCTGCCAGTGTTCTCCATCGGCATGGAACACTGGCAGAACGGTGGCACACAACCCAACAAACGATCAATGACAAAGCACTAATTCGACTTCCCCGGTGCATCCGTCACAGCATGCCGTTTTGTACTCAGCCATTCGAACGCGGCGTCCGGGTGGCTTTCATGTCCGCCGTCGAAGATCGTGATCATTGATTCGCCGCTGTCACGTCGAAGCAGAATCGATTTGCCAAGTGTCTGATCGCGTGCCTGATCCGATGTCAGCGGGGACGTCAGCCGCTTCAAGGTGCTGAGTTCACTCATTTCAGCCTCAGAAATCAGCGGATTGCCATGGGCAGCTGCGATGGCATTGAAGGCGGTCAGCGAATGCCGGATCGGAACCGAGCCGCTGTGACCGTCTTCGACTCCAGCCCAGATGCTCACCGGCAGGTCGGCAACCCGCTGCAGATGGAATACGGACGACCGATCACGATAGTCGGCATCAATGCCGACGGACGTTCCCGGAGCACCCCCGAGCGATTTCTCGATCATCACGGCGTATTTCTGTGGCTCGCCACCCTTGGTATGGAATCGATGCCATTCGGCAAGATCGGTGGGCCCGACCCAGGCGGAGACAGCGCTGAATTCTTTCGGGTGATGCCCAGCCATCAGCAGCGCCATGTGGCCTCCACCGGAAACGCCTGCCAGGTAGATTCGCTGCGGATCGACTTTCCAGCGTTGTCTGGCGAAGGCGATCGAATCGAGAACATCCTGACGCGCGTATCGGGACCCGCACGCTTTCGGCGACTGATTGACGCCGCGAAAATTCGGATGCATCCAGATCCAGTTACGCTCCGCGCAGGCTTTGAGCCATTTCGAATTGTCCTGCTGATAGTCACTGCTCCATGAATGCAGAAACACCAGCAGGGGAGTGAGTTCACTGGCTGCGGTTTCCGGAGACCAGTGCAGCAACGGTTGTCGTTCACCATCCAGCGCACTGATTGTTTCGCCAGTCTGAGTTGTGGGCACGTCGTCAGCCAGGCAACAACCCCCGGCTGCTGCAGCCATTGTGGCCGCCAACAGGAAAATTCTGATTCGTAACTCGCTCATACGTCTGTCCTGATCTCAAACTGTGGTTCTTCTTGGCGCGGGCTTCGCCCGCAACCCAAAGTAGTCGTCACTCTCTGAGTGACGCGATGCGATTCATCTGGCCAGTTCAGACAAGCGTCACTGAGGCAGTCGCGTTCTGGTTGATCCGCGCTTATCCCAATCAATTGCAATTCATCACTCAGAGAGTGATGGCTACTTTATACTCAACCAGGTGCTCTCCTGCTGGTCAGGATAAATCTTCTCAGAACAACAACAATCGCAACGTTTGCTGAGCAGCGGACGCGGTTCGCCTGGGTTTCTTCTATGTTGACGGCATCAAATCCGAAATGCCATCGTCGATCAAGGGATCACAGGAGGTTCAGCTTTCCGAACTGTAATATTACGTGGCCTGAGCAGCGAGGCGGGCCACGCTGAGTTGCAATCCTGGACCGGTCTGCAATCCTGTACGAGTTTCCCGCCGGATTCACTGATTCAGAAAGTCACTACGATGAAATTCGCCATCTGCCAGGAATTGTACGAAAACACCGATTGGGCCACGCAGTGTCGGCTGATTGCTGAAGCTGGATATACGGGGATCGAAGTGGCTCCGTTTACGATTTCGACGGATCTGGCATCCGTGCCCGTTTCAGTCTTTAGTGAAATGAAGCAGGAAGCGGAGCGACTTGGACTGGAAATTATCGGCCTGCACTGGCTGTTGGCAAAGACAACAGGACTGTACCTCACCAGTCCGGATTCGTCAGTTCGGAAGGCGACAGCCGATTATCTGGCGTTATTGGCCGGTGTTTGTCGTCAACTCGGTGGACACATCCTGGTTTTTGGATCGCCGCAACAACGCACCCTGCTACCGGGAATCTCGAAAGCACAAGCGGCAGAATTTGCCGCTGATGTCTTCCGTCAGGCAGCACCGACATTCGCGGACAATCAGGTTGTGTTGTGTCTTGAACCGCTGACTTTGAAGGAGACCGACTTCATCAATACATGCGATGAAGCGATGGAAATCATCCGCATGGTGGATCATCCGTCAATGGCTCTGCACCAGGATGTGAAGGCCATGTTGGGCGCAGAAACTTCTCCAATTCCCAAAATAATTGATCGTCACAAAAAAAATTGTAAACATTTTCACGTCAACGATTCGAACCTTCTCGGCCCCGGAATGGGCTCCACCGACTACCATCCGATTCTCCGCGCGTTGATTGAATCGAACTACAGCGGATGGGTTTCAGTGGAGGTCTTTGATTACAGTCCAGGCGCGCAGAACATCGCGGTGCAGAGTCTGAATTACATGCGATCGGTCCTGGCTGATCTGCAGCGCGATGGTGTCACAGAGAATGTCTGACACATTGTTTGACGAATTGCAGAATGCGTTTCGCCTTGAAAAATACAGTATTTTTGAAACACAACCAAACAGCAGTTCGCAATGATGCTGCATCGCCGGAATCGTCGGCGCAGGTTTTACGGATGCGTTGTTGGCATGTCGCGCGGACATCGGATCGATGGCCTGCGCGACGTTCAGTCTGATGCGAAGTTGTTTCACAACGTGCGCCGCGCGAGCATCAGAGCATGCTGTCACATCGTCAATCAGCGCGCTTCATGCGCGATTGATGATCTCGCCGAGGCTCTACTGAATCTGAAAAAAAAATTCTAAGAACACTCGAAAAGTGCGGAACAGTCTTGCGTTATCGTTTTGATCTTCTACGATTCCGATCACTTGGTGCTCAATAAGTTTCAGCATCAGTGATTCAGAATGACTGACACAATCGTGTTGTCATCGACGACGATTTCAAAAATCGAAGTACTGAATGCTGATCGAAATAGTTCTGATTCAGAACACTGACACCAGGGACTGGATGCACGTGGCGAAGGACTTGCCTTACAGCGACTTCAAGACGATCATCAGTGTTGAATGGAATCTGCATCATCCTGGTCAATGGGACCTTGATGATCTGATGTTTTTGGTCTGTGGTGGTCCTGTTTATTTTTAAGCCCGGTAAAGCTTTGGCAGGGCGGCCACTCAAGTTCAACTTTGGATGGAGGAACGTACTGTGGCAAAGAAAGCTGCAAAGAAGGCCGCGAAGAAAGCAACTGCTGCACCTGCTAAGGCTGCCCCTAAAAAGGCTGCGAAGAAGGCTGCAAAGAAGAAGTAGTCTTATGACTGCATCGGAAAATCTTCCGGCGGCTGGTGGTCTCAGACTACCAGCCGTTTTCGTTGCGCGCTCAGTCGTGCGCACATGTTCCTGACGAACAAGGGACGTCAATCCACTGATGGATGTTCTTGCTCTGTCGCCGAATCAAACGGCACATTGCGATACAGTTCAGCCAGCATCACGGAAATACCGAGCGACGGCAGTTCGAATCGGGCCGTCAGCTGCTTTTCTTCATGAAATAGCCAGTCGCCGTTCGTTTGCCGAGTGAATCGTTCGATGTGGGGCTGATCCTGTGCGATGAGTACAAGTTCCTGCAGTGATGAGATCTGTCGATAATGATTGGCCTTTCGCCCGCGATCGTATTTTTCCGTGGCGTCGGAAAGTACTTCGACGATCACAGTGGGATTGATCAATGTGTCACGTTGATCATCATCAAACTCCAGTTCGCCGCAGACAATGGTGGCGTCGGGATAGGTGTAAAGTCCCGTCGATTCCACACGAACTCTCAGATCACTGTTGAACACGGCACAAGGTTTGTCCTTGAGTGCATTCCCGGATTCACGCACGAAGTTTGCAGCGATCAGGCTGTGCGTGGCTGAACCTCCGGCCATGGCAAAGATTTCGCCCTGGAAAAATTCGCTTTTGAACGCCGCCCGACGCTCGCGTCGCAGATAGTCCTGAACACTGATTCGTTTGAGTGCTGTTGACATGGGGTGATCTACTTTCCAAGGGCCGAAGACATTGGCTCGACCATTGTACCATGCGCCAGAGGATTTTCATTTGGGAAATCTCGTGTTGAAATCAGGAGAGTGACCTCAGTACTTCCAAAACAAGCACCTTTGGACGACTTCTCATTCACAACTTGCTATTGACAGTTAACGGCAACATTTTTAAAACTCGCAGCGTCTGAATGCCGATGAACGGTATGACAGACGCATTTCCTGTCTTCGATTGTTTAGGGTCGAGAAAAGGGGTCAGGAACCAATAGTGCGAAGCACCCTTTGGGCCTTTGGGCTATTGGTTCCTGACCCCTTTTTTCGACGTTGACGAAGACGCCGGGTAGGGAAACCGTCATTTGAATACAGTCGCACGTCGCGTTACTGCGTCCCGTGCCGACATCAAAGCGAGCGAGTTTCCATGTCAGCGGCGGCAGTCAGGACAGCAGCAATCCAATCGCTGCAGCGGCAGCTACTGGCGACCCGGCAGACACAGACTTCTCAGCAGATTATTCCAACCGGCCTCAGGTCTGTCGATCAAATACTTCCCCAGGGTGGCCTTCCCACGGCGTCGATCATCGAATGGGTCTCGGACGATGTTGGTCTGCATGCTGCATCGATTGCGCTGAAATCGATAGCGACGATGTTGACATTGCCGGGCTGTCTGGCGATTGTCGATGAACGTCATGACTTCCACTCTGATGCCGCACGCTGTCACGGCATCCCATTATCCCGGATGCTGCTGATTCGTCCGAATCGTGTCGGATCCGGACCAGCGACGACGAGCCACAGCCGCTTCGTGCGTCAGGCTTCAGTGACGCACAGCGATGCGCTCTGGGCGTTGGAGCAGACGGCGCGCTGTCCGGGTGTGTGCGTCGTACTGACGTTTCTGGAATCGGCGTCATCGGCCGTCATGCGGCGTCTGCAACTTGCAGTCGAGCGGAGTGGCGTCACAATTGTGCTCATTCGCCCAGCCAGTATCCTGCATCAGCCGTCGTATGCTGATCTAAGGCTGCACGTCACCGGAGTTCAACCGGCGATGGAAGGTCTCACGGGCCGTCGGCGTCTGAAAGTTCAACTGCTGCGGTCGCGCCACGGACTGCAACACACGGGACACGCTCAACTGGAAGTCGATCATGAAACGGGTGCTGTGCATTCGATTTCCGAACTGGCCGATTCAAAGCCTGCAACATCGCCTGCGTTCTGAAGGCGGATGTCCTCCATCCCTTGCGCTGCATACGTCGGCACCAGGCAGTGCTGATCGGACAGCACCGCGCATGGCGTCCGATGTCGATGTTGATCTCAAGTACCTGCGTGCCGTGTTTCCAACAGCCAGTACCGGACCCGCTGTCGTCGCGGTCTCGCGTGACGCATGGATCGCCGGTGTGCGTCCTGGGATGCCACTGGCCGAAGCCCGGAGCATGGCTCAACCACTGCCCGTGAATCCCCGAGCCGTGCATCGTAAATCGGCACAGAACCGCACGCGACCCGCAGCTCAAGAATCCGATTCACCTCGCGCCGCAAACGTCGCCCCGACTCCGATCGTATCGTTTTACGAATGGATGCCGGATTCCGATCGTCAGACACTGGCTGCTGTTGCCGAAATCACCCGTCGGTATGCACCGGTGGTCGGCATGGATTCCATGCCGCTGCCGGATAGTCTGTTGCTGGACATCACTGGCTGCGGTCCGCTCTTCGGCGGCGAAGCGGCATTGGCTGATTTGTTGCTGCGCGATCTGAAGCTGGCTGGCTGGACTGCACGAATTGCCGTCGCGGATACGATCGCAGCTGTCTGGGCGTTGACGCATACGGAACACGCCCGTGCGGAAGTCCGGCGCAGTTCTCGGACACCCGCCTACGGTGTATCACGTCGCACATCATCGGGTCCGACCGACATTCCTCAGATCTACGACCTGCCGATTCAGATCATTCCACCAGGTATGCAGCATCAGGAAATATCGAGCCTGCCGATCGCTGCCTCCCGTTTACCACTCAAGGATCTGCAGATCCTGGCGCATCTGGGAATTCGGTCGATCGGACAACTGTTTTCGCTGCCTCGGGAAGATCTGCCTTCACGACTGTCGGCAGTGGCCGTTGAGCGATTTCATCAATTGCTTTCGCTGGCCGACGAATTCATCAATCCGCTGCCAGAATCCAGTCCGGTCGCTGCCAATTGGAGTTCCGAGTATCCGGCGAATAATTTTGACGACATTCGTCAGGTACTGCAGCACCTGGTGGACAACGTCGCTGAACAGATTGCGCGTCGCCATGTCGCCTGCTGTGTCCTCACCTGCGACCTGACCTGTGCGTCCGGGAAGAAACTGCCGCTGTCGGCAGGCGTGGTCAAACCGACGCAGTCAGCCGAATTGATGTTCGAAGTTCTCAGCCTGCGTCTGGAAACACTGCCGCTTTCCGAACCCGTGTCCGCAATCTCGATGGCCATCCAGGCGGTGCCGATTCCCGGATCGCGTCAACGAGATCTATTCAGTCCGACAGAACACATCCGTCCGCAGGAAGAACTGGCGACCCTCATCGCAAGGCTGAGCAATCGCATGGGACCGCAGTCGGTCAGCACTATTCGAATACAGGCCGACGCACGACCGGAACATGCCATTGTGCCGGACCCCGTCATTGCCAACACCGATTCCACGGTTCACGCTCGACAGTCTGAACATATCCTGCAACGGCTGACGGAACCAGATCCGGATGCAATGCCCAACATCGAGCGCACACTTCCACGACCACTGCGCTTACTCGCGACTCCGCAGCAGATCGCCGGTCGCGGCGACGAC
>CAMAVB010000302.1 GCA_945861465.1 Candidatus Kuenenia stuttgartensis
GAGAAAAAGATGGTGATTCGCGGACATTTTCAAAACGGTGTGATTGTTCCTGATGAACCGGTCAGTCTTCCGGAAGGAACAACAGTCAGAATTGAGGTAGTCGACATTGAACCGAAGAAGTTGAAACGGCGCGGTGGTATGTGGAAAGGTCGAGTAGTGATCGCTGACGACTTTGACACTCTGCCACCTGAATTGGCTGATGCCTTCGGAGTCGGCATCGAATGAAATTGCTCATTGATACGCATGTGCTGCTATGCCTCTGATTCATGCATGATTAACGCGATTCGACGCCATGGACCAGCTATTCCCCTGCCAAATGCAGATCAACTCAATTGACCCCGGCATGCGTGCCAGTATGCTGGCCGGGACGTAGCGGGCGGAGAGCATCCATCGCCTCCGCCGTATTGTGATGTCATCGTTGAAAGATGGGAGAAGTTCACCGGGCGGAAGGCGGAACGCATCTCTTCTGCTCAGGGAGTGACGGCGTGCGTCCGGAAGAATTCGGCAATCTGCGTCTTATCGATCTGACCTTGAGCAACTCCGAGAACAAGTTCGACGAGTTGCTCGTCGTCAACTTCGATCGACTGGCCATTGAGTTCGAGAAAGACCAAGGCCGCTTCCAAACCAATTCGTTTGTTGCCGTCAATGAAGGGGTGGTTCTGAACAAGATGGAACAGTTAGGCAGCTGCCATATGAAAGATGTCGGTATGCAGGAACTGTCCGCCAAAGGTTACCCCAGGCTGGGCGATGGCAGACTGCAGCAGATCGCTACTGCGCAATCCTTCACTGCCGCCATAGCTCTTGATTTGGCCAGCATGCAACTCAAGCACATCTTCCAATGTCAGAAATTCATGCATGTCGTCCTACTCAGCAAGTTTTTGAAACGCCTTCTTGTGACGAGCATTTACCTTTCTGCTCGCTTTCCGCAGTTCTTCCTTCTGACTGCCGTCTTCGGCGGCAGTAATCCGGATGGAGGTACCATCCGTGGTCAGCTCCACCGGGCACTCAGGATCAATCTTCAGAAGGTCGAGAATCGGCCGATCAACGACAAGTGCCCAGCTGTTGCCATGTTTGACGAAATTCTTGAGCATCTTCAGGTCTCCAATGGTGTTGATACAAAGGTAATACATTGTAGCACCAACAATCGCTCCTGTCAAAAGGAATCGACAATCGTACCGGAGCTAAGTGATACGCCGGGTGTCACTCAGGCGTTTCTGTCCTTTCGCCGTCGCAAAGTGTTCTCAAGCAATGCTTTGTAAGATTTGGCAGTTCGGGGCTCTGGCCATACTATTCCCCGGCAAATGCAGATCAACTTCATTGACCCCGGCGCGCCTGCCAGTATGCTGGCCGGGACGTCGCGGGCGGGAAAGAGTGATCTGCACCGTCAACTTGCCTCGCATTTCTGCAATTGTCCCTTCGCCCCCGCACAGGGGCAGAAGGTGGCCGTCAGGCCGGATGAGGGGGTTATCTGCACTTCTTTAACGCTGTCATCGATGGCAGGTGTTGGACGACGAGTCACAACGAGACAATAATTTCCTGAGCGATTTTCATCGACAAACAAACCCAGATCAACCTGTAAGAATAAACGAGCGGCAGGCATGGACTTCGAAGAACTGATCGAGACGCTGTCGAAGGGGTCTGGCACTGCCGTCACGACGCTGGAAGGCAAGGTCGCGGATCTGAATGCTCTGAAAGAGTATCTCTATGTGCAGACTCCGGTGGAGGCAGCACTGCGAGCCGAGATTGACAGGAATCTCAGGAAGCCCGAGTAATCTTTGCACTACATTGCATTCGTAATCACTGCAGTCAACAATTTGGGGATGACTCCCGATGAACTCAAGCAGCAGATTCGACAGATCACAGTTTGGAAACGTGGCGAGCAGCGAGCACCGCACAAACCGTTGTTACTGTTGTACGCACTGGGCAAATGTCTGGATCACGATTCGCGAATGATTCCGTATGCCGAAGTTGATCGCGAGCTGCGGCCGCTGCTGATTGAATTTGGGCCCGAGCGAAAATCATGTCATACCGAATACCCCTTTCAGCGACTCAAAAACGACGGTATCTGGGAACTGGACCATGAGTCCAACCTTGGTCGGCGAGCCAGCAATTCGGACGTCAAGAAATCCGAACTGCTCAAACACAATGTTCACGGCGGCTTTACCGAAGAAACGTTTCAGCTGCTGCGAGCCAATCCTGCACTTGTCTCTGAGTTGGCTTTGGAGATCCTGAACCAACATTTCCCGCAGACGTTTTATGCTGACTTGTTGGATGCGGTCGGCCTGGAAATTCAGTTCGAGCAAAGCTTGCGCCGACGTCGCGACCCGGCCTTTCGCGAGCGAGTGCTCATGGCCTATCAGTATCGCTGTGCCGTTTGTGGTTACGACGTGCGACTCGGCTCAACACAAGTCGCCCTCGAGGCCGCTCACATCAAGTGGCATCAAGCCGGCGGGCCCGATCTGGAAACCAACGGCCTCGCCCTCTGCAGCATGCACCACAAACTCTTCGACCGCGGCGCCTTCACCATCAACGAAGCCCTGCAGTTCTGCGTCTCCCAAAAAGCCAACGGTTCGACAGGCCTGAGTGAATGGCTAACCTCCTTCCACGGCCTGCCGCTAAAGACTCCTCAATCCCAAGACTACTTGCCGCTGAATGAACATCTTGAGTGGCATCGCAAGGAAGTGTTCCACGGGCCAGGGAGAAATCTCGTCGAAAACGCCTAGAGGTCATGGGCAGAGGCATCAGGGAGTTGCCGAACAACTCCCGGGTTAACTACAATCTGACGCAGTGTTTACTCTACACAGAGCTTCCATTAGTTGGTTTAATTCGAACGCTGAGGATTTGTTCAGAAAGTCGTCCATGTTGAGCTCTGCTCACTTTCAGACCCGCGCACGGGCAATAGACCATCTTGGGCGTGGGCAAATTGCTGACTGTCCCACAGCCGTGACGGAGCTCTTCAAGAACGCTCATGATGCGTATGCTCGCAATGTCTCGCTGCACATTTTCGAAGGTGATCCGCACTTCGCTGCGATCTTCGACGATGGCTGTGGAATGACGGCGGATGAGATAGTCGCCAAATGGCTTGTGATTGGGACCGAGTCCAAGATAGCAGGTGTTGTCCCACCGAAAGATCGTTTCGCACTAGCAGAGCGTCCAAGACTGGGCGAAAAAGGTATCGGTCGACTATCTGCAGGATTTCTCGCACCTGTGACGCTGCTTGTTACACGAAAGAAGAATCTGTCCTTCTCTGCGGCACTTGTCGATTGGCGATTATTCGAGAATCCCTATTTGCTCGTCTCCGACATTGAAATCCCTATAGAAGAGTTCCGCGCTCTTCGCGAACTCCCGGCCGTCTACAAACGCCTTGTTCGCAACAGCGTTGCAAATCTTGCGGGAAAGGGCGTGCAAACTCAGATAGACAAGAGTCGAGTTGCCACTGCGTGGCAGCAGTTCAGTAAAGATGAGCGTAAGGCCGACGCGGAAATAACCACAGCGGCGGCAATTCAGGAATTAGCCGACGCATCAATCGATTTTGACAGCGCTGTGAGCCAATGGTTCGAAGATGAAAATGCAGACAACCACGGTACGGCCATATTTTTGATTGGCCTTCGTCATGAACTGTCAGCTTGGTTTGAAGAGTCGGATGATCCTGAGGCAGACGAAGCGAGAATGCATCTTCGACTCACGCTAACAGGTTTCATCGACCCTAACGCATCAAAGGAACGCGAATTTTGTTATTACCTTCAGATTCATCGCAAAGATTCTTCAGCGGTAATCATGGACTCAGACCACGAGATTACAACTGAGTACCTTCAAAGCCTTGAACATTACGTTAACGGGACGATCAGTGCAGAAGGATGGTTTTCAGGGCACGTAACGGCGTTTGGTGTCAATCGAGGCAAATGCAAATTCCGCGTTGAGGTGCCCAACTTGATAAATATGCGTGGCCAATCGCGGGTCGGTGAATTCACGGTCGAGGTCGCTACAGTGGAACAAACGCCGAAGAACTCGACGCATAGCGAAGATGAACTACATGCGATCAAACAACGTCAAGATTTGGCTGGTGGCATGATGGTGTACCGTGACGGTGTTCGAGTACTTCCGTATGGTCGCCCCGAAAATGACTTTTTTGGGTTGGAAGAACGTCGTTCAAAACATGCCGGACGCGAATTCTGGGCCGATCGAAGGGTATTCGGAAGAGTGCGAATTAGTCGAGAAGGAAATCCGCTTTTGCGAGACAAAGCGGGGCGGGAAGGCCTTGTTGAGAATCAAGCCAAAAGATTGATGAAGTCGATTGTAGTAGAAGTGCTAATGACTGCCGCTCGTCGATATTTCGGGTCGGGTTCACCAGTTCGCGAATCGGAACTGAAAGCCATTCAGCAACGAAATGAACGCGGTAAAGCTGCTGCTCTTGAGGCGAGACGCACTAGACGCGGTGACTATCTTGGTGTATCTCGGCAGGTCGGTACGGCTCTTCGCAAGTTTGAATCGATATTGCCCGATCTGCAGAAACAAACTCGGGACGCTTTAAAGAAGCCTAATCCAGTGCAGCTCTCAAGGCTGCGTGCTGAGTTGGGTAATGCGGAACAATTGCTCATTGAAATTCACTTACCCGTCCTGCCAAAGGGTCTTGAAGATCGAACGGACGAGCATCGAGAATTGAGGGACCGTTACGAGTCTTCCCGCGAGGATGTTTCGTTGTTGTACAATGAGGTCTCAGCCAAACTGGCAGAATGCGAGGGGAAACGGCCGGAACGAATTGTTGCCGCATTTCAAAAAAAAACCTCACAGGAACTGACACTCGCCGCCACAGATCTGCTTGCTGCCGTTCAAAAACAGTCGGTGGATTTGGGACTGTCGTGGAGAAAGCGACTGGATGCTGTCGCGTCAGCGTTCGAAACGGCGACGTTGCCGTACATCGAGCAGTCCGCCAACGGAGAGTCCATTGCATGGGCGGCGGACCAAATTCGAGCCGAATGGGCGCAACTGGATTCCACTGTACTTTCGGAAGCTCGGAATGCCGTTCAGGCCCTGAAACTGCTCACGCAGGGCATCGATCTCACAATCGCACTGGAAGTGGTTGACGAAAGTGATGTCCGAGCCAACGAACGCATCGAACAATTGAACTTATTGGCTCAGAGCGGTATCGCTGTAGAACTGATCAGCCATGAGTTGGAGGAGATGGCACAAGAAACCGAAAGCAGCCTAAAACGCCTTCCCGAAAACTGCCGCGCAACCCCGGCATTCAAACGTGCCGTTAATGCATTCAGTGCACTGGTAGACCGATTCCGGTTCCTGGCACCTTTAAGCGTAGCCACTTATCGAGCAAGGCGGGTTCTACGCGGGGTTGAGATTAGCGAATATGTGCGGAAATTTTTTAATCGCCGTTTCGAAAGTTCCGGCATTCAATTCGAGTCGACGGATGCGTTTGATTCGCTGGAAATTACCGACGTTCCCTCGCGAATTTTTCCAGTATTCATAAATCTTGTGAACAACTCGGTCTACTGGCTGAAATCAACGAAGCAAAAGAAGATACGATTCGACCTTAAGGGCGGTTTGGTGCTCGTGGCTGACTCTGGTCCCGGCATTGACAAAGACGACGTAAACAACTTGTTTCAGATGTTCTTCACAAAGCGGCCGCAGGGGCGGGGGATCGGATTGTACCTTTGTCGCACAAACCTTGCGGTTGCGCGGCACAAAATCAGGCTTGCTACTGCCGATGACCCAAAGATTCTGTCTGGCGCAAATTTTATTATCCAGTTTAGAGGTTTAAATGACAGCTGAAGTTGCGCCCGGCCTGAACGACTTCGTTATCGATGCGTTCAGAAAGAACGCCGTAAGAAGTGCCATCCTGATCGACGAGAACTTCCCAAATCTCGGGGACATGCTCGAAAAGGAATTTCCCGACGAACCTCCGGTTCCCGTACGGGATTTTCCCGAAGGTCGCACAGCTAAAGGGCTGTATCGCGCGCTACATGGCGAAGGTATTACTTGTGATATCGCAAATCTGGCGACCGACTGGGCTGGAAATCTCTCAAGCAGAATTGCCGAGGCCGACCTGGTCGTTCTCGATTTGCATTTGAAGGGAGGTACTGATGCTACAGATTCGATTGAAATACTGCGTATGTTGGCTGAAAACGCAAAATTCAATCTTGTCTGCATCTACACCAACGAAGATCAATTACAGCACGCGGCAAGAATGGTTGCTGGATCCTTGCGGCAACAGAGTTTGTCTCAATTGAGTACGGATTCGGAAGTGGCGTTAGAAGAAGTGTATGCCTATCTGAAGGAGATAGATACACCGCATGAATTGCTCATAGATGCCTACCTTCTGAACGCAAAACATACTGGGGCAGACTTTGGAAAATTTGATGCAGCTTTAACGAAGAAATTCCCAGCATTGCGACCAGAAAAATGGGTCGTCTATGAGCGAATTGCGGCACACCTCTTGGGAGCTGTTTACAAGGGCCTAAATGGCACAAAGAGCCATATTCCAATTCAAGCCGATTTGGCTGCTCGTAATCCGTGGATTGTTTATGAGAACTTAATGCTGTGTTTTGCTAACAAGGCACTGACGCTTCCAGTCAAGATTCTGGAAATCGTGGACCAATCGCTGCTGGGATGGAGGCCCGGCTTGCCAAGAACCATCATCGCATATTTGCGAAACACAGTAACGCGGCGAGGTTTGGAATTTAGGAAGAACTTTCCTCAAGATGCAGCAACTCAGGTAGGGTGGGTGTGGCACGCGACAAACGCACCGGCGGATAGTCCGACTGAAAGACATGCTTCTCAAACGCTTCTGCGTCGGTTGCTCACCGTATTTCAAGACCAAGTTGCTTTAGACGATCATTTAGCCGATTTCGTTCGAAATGCCTTGGCGTTGGTACCGCGGCATGGGAATCAGATTGCTCAGTTGGCTGAAGCAAAGAACTGGGTTGGACGCGAATCAATTGCCAAGGTCAAAGATACGGATTTTTTGCATGCACTGAATTCTTTCCAATCCACAAAATCATACACTGAACAATTCGTTACCACTGGAACGATCATGCGGCGCGTTGAAGGCCACGATAAGCAATGGCTTGTTTGTGTTGAACCCGCTTGCGATACCGTTCCGGCACAAGCTCCGGAAGATTTTCGTTTTATGCAAGTTAGAATGCTGGAACTTGTTAAATGCAGTCACGATGATGCGGAAAAAATTGCGAGGACCGCCACGCAAAGTAAATATCTCTTTGTGCGAGTCGATGGGAACCGGGAGTACTTATCCGTCGTCAACCCAGAATCGGGCCATCCCAAACTAATGAATGCGTATGTTCGAAGGGAATCACAAATAATTGAAGAGCAAGGGAGATCGATGGTCAACATTCTGTTGCCAAATCCTCGACTTGATACACCAGTATTTGAAACAGTGAAGTACGAAGTAATTGCGCAACTCCACGAGCCATACGCAAACAGGCTACTCCATCTCGCTGGATTTCATCTGTCGCGTATTGGATTGGACTTCGTTGAGATCGTTGAAGCCCCGAGAGTCGCCGCTGCTGCAGCGGGAGCGCAATAATGCTCAAGGCAATAGACTTGTTTTCCGGGTGTGGTGGACTAACTACGGGGCTGAAAAGCGCTGGATTCAAGGTTGTTGGAGCAGTAGAAATCGATGTGGCAGCGTCCGAAGTTTACCGCCTGAACCATCGCAACGTGATGCTGTTTTCTGAGAATATCAAGACGCTGTCGGTGCAGCGGGTGCTTGAGTCCACCGGACTTAAGCAAGGAGAATTGGACTTGCTCGCCGGTTGTCCTCCTTGCCAAGGATTCTCATCCGTTCGCACTTTGAATGGTACGCGTGAGATTATTGATGATCGCAATGACCTGATATTTCAGTTCTTGCGATTGGTTCGAAGCCTGAAGCCCAAGGCAATCATGCTTGAAAATGTTCCGGGGCTCGGTGAAGACGAACGAATCCATGTTTTCGCGCGCTCATTGCGAAGAATTGGGTATTCAGTTGAATTTCGTGTGCTCAACGTTGCGGATTACGGAGTTCCACAGCGCCGCGCTAGGTTGGTGTTGCTCGCAGGGCAGAATGGTCCAATTGATTTTGCGATCCCTAGCAAACCTCACGTTACCGTCAGACAAGCCATTGGCAACATGCCAGCGTCTGGCAATAGCGGAGATCCTGTGCATGATCTCCCGGAGAAACGAACCGAAAGAATTCGAGAGCTGATTTCGCTGATTCCGAAAGACGGTGGAAGTCGATCCGATCTCCCGGAACACCTTAAACTTGAGTGCCACAAACGGTGCAACGGGTTTAAGGACGTTTACGGCCGAATGAAGTGGGATGATGTCGCACCCACGTTGACAACCGGGTGCTTCAATCCCTCAAAGGGACGTTTTCTGCACCCGCAGGAAGACCGCACGATCACGATCCGAGAAGCAGCACTGCTTCAGACGTTTCCCCGAAACTACAAATTCCCAGCCCGACTCGGGAAAGTGACGCTTGCGATGCAAATTGGCAACGCTCTTCCGCCAGAGTTTGTCCGACGCCAGGGTGTGGTCGTAAAGGAATATCTTTCCGGTGCAGCCGCCATCAAACGAAAACGCACGAACTGACCCGTCTGTGACTGATCGCACAACAAATGGGGCAACTTGCCAGATATCTTCAGGACCAGTTTGTTGCTCGTAAGCGTCCGGGGAACCCATTTGGTCCAGCGGCGTTCAGTTCCGGGCATCGTCCGTGGTGCGGACTGGAGTTGCGGCGATTTTTTCGCGGCGTTTTTTACGATCGTCGCGTTTGCGGTTGGCCACCTGGCGTGCCTCTTCGATGCGATGCACCAGCACCAATTTCGGATGAGCCGCAGCCCAGTGATCCGGCAGCAGCGCGGTCAGGGCGTCACCTGGCAATTGACTGGCCAGTGTCATTCCGAGTTCACGAAACTCGGTCCCAGTGAGATTTGATGCTTCCGTGAAGTCCGGCACATCGACCCCGCATTCGGCGCACAAAGATGACATCTTCACCAAGAGATCACGCACATACGCAAACGGCTCAAGGTGATGCCGTTTCGCATTGGCCATGATCGTGAACAGCACCGCCATACGATAGAGACCGTACTCCAGCACCATACCGGTCGCGGGCTGGCCTGACAGAGTAGCCGAGCTCAGGGACGAGCCTTGTTCGGCTTTGGTTTCTGCGGTGTGGCCTCGTCCTTTTCTGCCGCCAGCTTCGCGGCCGCCAGCTGCTTTGCACTGG
>CAMAVB010000303.1 GCA_945861465.1 Candidatus Kuenenia stuttgartensis
GGCAGCTTGGACGATTTGTGCAGCCAGTCTTGCAGATGCAACCGCAATTTCGCTTCTTTGCGGGCCATCCTCAACCGCGCGAGATATTTCCGCATTCAGATGTCGTGTGGTTCTGGCTCGATTCGCATTGACGCATTTGAACTCGCGTGCTTCCGTCCTGATTTTCAATTCTCCCGCCGCGATCGCGCCGGGCGCTCTTTTTGCTCGTGGTCATATTCCCGTCTCTTTTTGTTGAAGGTACTTCCCATGATCCGTTCGAATCGTAAGTCCCGAGGTTTCACCCTCATCGAATTACTCGTGGTGATCGCCATTATTGCGATCCTGATTGCATTGCTGCTGCCCGCCGTGCAGCAGGCCCGCGAAGCTGCGCGCAGAACGCAGTGCAAAAACAATCTGAAGCAGATTGGTCTGGCCTTGCACAATTACCACGACACCGCCGGGTGTTTTCCGTTCGCATTGGGCGGAACAGGAGATAAATACTCAGCGCTGACTCAGATTCTGCCACAGCTCGAGCAAGCCAATCTCTACTCAAAGTTTGACTTCTCACTGCAATTGACCCATGCTGTGAATATGGTTCCAACGCTCATTGAATTGCCAGCGTTTCGTTGTCCATCGGATTTCCAGAACCCTCAACCATCCGTGGGAGGGGCGGTGAACTACGTTCCGAATAAGGGCGTCAGTGTTCTATGGAGAGATTCGAATGCCGATGGCGTGATTTACTTTCGAAGTTTCACGCGATTTCGTGATATTACCGACGGCACCAGCAATACTGCGTCCTTCAGTGAAAGAATCGTGACCGATGCTTCCAACGGCATCCTTTCGCCGCAGTCGGACATATTCCTGAGTTCAGCCAATCCAGTGACCCCTGACGACGCCGTACAAATGTGCGCCGCAGTGGATATCACCAACCTCGCCAATCAATTCCCTAATTTCATGGGCGCGCCATGGTCCGACGGCAAGAATGCATACCAGCATGTCAGCGGTCCCAATGCTCGCCAATGTGGTTTTCAACCGGCCGGGAAGGCAACGATGGGGGCGAATAGTCGGCACATCGGTGGAGTTCATGCACTTCTGTGCGATGGATCCGTCCGATTTGCAAGCAGCAACATCGATCTTGGAGTTTGGCGAGCCGTCGGAACTCGTCAGGGCGGTGAAGTCATTGGTGAGTTCTGAGGAAGTTGAGTTGATTGTAAGTGCCAAGGCGTTTCTCATCGGGGTCTGACTTCAGGAAATAGTGTATTGATGACTTTGCTAGCTGTCCTTAGATCGTTTCGTCGGTTTCATTGCAGAGTCGCGACGCTGTTGACATGCGCCGCCGCTTGCTTCGTCGTGTCGGGATGCGGCGAACAAAGAGCAGCGCCAGTTGATGTGGAACTCGCACGATCTACCTTGATGGACGTACTGGAGCACTGGAAGAAAGGCGGAACGATCGATGAATTGCGACAGCGAGCTCCCGAGATCGTTGTGCAGGAGGCACTTTGGAGCGGTGGCCAGAAACTTCAGGACTTTGCACTTGTTGACGACGGTCGCGCTCTGGACTCAAACTGGTTTTGTGATGTAGAACTGACACTCGCACCTGAAAGCGGCGGCGAGCCAACGAAGAAGACTCTCACCTACGCCATTGGAACAGATCCAGTGCTCACGGTGTTTCGTGCCATGCTTTGATTTGGTGCATCCTTGGTCGTAGGTTTGATGCTCTTGTCGGCAGTAATAGTCTCGCCACGCAATATCGGAACCATTCAGATGAAACGGTCTCATGGCATCATTCTTGCCGCTGTCGCAACGACATCCGGGCTGCTGACTGCTGCGATGGCGGGCAGGGCGTCTGAAGAAGGATCGAAAGCGTCTCAGGCGGCGACCGGTGCGGCAGGCAGCAACGCCGAACGACACGCAGCCCTCATTCGCACGGGTGAATCCAGTGTTGATTGGAAATGGCTGGTCGAGGAGCACGACGAGGACCGCGACAAGACTGTCACTCGTAGTGAGTTTCCGGGTACGGCAGGTGACTTCGCACGGCTGGATCGAACGTGGGATGGCGTTCTGACTGTGGAAGATTTTGACTGGTCGACCGACGGACAGCTCTGCCAGCAGAAGGAAACAACGTTTGCACTGTTCAAGTCGGTTGATACGAGCAGCGACGGTAGAGTCTCGACCGAAGAGTGGCAAGCCCTCTTCGCCAGGATCGCCAGCGAAAAAGGTTATCTGAACGAAGAAGAACTGGAAGAACTGATCTATCTGCCGCGAGTTGTCAAGACTCAGAGCGAGCAGTTAAACTTCGCCAGCATTGCGTCGTTCCTGGACGACGCAAACGCGAAGTTCAACTCTGAACTCCCGAGGGTTGGTGAACAGGCTCCGGACTTCGAACTTCGGTCAGCTGACGGACTCACGACCGTCCGGCTGTCGTCGTTTCGTGGCAAGAAGCCAGTGGTTCTGATTTTTGGCTGTTTTTCCTGTGGGAACTATAGAACTTATTCAGAGTCTCTCGAGGAAATGTATCGTAGGCGGAAAGACGATGTCGAATTCCTGCGAGTCTATGTCCGCGAAGCCCATCCCACAGACCACACACGGCCAACAAGCACAAATGCCAAAGCGGGGATCCTCATCAAACAACCGGTGACGCTGGAGGATCGCTGTTCGGTTGCGGGACAATGTTCTGCCGCGCTGAATATTCAAGGGCCGCTGGTCGTGGACGAAATCGATAATCGTGTCGGCCGAGCATGGGGTGGCTGGCCTGATCGGCTTTACATCATCGACCGCGACGGGCGAGTCGCCTACCGCGGCGGCCCTGGACCATTTGGTTTCAATCCTCGCGAGATGGAGCAGTCATTGGTGTTGCTGATGGAACAGGAAAAAGGCGATCTCAAGTCGAAGTAAATGAGATCTGAACAATTACAATTTATCATTGGAGCGTGTCATGCGTTTTGTCGCACCATTCTTAATGCTCGCCCTGGCTTTCATTGCAGTCCCGATCGAAGTCCAGGCTCAGAAAATGCAGGAGCGTGAGGAAGACTTCCTCCGGTCCAGACCTCTGATTGGCGACATTTTTCCGGATGTGACCGTCTATTCGCCTGATGGGACGCCGTTTAAGACAGGCGATCTGCGCGGGCATTACACGGTACTCACGTTTGGTTGTCTGACCTGACCGCCTTTCCTATGGAACGTCTCCGGTCTGGAGGCGGTGTTTCGGGACTATGGTCCCAAAGAAGTCAAGTTTTTCTTTATCTACAAGTCACTGGCTCATCCTGAGTTGGCCGGCAACTATGTGCAGCCGTTTACGCTGCCCGAGCGACTGGATCACGCGAGGCAGGCAGAAAGGCAGCTCGGGGCGTCGATCCCCTGGATCGTGGACGCCATGGACAATAGGCTCAAACATGCACTGGGTGATCGGCCGAATTCGGAGTTCGTCATAAATCCTGAGGGAATCATTATCCGTAAGCGAGCCTGGAGTGATCCAACTCAGGTTCGCAAAGATCTTGAAGAACTCGTTGGCCCGGTGAATCGCATCACTCGGGAAGAGGACGTGCAACTCAAGCTGGAACTGCCGCCGAAAGCGACGGCTGCGGAGCGTGTCATGCCACGCCTCAATCGTCCGAAAATGCAGCCCATAATGATGGAACCACAGATCGAGCAAGAGGGGCCGCCGTTCTTTGCCAAGCTGCGAGCGGAGGCCGATGCGAGCTTGCTGAGAGACGGGAATGGTCAGCTTTACCTTGGATTTCATCTTGATCCATTTCACAACGCCCACTGGAATAATCTGACGGAATCTTTGTCTTTCAGGATCGACACAGTGGAGGGCGTCACGATCGACAAATGGGAAGGGGTCGCGCAGAAGGTCTCAGCGGTGAGCGATGCTGACCCGCGGGAGTTCATGCTGAACGTTGCAGCATGGCCTGTCGATAAACCGCTTCGACTGACCGTGTCCTATTTCGCATGTGTCGGAGAAGAGAGCTGTTATGCGGTGAAACAGGAATACGTGCTCCATCGGGAACGCGATATCGATGGAGGTGGGGCGCGCGGCGAGGGTGCGGGCTATTGGGAATCCGAAGAGTTTGCCCAGCGCATGCTCGCCAGTGACAAGGACAAAGACGGCAAGCTTGCAAAAACCGAGGCGACAGGAATCATCCTGCCGCAGTTCGACAAGCTTGATCGCAACAAAGATGGCTTTCTGGATCTGGACGAACTCAAAGTCTTTTCGGACTGGCTGAACTACCATCACACACCAGGCACACCGTCATCAGAACCGGACTCTGATCCATAGTGTTGAAGTGTCGTCGCCGGAGCCAAAGCTTGACAACTCAACTTGCACTTCCTGCGTGAGAACATCGGTGGATTGAGTGTGTTTCGACAATTCGCCTCGACAGTACAACTGTGGCAAGCTATGATTTCTGAACAAGCAGCCAGAGCGACTTACGTCATGAACCGATTTGTCAGCATCATTTTGATCATCGCCGTTTTGCAGTGTACGTTTTCCTGCACTTCCGGAAGTTGCTGCGCAGTCGATTCGCAGACGAGTGTCGTCGCCCCCGCGTCAAGGTCCTGTTGCAGCCACTGTCGAGGCCTCGCAGATTCGTCAAGCGAACTCCCGGCTAAGTCCAGGTCTAAGACTTCCGACGAGCCGCACGATGGCCGCGATTCAGACTGCTGTCCCTGTCAAGGTGCCTGCTCTGGAATGGTTCGCAGCAAGCATGTCGAATTGAAAACTGCCCCGAACTCCGTCCCGCTCAGTCTGATTGTCGAACTCCCTGTGTTGAGGGGTTGTTTCGTTTTGGATTCGTCAGCGATCGAGGATGTTTTTCCCAACCAGAAGACGGCTCACGGGCTCTCCATGCGCGTTCGCGTCTGTTCACTGATCTGTTGATTGTTCCAGGTCTGAGTGCAAGTTGCCGCTTCAAATGCAGTTCGGTCAACCAGTGTGATGCAGTGCCCGGTCCGCTCCCTGTCTGACCAAAGCTGCACTAAAGTATTCCTCAGACGGTTGAAGATGGCCCAATTGTTTCACCGCGTGGGCAACGCCGCACGCTTTGTATTTCAAATTTGAAATCTCAAATCTCAAATACGAACAATCGCGGCCCGCTGAGCACGCGTTTAAACGAATCAAGGCCAGGGGAGCGAGGTATAGCTCCAGTTCAACGCCGGCTGCAGCGTTTGCTCCGACCTTATCGAACCACCACAATGGGATCAGAGCCATGTTGCTTCCCTGGGAATACGGAATTCGAAATCTCACTCGTCGTCCTTTTCGATCAGGGTTGACATTAGCGGCGTTGTCGATTGTGGTATTGTTGATCATCGTCGTAGTGGGATTCATTCGAGGTCTGGAAGTTTCCCTGGCTGACAGCGGTGATCCGGACGTCGTCCTGATCTACTCAGTGACTTCAGGTGAGAACATTGAGAGTTCTGCCATTGCTGCTCGTACTCCCGGTCTGCTGACATCGAGTGTGGCAGGGACTGTGAATCGTTTTGGAGTTACGTTTGCTTCGCCGGAAATCTACCTCGGCACACGCATTGGCAATGAGAATGGGGCAGTTGGCCTTGGTTTAATTCGAGCTGTGACAGAGACCAGTCCACTGGTCCGTCGTTACGTTCGTCTGATCGAAGGCAAATGGCCGGTTCGTGGTGAGGTCATCGTCGGAAAGCTGGCGGCGGCAAAACTTGGCTCGGATCCAGGCCAGCTGGAGATTGGGAAGAAGCTGACCTTCGAGGGTCAGGACTGGACGATCAGTGGTCGTTTTGTGGCCGAGGGAACTGCTTTTGAATCGGAGATCTGGTGTATCCTTGCGGATTTTCAGGCGGCGACCATGCGTCAGGACATCAGTCTGGTGGCGTTGTTGTTGCCACCGCAAGGCTCGTCTTCGGAACTCACATTATTCTGCAAGGAGCGAACCGATCTGGAACTGCAGGCGGTCCGCGAGACTGACTACTACGCCGCGTTGCAGCAGTATTATCGACCCGTGCGGCTTTTGGCGTGGATGGTTGTCCTGCTCGTCTCGGGTGCGGGGTTGTTTGCCGGAATGAACATGATGTATGGATCCGTGGCTGGACGCATTCGGGAAATCGCAACACTCCAGACTGTGGGATACCGGCGACGAGCAATCCTGATGAGCCTTGTGCAGGAAGGAGTGGTGCTGGCCGCCGCATCTTCATTGCTGTCAGGTTGTATTGCCCTGACATTGCTGAATGGACACGCGGTCCGCTTTACGATGGGAGCATTCGCTCTTCGAATTGATAGTTTCGCTCTCACGATCGGATGTGGTGCGGGTTTGTTCCTTGGTGCTTTGGGCGCGTTGCCACCAGCGATCAAAGCTTTGCGAGAATCGGTGGCTGCTTCTTTGAAAGCGATTTAGGAGTTAAACATGAAAGTTCTGAACATTGTCGTATCCGGTTTCTGCCTGGTACTTTTGGGTTGTGCTGAAAACGACGGAAAGTCGCAAGCGAACTCAGCCAAACCGGCAGCAGCATCGGCGTTCATTCTGGCGTTCGAACCTGCAGATGCCGTCGCCGTTGGCGTGGCCCGAGAAAATGCCGAAAACGATCAGTCGATTGCAGTTGTGGGACGAATTGGCGGGTCTGAGAAGCCGTTTGTTGATGGCATTGCTGCGTTCACAATCGTTGACCTCAAAGTCCAGTATTGTGCGGATGAGGAAGGTTGTCCAACACCGTGGGACTACTGCTGCCACCAGGATGAGGTGAAGACAAACATCGCGACGGTCAAAATTATCGACGAGTCTGGCAAGCTGGTTTCCGGTGATGCGCGCGAGCTATTGGGCGTAAAGGAACTTTCAGAGGTGGTCGTACAGGGAACGGCAAAACGAGATGCTCAGGGAAATCTGTCGCTCGCAGCCAGCAAAGTCTTCGTTCGAGCAGGAAAATGATCATGCGCGACTCGCCGCTGGACCTGCAGCAACTTGCCCGCGATAAAACATTGCTTTCGCGAGTCTCAACGACGAAGCGACCACGTCGCTGGGTTTCACGCTACGTCATTCCGCTCGGGATTCTGGTCGGATTTGTGGTGGTATTTGGCACCTCGATCGCCAAGCAGATTTTGCCTCGAAAAAAGGTGACTGTGATGCCGGTCATCGCCAAACAAGGATCGGTGACGACCTCGGGGGCGGTGCTGTTTCAGGCACCGGGCTGGGTTGAACCACGCCCCAGTGCTGTCAAAGTGACGGCTTTGGCTGGAGGCGTTGTCGATGAACTTTTCGTGGTTGAAGGGCAGGCAATCCAAAAGGGTGAACCGGTCGCGCGACTGATTGAGAGGGATGCGGAGTTGCAGGTTGAGCAGGCCGAAGCAACACTCGAAATTGCCAACGGTGAGGTGCAACGCGCATTAGCGGAAGAGACGGCGTCGGCCGCACGATTGCACAATCCAACTCACCGTCGGGCAGAATTGGCGGAAGCAAAGAGCTTGCTGGCACGAGCCAACGCGGAACTCGCTCGGCTGCCTTCACTGTTTCAGGCAGCGGAAGCCAGAGTCAAGTTTGCCCGGCTGAGCCAGGAGGGCAAATCGATGGCAGGCAACGCGGTTGCCGCAATTGTCGTCGAACAGTCACGCTGTGATTCCGTAACGGCAGGTGCTGAGCTGTCAGATTTGAAGAGTCGCCAGCCTCACCTGGCAGACGAGGTCGCGTCGCTGCAATCCCGGGTCATGGCTCTGGAGGAACAGCTGCAACTGCTGATCGAAGAGCAGCGGGCATTCAGTGAAGCAGCCGCGCGCTTGATTTCAGCGGAAGCATCCCGGCACCTTGCCAGGGTACACCTGGACCGGGCGAGACTCAATCTGGAACGTACCACAATTCGCGCGCCGCTTTCTGGACGTGTGCTCAGAGTTGTGGCTTCGCCGGGATCTCGTGTCATCGGTCTGGATGAGTCGACCGGCCAGAACGCGGCAGTGATCGTGGAAATGTATGATCCAAATCGACTGCAAATCCGAGCTGACGTGCGACTGGAGGATGTACCGATGGTGATATCAGGTGCTCCGGTGGAAATAGAAACGGCCTCCTCTGGCACAAAGCTTGAGGGACTGGTTCTGCAATCGACCAGTTCCGCCAATGTGCAGAAGAACACGCTGGAAGTCAAAGTCGAGTTGCTGAATCCGCCCGGAACGGTGACTCCGGAAATGCTGGTGAAGGTCACGTTTCTTGCTCCCGTGTCACCGCAACAGCCGGAGGTTCTCACCGAGTCGCAGCACCTGTTCATCCCGACGCAGTTGATCCAGTCCGGAACTGATGGATCAACGGTTTGGGTTGCGACGCCCGAGGGTGTTGCCATGCGAAAGTCCATCAGCGTCGGGGCCGAGACCGGGGACGGACTTACCGAAGTGATTCACGGGCTGGTCATCACGGACAAGCTGATTGCGTCCGGAACAGAGAGGCTGCAGCCGGGTGAGTTGATTGAGTCGCTGGGTGATGACCAATTGCTGGGATTGAAGAGGTGAAACATGGCGATTGTGGAACTACGAAATGTCAGTAAGCGATTTCGAAAAGGTGACGAGACGATTACGCCCCTGGACGAAATCTCGCTCGAGGTTCAGGCAGGCGATTTCGTGTCATTGATGGGACCAAGCGGCACAGGAAAAAGCACTTTGCTCAACCTGGTCAGCGGAATCGACCGTCCGGATTCCGGAACGATTCTGGTCAATGGCACGGAAATCACGCGCTTAAGTCGTGGCCAGCTTGCGGACTGGCGAGCCCAGAACCTGGGGTATATCTTTCAGACTCACAATCTGATCCCTGTGCTCACGGCTTACGAGAATGTCGAACTCCCCACACTGCTGTTGAAGCTCACATCAGACGCACGCCAAAAGCGCGTTGAGCTGGCTCTGGAAGCTGTTGGACTCAGCGATCGAGCTAACCATTATCCGAGACAACTGTCCGGCGGACAGGAGCAGCGGGTGGGAATTGCCCGGGCCATTGTCGCTCATCCGCAGGTCGTTGTGGCCGATGAACCAACGGGCAGTCTGGACTCAGAAACAAGCGGCCAGATTCAAGACCTGCTGAAACGACTCAATCGCGAGTTGAACATTACGATGCTGATGGTCACGCATGATGCCGGAGTTGCAGCAATTGCTAATCGACAGCTGATCCTTAATCGCGGCAAGTTTGTGGAATCGCCTTCGGTCGCCATCAGACAGGAGTCCCCCGATGCTGGGCTATGTCCTTAAGACCTTGTTGCGTCATCGAGCACGGACCCTGCTCACTGTGAGTGGTACGGCCGTGGCGATGTTTGTGTTCTGCCT
>CAMAVB010000304.1 GCA_945861465.1 Candidatus Kuenenia stuttgartensis
GAAGCAGAGAAAAGCACTACTCATTCACGCAACCCACTCCTTTCAGGTCGCTTGCTCACTCAACAAGACACGCGATCGGCCTTAGCTCACCAGGGATGGCCTCCTGGCAGGGATGCCGCTTTTCTCTCTTCGATCCGTTTATTTTTGTACATTGATGCAGAAGTTGCTGCATTTGTGTCGGTCCGGTACCCCCGAAAAAGAGTCCTTGCGGGAATTCATACTGCCCGGCTGCAATCGACTGTCTCAGTGCTGGCATCCCGTGCCGCGCGATGGCCTGAAGTGCTTTGATGAAAAACGGATTCCAGCGGGACGGCGGGCGGCGAGGATTCAGCAGTTCATTCAGTTCCGCATACCCGGCGGGAGCCCCTTGGTACTGTTCGCCCTCCAGTAGAAAGTTTCGATTCGGATCGACGTTGTTCTCGTCAAATCGCCGCTGCCTTGAACGATAGAAGAGGCAGGCGAACAACCAGACAGGCGGCGTCAGAAGGCCGGCTTTCAGATGAATGCAATCCGTGTAGCGAGATTGATTCCCCGGCGGAGACCGGCAACTGAGTGCTTAGTTGGACAGCGCCACTTTGCCCCCTCTCCCCCGATTTGTTTGCGGAGATTGCGTGGTTTTTCTTTGCAGTGTGGTCGCAAACAAATTGGGGGAGAGAGCTGGGGTGAGGGGGCTTTTTTCGCAAGTTGACATCCTGGACAGGCCCCTCATCCGGCCTGTCGGCCACCTTCTCCCCCGATTTCGGGGGAGAAGGGAAGGTGGAATGACGAAACGTAAATCTGAACAATATCTTATGGCGAATCGGACTCTCAAAGTGGCGCTGTCCAATTAGGCGAACTGTCGCTCCGCGGCGACGGCTCCGATGGCGACTCCGGCAGCCAGATACTGACATAGGTTCTGTACGATCCAGCTCAGCAGGATTTCTACCGACACCTGAAACGAAGCAAAGGCCAGCAGAAAGACTGGCAGACTTCCCACGCAGAATACGCCGACCCCGTCAATGAACCCACCTTTGATGCCGGCTGGAAAACTGGTCGCCATTCGCAGTTTGAGGAAGACGGTTGCGAAGACAGGTGCGAAGATGAAAGGGTGGATCGTCATGTACGTTGAGGTCCACTCCTTCCAGTCACGGTACAGTGCAAGGTTTTCGTACTGTGGTTTTATGCCGGGGGCAATGAATGGAACAAGAAAATAAAAAACAACACCAACCAGAAACATCGTGATTCCGACCGCGATGCTGCACGAACACCATTGACGCAGTTTCATGTTTCTTCTCTCTGCTGTTCTTTGTCAGTTGACAATTCTTGACTCGCTCGATTCAGTATGATTTCGCGCATGGCAAGACAGGTCATAAGAAACTGCGTGATTACTTGAGTGAAGGGGTATAACGGTGTTGGATGACAACCAAAGGAAGACGCCAATGAATGCCTGCGAACAATCTGCCAACGATTGGATTTCGTGCAACGGCTGGTGGGAGCAGCGCATCTACGGTCGCCAGCCGATGACTTCATTGCAGGTTCTCTTCCGGGACAAGCGACTTACGGGCAGAGGAACCGACATTGTCGGGAAGTTTGAACTAGACGGCACGTTGCACGACACCGGCCAGGTTGTGATCGTGAAGCAATACCTCGGTCGCCACAATATTCTATATGTCGGTTCCTGCGATGGTGAAGGAACGTTTTCAGGACACTGGCAGATCAGAGACGATTGCGGTCGCTGGCTCATTTCCATGAATCGTCGAGCGAATCCCAATGGCCCGATAAATGGCATCGCAGAAATCATTCCTCCTGCCCGTGGCTGATGCGGCGTTCCCGGAGTCGCACGGAAACCAGCAATTCGCCGCAATTTTATCTGTGTATCCACTTCGATCCGTCTATGCTGCATATTCTCGCAGCGGCAGCGGCTGAGACCAAAATCACGTTTACCAACGAGGAATGCTGATGAAGACTATGAATCTGTCTCTTGCGCTGGCCCGACTTCCCCAGCTCGATTAATAAAGACAATGTTTTCCGGGTGTTCAGGGTAGTTTTTCTCACTACATTTGCTTCTGGATTATTTTCGAAGGGAGTTTGAGGCCGAGTTTTTCCAGCAGGGTTTGTTGGTGGTCAGTGGGCTTGGAAATGCACCGGGGTCGGATCTCCGGGCCGGAACGAGTTGGCAGCACGACGTCCATTGAACGGATCTCGGAGAGTTCCGAAAGCACCCGCCGAGGTTCGCCACCCAGCCCCGCTTTGTCACAGAGCTGACTCAGAGTTTTCCATAGCACATAAGCCAGGAAGCACACGAAGATGTGCGCCAGGACGCGGTCTTCTTTTTGATGCCAGATCGGGCGAATCGACAAGTCGCTCTTGTGGATCCGAAACGCGGCCTCTGCTTCTGTCAATTGAATGTACGCTTTCCAGAGTTCTTCGTCTGACCAGTCAGCGATGTTGGTTCGAAGCAGGTAGCACTCGGCGCTCAGCGTCGTCCAGTCACGCATGGCTTCGACCTTTGACCATTCGATGCGAGCGGCATCCTTGTCGGTCTTTGTGACCTTCAGTGACGCTTCGATCTTCTTTTCGAAACGCTGCGTGATGCCTTCTTCGTTCTTTGATCGCTCACGACTGCGACACAGAATGAATCGTTCCGGAGACGAATCACTTTCTGATGTTGAGGCATCAGCGCCGTTTTCGCAAAACATTGTTCGGCGATGTGCAGCTCACTGGAGGGGTTGAGCAATCGCGCAATGATCAGAATCAGTGAAGTGACATCCCACGGCACATGTCCGCGTCCTTCCGGAATCTCTTTGTCCAGAAACGTGTCGAGCTGCAGCGTCCGTATGAGATGCGGCGACAGCCACGGTCCACCAGGTTGCCGCAGGTTCTCGACTCGCACGCCACCGACAATGACTTCGACCCAGCGCGGTTCAGCGGGAGTCATATCATCATCGAATTCAAACCGCTTTTGCCGCCCAAGCGGCTGAAGTCGTTCTGTTTCAGATGCTGGCGGGATCGACATCCGAGCCACATCAGCCGCCTGCTTCACACCCAGCCGACCAGCTTCATCAAGTTTGCCCAGCCACGCCACCACTCGCGGCTGCGGCCCGGTGGCCGTGCGATGCGATTCCACCAGCGCCCAGTAAGCTGTGCGTCATCCATGGAATCAGTGACCGCACAAGAAAACTGTCATGCCGAAACTCCTCCTTGTTCTGAGCTGCGGATCACGAACAGAGAAAACGCGAGAGTCGCTAGTCCATTTGTTTCCCGGTCAGTGACATCCACGCGATTTTCTCCATTGACTTGCTTGACCACCATCCGCTCGTTGAATCGTATTCCAAGATTCAGGCTGCGTTCTACGCTTCCCCATGCTTCGTCTCGGTCCACTCGAAAATAATGCCAATTCGATCGTGGCAACGCTCTGGGTGCGTCTCCAACCGGCATGAAACGTACTCCGCGACGACCGAAACGATAGATGTTATCGACTTCTTCCGTACTTCCGGCTTTCATTCCGAGCTGTTTTTCGGACAAGAGTTCAGTGACCTGGCCGGATTTTAAGCTCGCCTCGACACCAATATAGAACGTCCATGCAGGCGCAAGCCAATCCGATTGAAGCCGCACTGACATTTGCAAGCCCTGGGCGGAAAACGGAACGCGAACGTACGGCTCTTCGCCACCGGTCTCAATTTCGAGCAGTTTTCTGAGTACACCAAAGCACAGCGCAAGGTTATCGTGATTATAGGCAGGCAACCCGGGCATTTTTCGCTCGCGGCGAAAAATTGCCATGTGGCCCACGGCACGGCTCAACTCTGTAAAGAGTATGAACGGATGAAGCCCGCGAGAAGTCGGCAGCCACGAAATCCCTCCAAGAGCCATATTGACGGCGTTGAGCTGCATGATGCGTTCAAGGTCCTCCTTGTGTCCGCTGGCAAAAGCAACTCCTCGGTCAATCATCTGTCTGGCAAGCTGATCTGAAGTCGCACCAAGACGATCCGCGATGGATCGGATTAATGAAGCAAGCGGTGGCCAACCTTCCTGGGTTAACAGGGGTGGAATGTAGTCCAGATCAATTTCCGGCGGTGCCTCTGCAGTGCTTCCCAGCCTGAGCTGAAAGATCGGCACAGCGTCGAACCCGCGAACCGACAAGTCGCCGACAAGAATCTGAGGATTCAGCTTCCGAAACTGAATGTGCTGAAGATCCCCGGCACGGTTTTCATCTTCCACTTCTTCATCGTGAAGCAAATAACGGGTTGGGATGCTTGTGTTTACGGTGCTTGTATTGGTACTCCCACGTCTCAGCTCAGAGACACCAACGTAAACCTTGACCCGGGATTCGCTGTTTTCAAATGCCGTTCTGGAGATATTTACAGCGGAGATGTGGCAGTCTTCCGGAAAACGCAGCTGAGTGCCATCCGGAAGCCGAAGGTGACACGCGCTCAGTGATATGCGCCAATTTGCGAGTGCTTCATGTTCAACCTGCATCCCGTGAACGCCATAGTGGTTTGGCGTCGTCCAGTATTCTGAGATCCGAAGCGATTCGTGAGTTTGAGATTCGACTCGCTGGAAATGGTGAGGACGAAGAAACAAGCCTTCACCCCAGTATACAGAATTTGATGTCATGTTTATGTTCCTGCCGATCGCGCTTGTGCAAAGCCGCGTCGCCGTTTCGTTTGGTGAGTTGGCTCACATCGTGGGCAGGACATATATCAAATAATGGCGTGATTTTGAACTGCAACCGGATTCAAATTTGATGGTCACCGTTTACGGGCTGGGATTGGTCGGTACAGGAAATTGAGAATCTACTTTCTCACCGGCGTGTTGGACGGACACAGCCGCTACATCGTGCATCACGAATTCCGGGAGGCCCAGAAGGAGACAGCCTTCGGATTTGGCAACAAGCGTAAAAACCTGCGTGGCACAATGCCGCGATTCGATCGACAAAAGCCGCGCAGTCGATTCAGGCAGGTGAAAACCATTCTCTTTGCGGAAAATCACGGTGACGGACGATACGTCAAAGAGCGAGAGGGATTTCGGCTTATGGTGGCGTTTTCAGGTAAATCTTTATCGCATGTATCGGGAAAATGACAATGTTGTCTTCGATAGCGTTCAAACTCACCTTCTGTTTCATGGCATGTGCGACAGTCCAGAACGACTGTCACGGATGCAATCCCGTGCCTGAGTATTATTCAACACCTGCATGCAACTCGTGTGGCGAACTTCCCTCGTGTACTTTTAGCACATCCGATTGCAACAACTGTCCGGTGCCGGAATGTGGAGTTTGCGGTCAAAATAAGTGTTGGGATTGTTCTGACGAACCCGGAATTGACGTTGAAAGCCTGACTCCGAAAGCGCAGTCGAAGAAACTATACGAAGCCTCAATGGCCAGAATTGTGATCGTGGCTCCCGAAGACGCGGGAGTTTTTCTGCTCGACCAGAGAATGTCGACGCTGGGCGCGAAACGGTCCTTTGTCGTCTCTGTCAACGATCAATCGAAGGACTACAAATACGAAGTAAAAGTCGATGTGGTCCGGGGTGGAAAGAAATACTTTAAAAAGCTGAAAATCGTCGATCTGCGAGCTGGGATGATCTTGAATGTCGTGGTGGAAGCTCCCCCGGTTCCGGATGGTGAACCAGCGGAGATCGCAATCGCAGCTGAGGCTGTTGAGAAGGGCGGAAAGCCGCAGGAAGACGAAGACGCGGACAAGACAGCTTCGCTCGTAATCTCAGAGTCAATCAGATAAGGCATCGAAACCACATCAAAGCTCTTAGGCGAGCGGCAGAAATGAATTTACCGGTACGACGGACTTCCAGTCCGTCGCATGGTGCTACTCGACGGACTGGAAGTCCGTCGTACAAATTGCGGATGGTAAGTTCTATCCTGCCGCTCGCCTTAGCGCCATTCAATCCCGAGGTTCACAGCCTGGTTAAAACAAAACAGCCAGCCAGTGGATAGATCGAGGCTGCCGATTGTTAAGAAAACAGGAACGCAACTTTCCGTCTACTTTTCGGGAAGATTTGTGACAGCGATATTCAGGTCTTTCAATTGACGATCGTCCACCGCAGCCGGGGCACCGGTGAGCATATCAGCGGCTTTCTGAGTCTTCGGGAAAGCAATGACGTCGCGAATATTGTCGTCGCCAGCCAGCAGCATGACCCAGCGATCCAATCCGAGGGCGATTCCGGCATGAGGTGGTGCGCCGTAACGGAGCGCTTCCAGCAGGAAGCCGAAACGCATTTCTGCTTCCTCGGGATTGATGTTCAACAGGTCAAACACCATTTGCTGCACTTCGGAATCGTGAATACGCACACTGCCGCTCGCAGCTTCGTAACCGTTGACGACCAGATCATAGCTGTCGGCGCGAACTTTGCCTGGATCGGTCTTCAGGAACTCGGCATCTTCCGGATTGGGCTGACAGAACGGATGATGTTCCGCATCGAAACGATTTTCGGCGGCATTCCATGTGACAAGTGGAAAGTCGATGACCCACTGACACTGGAACTGTGAAGGGTCGTAAAGGTTGAGCTCTTTGCCAAGGCGATTTCGTAATGCCGCGAGCGCTGAGTTGGTCACCTTCGGAGTATCGGCGACGAACAGCAACAAGTCACCGTCCTTGCCGTCCATCCGCGTCAGAATCTCGCGCTGCTGATCTTCCGTGAAGAACTTCACAATCGTCGATTCCAGTTTGTCACCGACAACCTTCATATACGCCAGTCCCTTCGCACCGAAGTCGCCGACGAAGTTTTTCAGATCCACGTCCAACAGGCGTCGGCTGTATTTTTCCGCCGCGCCTTTGGCGTTGATTCCTCGCACACGGCCTCCGGAACTCATCACACCCTTAAAGACACCGAAATCGCAAACGGCAGCAACAGCGCCGATGTCCACGATTTCCAGCCCAAATCGCAGGTCCGGTTTATCGCTGCCGTAACGTTCCATTACGTCGCGATGCGTGTATCGCGGCAGTGGCAGCGGAATCTCGACGTTGCGCACTTTCTTCATCACATGCGCGATCAGCCCGTCGATCATGTTCAAAATATCATCGCGTTCGACAAAAGCCATTTCGACGTCGATCTGCGTGAACTCAGGCTGCCGATCAGCTCGCAGGTCTTCGTCACGGAAACAGCGTGCAATCTGATAATAGCGGTCGAATCCGGCCACCATGAGAATCTGCTTATAGATCTGCGGCGATTGTGGCAACGCATAAAAGCTGCCAGGGTGGACTCGACTAGGTACAAGATAATCGCGTGCGCCTTCCGGAGTACTGCGGCCCAGCATGGGTGTTTCGATCTCCAGGAAATCACGGACGTTGAAGTATTCACGCACCGCCTGCACGAGCTGATGACGCAGCATGATGCTCTTCTGTAACTCCGGGCGCCGTAAATCGACAAAGCGATACCTCAATCGCAGTTCTTCGTTGGGTAGTTCACCGCCTTCGATTTCAAACGGCGGCGTCTTGCTCTTCGAGAGCACAGTGAGCTGTTGTGCGCGAATTTCGATTTCGCCAGTGGCCAGTTTGGAATTCACCAGACCGTCGCCACGGTAACACACTTCACCGACGACCTTGACCACATCTTCACGACGCAGCTTGCGGGCCACACCATCGATCTTTGTGTCATCATCGGTGTAGAATACGACCTGCGTCTTGCCGTAGCGGTCGCGCATATCGACAAAGACCAGTTCTTTGCCCTGTTCACGATAACTGTGCACCCAGCCGCATAATGTGACGGTTTGGCCAGCGTGTTCTCTACGAAGTTGTCCGCAGGTATGAGTTCTATGCACAGCGATGGGGTCCGAAAAAACAGGGCCGAAGGGTGATTATCAAAACGTCGGAAGTATAGAAGCCCGGCATTCTGTCTGGTAGAAAGGTTTCTGCAAACCCGGTCCAATTTTGAATTCATCTTGGTTTCCCTGCGTTGAGACTGTCACCGAAGCAGTAAATCCTGTTGGGAACGGAGTTCTCAGTGGATTGCCCATTGCATCTGAAGCGGAGCTTTGATGAAATGCCGTCCGCCTGTAAATGTAGGTCCTTTCTGCCGGAAAGGACTTCGCGGCGAGCCGCGACCAGCGACCAAAAGCGGATGAAAAATCAGCAACCTGTCGCCGGGGAGCGGACGTCGGCTCCCAAGGTTCGCCTCACGGCGAAAGTCCTCCCCGGCAGGGAGGACCTACATCAGAAAGTCCTCCCCGGCAGGGAGGACCTACATCAGAAGTCCAGCCCGGCAGGCTGGACCTACATCAGAAGTCCAGCCCGGGAGGCTGGACCTACTTTAGAATCCCAAGAGAGTTGCCTGAATCATGGATCCGGAATTTCGAGCTGAGTGTAAGGAATTGCTGAAGCGTATCGTTCACCTTCGAGACTGTCTTTGACTTGCCAGCCAAGACCGCTCGCATCGCAGAAATCAACGACAAGATGGCTGGCACGGATTTCTGGAACAACCAGGAACGCGCCCGGCAGCAAACCGACGAACTCAGAAAACTCAAATCGACTGTCAGCCCACTGCAGAAACTTGTGACTGGCAGTGACGACCTTCAAGTCCTGATGGAATTCGCTGAAGAAGACGATTCCGGTGAAAGTGAAACGGAGTTAAGAGCCACAGTTGAACGGCTGACGGCAGAAATTGAACGCGTTGAACTTCAGGTCACGATGTCCAACCCCGCCGATTCCTGTGCGGCTTACCTAACGGTACAGGCGGGTGAAGGCGGAACAGATTCTGCCGACTGGGCCCAAATGCTGTTGCGAATGTATATCCGCTGGGGAGAACGCAGAGGATTCAAGGTCGAAGAGATCGATTTATCGCCGGCAGAAGAGGCTGGGATTCGCAACGCCACGATTCTGATCACAGGCGAATTTGTCTACGGATATCTGCGCGGCGAAATGGGAAACCATCGACTCATTCGCATCAGCCCGTTTGATTCCGCCGGTCGACGGCACACGGCATTTGCGGCAGTGGATGTCGTACCTGACATCGACGACGAAATAGAAATCGACATCAATTGGGACAAGGACATCAAGGAAGATACGTACCGGTCGAGCGGCGCGGGCGGCCAGCACATCAACAAGACGGATTCGGCCGTGCGATTGACGCATCTGCCGACGGGCGTTGTCGCGGCGTGTCAGAACGAACGCAGTCAGCACAAGAACCGCGCGACGGCTCGTAAGATGCTCACCGCCAAACTGTATCAGATTGAAATCGATAAACGCGAAGCCGAGGTTTCCGCGCGGCATGGTGAAAAAACCAAAAT
>CAMAVB010000305.1 GCA_945861465.1 Candidatus Kuenenia stuttgartensis
CCGGCTCCAGGGCCGAGCTGGATGATGTGGTCGGCGTGGGAGATGAGTGCGGGATCGTGGTCGATCACGATGACGGAATGGCCGGTTTGGAGCAGGAAATCCAGGCAAGACCGCAGGCGTTCGATGTCCAGCAGATGCAGTCCGCTGCATGGTTCGTCGAGCAAAAACAATGTGCGTCCGACTTTCGTGAGTGCCGCAGCTTTGCGATTTTTGGCGGCCGTGTTACCGTCTTCGAGTGGAATCCCGGCCAGCAGCGCAGCGATTCTCAAACGCTGTGCTTCTCCGCCAGACACGGTGTTCAGCGGTTGCCCGAGTCGCAGATAGCCAAGCCCAACCTGACGCACCGCATTCAGGCGTTGTTGAATCTTGTGATGGCCATTGAAGAATGCGAATGCTTCGTCGCTGGTCATGCAAAGAATCTCATACACCGAACGGTCGCGATAGCGGATCTCAAGCACGTCGGGGCGAAATCGTCGTCCTCCACATTCCTCACAAGGCGTCTGAATGTCAGCCAGAAACTGCATCGCGACCGTAACCACGCCGCAGCCTTCACACACGGGGCATCGACCACCCGAAACAGAATTGAAACTGAACATACCGCGTCCACAATTGCGCTTCTTTGCCTCGTGCGTCTCCGCCAACAGCACGCGAATTTCATCAAATACGCCGATCCATGTCGCCGGGATGCTGCGTCGTGAGCGTTGCACTGGACTCTGATCCAGCAGCAAGACGCTTTCGATGTGCTCGCAGCCTTCGATGCGATCAATTGTTCCATTGCCGGGCGGCGTGATGTTGAGCTGCAACCGACGGCACAGATCGGGATACAGGGAATCTACAATCAGGGAACTCTTACCGCTGCCACTGACGCCGGTGATGGCACACAGCACGCCGAGCGGAATTTTCACCGAAAGGTCATCGATATTGTGACAACGAACACCGGTCAGCGTCAGCCAATGCTGCGTTTCGCGACGCTTCATCGAGGCCGTTCGCCCAGAAACCGGACTCAAACGCATTTGCTTCGATGTCGCAGTATTGGCATCCTTGAGTTCACACGGCGAGCCCTGAAATACGATCGTGCCGCCGGAGTCTCCCGCACCGGGACCGATTTCGACGACATCGTCAGCCGCAAGAATGAACTCCGGATCGTGCTCGACCACCACGACCGTGTTGCCGCCCAGCTGAAGTTCTCGTACGGCCGCAATGATGCGTTTTGTATCGGACGGATGGAGACCGGCGGTTGGTTCGTCGAGAACATACATCGTGTTGATCAGACCGGAACCCAGTGCCGTTGTGAGCGACGCACGTTGAGACTCACCGCCCGAAAGTGTCCTCATGCTGCGATCCAGCGACAGATAGTTCATGCCGCAGTGGATCAGGAACGCCAACCTTCGATCGGCGTGCTCGAAAGCTGGTCGCAACGCGGACTGCAGGTCCGTGGGAAGTGATGACCGAGTCGCTGCAAGCCATATCGACAGATCGCCGATCTCCATGCCAGCGACAGCAGGTAACGTCAAACATCGCAACTGCAGCGCCAGTGCATCGCGATTGAGTCGATTGCCGTGGCAGGCGAGGCAGCACGTTTCCATCTGCGGGCTTTTTGCCTTCGCAAGTTTCTTTGTTCCGACGGTGTCCGAAGTCACTGTACAGACGCCCGTACCACCGCACTCCGGACAGGCACCCAGCGGCGATGTGAAACTCAACATCTCCGGCGATGGCTCGGGGAATTCTCGAGCGCAGCCAGGACAGATGCGTTTGCCGGCGAATTGCTGCACGGACCACGTCGTGCCGTCCACGATTTGTACGGGGGAGCTGACGCCGCTCCGTTCGCGGGAGATGGGCTCGACCTCAGTCAATATCACGACGTGGCCGTCACCGAACTTCATGGCAGTGGAAATCGATTCCGTCAGTCGATCCGTATGGGCAACGTCTGATTTCAGACGGTCGATGATCACCGTCAACGTGACTGTTGCGAGGGCGGACGATCGCTTGCGTGAAGACTGTGGGACGTCTGGCAATGTTTCCAGTTGCTCAAGTCGGGTCATCCGGTCATCAATGATGATGCGCGTGAAACCGTTCCGCAGCAGGTCTGCTCGCACATCGGCGTAGGTGGTACGATCGACATGAGTCACAGCGCCAATCATCACGCGCGCGACAGTTGGTTGCTCAAGAATTGCGAGGGCGACAGACTCTGCCGACATCGCTTCGACCGGTCGCTGACAGTCCGGACAGACCACACGCCCCGCTCGAGAAAAAATCACGCGGAGCGATTCAATGATCTCAGTTCGCGTACCCAGCGTACTGCGTGGCCCGTCGAAACGCATCTGTTGCCGGATGGCGATCGCCGGAGGAAGGCCGTCAATCCGGTCCACAGCCGGGCGTTCGATGCGATCCAAAAACTGGCGCGCGGAAGGCGAGAACGTTTCGACATAACGCCGCTGACCTTCGGCATAGAGTGTGTCAAATGCCAGACTGCTCTTCCCGGAACCACTCACTCCACAAATCACGGTCAGCGCGTTGTGCCGGATCTTCAGGTTAATATCCCGAAGATTATTGGCGCGCGCGCCTTCGAGTTCGATGAATCGTCCGATTGCCACAATTCCGCCTGTGAGTTTCGCTCGCTTTGAGTTCGGTTCGAAACAGAATCAGCGAATAAACCCCCTCATCCGGCCTCCGGCCACCTTCTCCCCCCTAGTCAAGGGGAAAAGGGACTTCGAGAAACCCGGTGAAAACACGACGATATACTCCGCGCGGCCAAGACTGAGGGATGCGCTGTTAAGTAAGCCGCAAGGCGCTAGCCGCGGGTTGTGCATTCGGTCAGCACCGGCGGCTAGCGCCCTGCCGCTCAGAAAACCTCAAATCTGACCGCGCGGAGTATAAATCCTTAGGGGCGTTGGCCGTTGGGTGAGAAGCGCTGCCAGTCACGCAATCCACCTGGCACTCGGAAACTGTTCTAAAATCCCAGGTTGTAGCGCTTCGTCATCTCGCGACGTACTTGAGTGGTTGCATTGTCAATCAGTTGCCAACCCTGGATTTTCACCGCCGTTCCAGAAGCCGCCGCGTTAGCAATCGCGTTGCCCGCGGCAGTTTCTCGGGACCTCGGCGTTGAATAGCTGTAATTTCCATACCCATATCCATCAGAGCCATTGTTGACAATTGTTCCCTGGGCGAGATCAGCTCTTGCAGCGGCACCTCCCTGTAAACGGGCGTTCTTGCGGGATCCGGACATGACACGCAGTGTTTCCGTCAGATTCTGACCGTAGTCCAACAGGTCATCATCGATATGCAGTATGGGCAGCTTATCGATCTTGGTCGAATACATGTCAATCCAGAATGCGTCGGAGTTATACGATCCCGCCTTCTGCCGCAGGTCCTTCAACAGACTCTGCGTTGCCTGGAAATACGTCAGAGAATTCTTTGCCATGTCATCACCGGATGGCTGTTCGACATTTGCATCCTTCAGGCTGCTGAATTTGGTGCTCACTGGCTCCATCAGACTCAGGAGCCGACGGAGTGAATCCATAGGAAGCTCGCCTTCCAGAACGATGGACTTATCGACAGTAGAAAAACTAAATGAATCGATCCCCGGCAATGACATTTGTTTTGCTTCAAGTACCGCCAGCACCAGAGCCTTTGCCACCGTCTTGTTTACCGGGACTGGCTCAGCGAAATCAATGCGGGCCATCGCGGTCACCTTGTCGGTAAATGTGATTTCCAGAACGGTTCCCTGCAGGCTGGAGAGGAGGCCCGCAATTTGCTCCATGTCGAGACTGTGTTTCTCCAGAAAACCTGATTGTTGAAGCTGCTGCTCAACACGATGTCTCTGGATCGAGTTGCTGGCGTCAATTGCCATGACGATCTGCGGTGCTCTGTTCATTCCGGCCAGAGCGACACCCAGATAATCGGAAATCCCCATCGCGGCAGAGTTTTTTTGACTGCTGATCCAGCGAGCCGCGGCCTGGCGATTTGCCGGTGACTGCATAATGAGTGTCGTATCACTTGTTTTCATTACGTAGGCATCGCTCGGTAACCAGGCCACATCGACATCGTCAATTTTATCGACGTATCCGCCTTCGAGGCGGGCGACGACTCCGATTGGTACCGATTCCGTAAGGCCAAACAGAGACACGCTCCAGCTCTTGCTGAAGTTTCGAGTGATATCGATTTGAGCGGCAGACAGAAGTTTGTCCGCTTCGGGCGGCAAGTAAAGAGGTCGGTCTTCACCACCGTCAGTCAGCTTTCTGTCCCATCCTTCCTTTTTCGCCAACGGGGATGCGAGAGTCTTCGCAACATCGATTGCCATAACGGCATTCGCTCCCTGCGGAACCTTTCGCGTCAGGTCGTTGAAGTCTGAGGCCACACATGGCGCTGACATGACCAGCACAGACAAGAATGACAAAGATAATCGCACAACCTTCTCCTCTAAGCAGGGGTGATGAATCAAACAGGCTGAAATGCTGATGCTCAGCAGAGACAACTCTGCGTCGTGACATGGCTCAAAGGTTGATTGAACAAACAATTGATCAGCCAGACTCTGCATTTTCAGCAGGAAATCGCCGATTGCAAGCGAGGGGGCAGGAATTAACCCAATGTTTATCGTTGTGCCGGACAGCGGTAAGCAGAAGGCGAAACATCTCCTTGACAATCTGTTGCCCGCCGCCCAGGATAGGAGGGATTTGGTTGGCATCATCTCCACCACGATGACACGCGGCTGCATCTTCAATTGAATCAACGACAAATAAAGTGAGCCGCTCTGTTTCTGCGACCGGAGTCCTGTCCAGAGAATGGCGAGTTTGGACTACGATTGAGCCTGAAGGGCTCCCGGATTCCAGCCTGGGGCAAGTGAGTCCGCGAATGCGGTCGAACGCCGCCCCAGGGAAATTTTTTGTCCATGGGCGCATAGAATCACAAATGGTCGTGATCACCGAAGAACCACCTTTGGCTGTGCGTATTATTGCTGATCATGGTGTGGAGCGTGCGTGGCACTAGTGCTCTGTCAACCTTTAAAGTTGGGGTTGAATTGTATTTGTACGACGGATTTCCAGTCCGTCGGCGGTAACCTTTGTCGACGGACTGGAAGTCCGTCGTACCCGAAAATTGAGCCTTGACAGAGCACTAGGAGCGTAGTAGCTTCTGCCTCCGGATGCAGTAACCGATCAGGCCGATGACTCCTGTACCAAACAAAGCGAAAGCGGAAGGTTCCGGGACGGATGTTGCGAAACTGACCCGCCAAATAGTTTCACTACTTCGCTCCGAAATGTACAGGTCGCCGTTTTTCGGATCAAAGGCCAAACCCTGAGGAGAATTGAACCCTGTCGCAAAAACCGAATGTGTCCCATCTGCGGCGATACGAATGATCCGTCCACGCTGAGACCCACGATCTTCTGAAACGTAGAGAAACCCGTCCGGCCCAAACTCAACGTTGTCCGGACTTTCGAGACCGATCACAGTGGGCGTGCCAAAGATAGAAATGGCACCCGTTGGATCAATTCGGACGATGCGGTCGCGGCTTGTTTCTGCGGCATAAAGTGCCTCGGTGAGTGCTCCATGAAAGTCGCCGAACGCCAAACCTTCCGGTCGATTCAAATTAAATGCCGAATTGCCGTTGGGAGTGAGCAACGTTGTGACTCCGGCAGGAGTGATATGCGCTATCGCATGCACCGCCGCCCGCGGAGAATCCTCACACACAAAAATGTCGCCCGCGCTGCCATAATCTCCTGCGTCCTGTTCGAGCACCACCAGACCTTCCAGTCCAAGCAATCCAGCTGTGGTGGTCACACTCGCTTTTGTCGCGGATTGAGGCAATTTTGCGTTGTAGGAAACTTCGACTCGAAACAATCGATCCGACGTTGACGCCAGCCCCCTCGACTCGCTGGTCACATAGAATCGGCCCAACGTCGCTGTCGAACTGACGGGATCGAAGGCGATCTGATCCGCTCGGTCAATATCTGATATCAGGTTGGTAATGGTGCCGGTCAATTTATCCACATAGACGATGCCGCCTCGAGGATTGCCACCTGAGTCCTTGTCAATTTCCAACGTCCCAAACAGGTTCCCGTACGCATCAAAAGCCAAACCGTCGATTTCATCCAAAGCGCTGGCATCCTTCGCAACCAGCGTTATCGTGCCCAGTGCTGGATTAGTCAGCACGGGCCCTGCAGAAACGGTCTGCGACCGTCCCAGTCCGGCGACAAGCAGCAGAATCATCCGAACAAGAAATACGTGGCGGCGGAGGACAATATCGAGTTGAAACATCAATGATCTTTCCTGAACTTAAGGCTATTTTTGCAACACCGCCGTTGGCGTGAGTTCTCCGCGAGTGATCGGCAGCGTTCCGGCGAGCAATCCCCGGATGATTTTTGTCATATGGGGGATGTTGAGTTTGGCGACTTCATCCGTGGGCTGATGATAGTCGTTGTGCAGCGAACCGGCGGAAAAGCTGTGGGCAATGACGCCTTTCGCAACAAACGATGCGTTGTCGCTGCGTGCGTAGAGCATTTCGCTGAACTTCTCATGATGAAAAATTGTCACGTCAGCACGCATGGCTCCCGCGGCCATTTGCGGGCCGAGCGTCGAATGAGGCCAGCCCGTGCCCCAGGCTTTTCCGTCCGCATTTTCTTCAGGACGACCGATCATCTCGAGATTGATGTTGCAGACAATATCGTCCAGTTTCCAGAGTGGATGTTCAGCGAAGTACTTTGAGCCAAGCAATCCTTTTTCTTCGCCCCAAAACGTCATGAAAATCACCGATCGCTGCGGACGATCTTTCAAGGCTCCAATTGCATCCGCAAGTGTCAGCACGGCTGTGACGCCGGACGCATTGTCATCGGCACCGTTATTGACCTTATCGTCGCCGCGACCTGCCGGGCCGATGTGATCCAGATGAGCAGAAATGAGCACGGCTTGCTTTGCTGCCTCCGGATCACTGCCGCGCAGCACGCCAACGACGTTGTGAACGGGAATCGCCTGCCTGACGTTGGCGGGAACCTCAAGTGTGATTTCGCCGTCCAGCACCTGTGTCTTCGAAATAAGCACGATCGCACACTGCGGTTCGAATTGTGCGGGAATCGACACAGGCTGCTGCTGCAGAGTTGCCGCCGCCTCAAACAGAATGCTGTCGTCTGCAACTCGCACCAAAACAATCTTTGCACCTTGTCGCACCAGCGGAAGAGTTCGACGCACGTATGTGATCAATGCTGCGATGGGATTGTCGGCAGCCTGCGGCGGAAGAGGCAGTTCATCAATCACGACGATATTCGGTTTTTCCGTGCCAGTCGCGGATTTATCCTTTGCTGTTTCGTCCTGGGCAACACCGCTGACGTTGAGAATTTCGTTTGTCCCTGTGAAGACCGTCAGGCGGGCGACTTCGTCAGATCCAACCGACAACACGGCCTTCGTCACCGGGGCAGACGTGCGAAACAGTTCTGCCGTCTGAAAAAATGAACCGTCCGGACCAAGACCTTCCAGGCCCGCTTTACGAAACCGCTCGGCGACAAAATCTGCCGCGACGTCCAGCTCTTTCGATGGCGTATCGCGACCATTCATTTCGTCTGCTGCCAGAAACGAAACAGTTTCCAGAACCTGTTTTTCCTGAATCGAACGCAGCACGAACTGCTCGTCGTCCGTCAGCGGTTTGACACTGAATTCCTCGGCGATTAACGCAGATGAAGACAGCACCAGCATTGCAACCAGGCAGATTGGCGAACTGTGAACGATCATATGAATCCCGACGCGGGCTTTACCCGCAAACCAATGTGGACTGTCGATTTAGTACGTGGGGCGGCATTTTCGTTTAACGGCGAGCCGCAGGCGCAGGCGAAACCTGACAACGACGCCTGCGGCTCGCAGTCAAACGATTAAGTCAATAGTCTTGAGTGATCACGCCCTTCGGATTATGGACTGCCCGCGCGGCATTGGCAACCCGCCGCGATGTTTGATCGCAATTCGTAATTTATTCCAGTTGTGACGGTTTTGAGGTCGATGCAGAAAAGAGGCCAGTCTGCAGCGGATGAACGCACGTCATCGACCGGCAGATTTTGCCGATTCCCGTCGTTCGCCGCTCTGCGGCAATGACGGAACAAATGACAGTCAGAAAACCGATCTGTTTTGAGACCCGATTTCCCGCTCAAGACCTGCTTTTGAAAGGCCCTGTCAGATTCATTCGAAGCGGAATTTAACAAATTGATTTACCACAGAGGACCCAGAGGTACACAGAGAGCAGCAACATCGAAGGACGAGAAATTCTGGCTCAATGGGCGGTGTTGTGCATGTGACCCAGTGTCACTCTGCTGCGATGCCTTTGTGCCCGTCCGTAGTACTATCCGTACTATACTAACAGTTGAATACTTGTTTTTTCTCGACGAGTTTCAGGAGTCCGTTTGCAGAAGTCAGCACTGGTGTGGCAGAAACATTTATTGCAGAAAAATACAAAACAAGTGCTGAAGTCTTTTGTGCCATTCATTTCTCTGCAAAGAATTCAAGATGCAGAAAGCCGACATTTTTCTGCTATCAATTTTTCTGCTCTTTATTTTCCCGTCGTAAATGTTACTGAGTTTCGTCGTCAACCATGGGTTGCGGGCTCAGCTCGCGCTAGGTCCTCTGTGGTGACAAATGTCTTAAAGCACGCTGGTCCAGTCGTTTCATTCAAATCCTGTCAAGACCAACTTTTCAACAACCCAGTCGCCTCCTATGACGCTCACAGAATATCGCATCGACACTGGATTCTTTGCAGGTCCGCTGGATCTGTTGTTGTACCTGGTGCGCAAGACCGAGATTGACGTCTGCGAAGTATCTTTGGCGAAGATTACGACGGATTTTGTGGCGTATATCGAAGTTCTTGAATTGCTGGACTTCGATCTGATCGGCGACTTTGTGGTCGTTGCCAGCACGTTGCTGGAAATCAAGAGCCGCGAGGTCCTGCCGACGCAGATTCAGGTTGTCGAAGACACTGAGGAAGAAGATTCCGGGAGTGATCTGATCACGCGTCTGATGGAGTATCGTCGTTACAAGGAAGCGTCAACGCGGCTCGACGAGCGTGCCTCAGAATGGCTCGAACGATATCCGAGGCTCAGCAGCGATCGTCCGACAGCGAAGCGAGATCGTGCTGATGATCGCATCCGCGGAGTCGAATTGTGGGACCTTGTCAGCGCGTTGTCGCGGATCGTGCGGATGCCGGATCTCGAACGCGAAGTCAGCATTCGGATGGACGAAAC
>CAMAVB010000306.1 GCA_945861465.1 Candidatus Kuenenia stuttgartensis
GAGCCACGAATGTGGCGGCAGGTTGTAGCCACGGGCGCGAGCCCGTGGTTAGAGAAATACAGGTGATTTTCAGTCCTGAAAGGACGACATGAAACAACCCAGTCGCAATTCCTGTCGTCCCTTCGGGACTTCTGACGCTCCATCATCGCGTACCACGGGCTCGCGCCCGTGGCTACATCTTGTCGTCCCTCCGGGACTGAATCACATTTCAGGAAATCACGTGGATTGTGTCCAACCAATGGTTTCATTGATCAAGATGCTTCACGGCGTTGCCCCAGGCTTTCACATTGGGCCGCGTTGCGGCTGATTGGTCAACTCCAAATTCAGCGAATGGGTTCCAATGAATCGCGAACTTAGTATCCACCAATTTCACTGAATCAATTGATTTCCCAGTGTGATCTTCAACGTTGACGTGTGTAGATACCAATGGGGAGGCAGCTTTGTGAGGCAGCCTTGAACACTGTTCGATGTAAATGCTCGGCGGGAGGAGTTGATGCTGATGGCTCGGTTGTGGCCGCGTGTTTCGGCAGCGGACTCCATCGACTTCCGACGAGCAACGCTCGAACGAAACCATTTCCGGAAATTCACCATGCAGTCAACTCATAGTTCTGTCGTCTTGTTTATTCGCGACTTTTGCAACTCGCTCTGACAGGAACCGCATGAACCATGAAATGCTCGACAGGCGGATGCGTTTTTCCCTCAGGCCTCTTGAGTCATTGCGAATCGAGGAATCAAAAAGGGGACATTGTGCTTTAATTAAAAGTAGAATGTCCCCTTATTGCTTTCTCCCCTTATTGCTTTCCAATCTTCCTGCCTCAATTCTTCTTGCCCTTGAACTGTGATGTCCAGCAACTTGCTGGATGTCAGGGCGAGCGGCAGAAAAGGATTTACCGTAGCTGAATTCGCAAGAATTCAGAGAGGCTCTGAATTCTTGCGAATTCAGCTACGGCACAGATTTATGCATCCTTCTTGGGCGCTTTCTTACCTGCCTTCTTTCCAGCCATTTTTGGCGTTTTTTTGGCGACACTCTTTGTGACGGTTTTCTTCGCCGCGCCCTTTCCGGCGGTCGCCTTTCGACCTCCGGCTTTCTTCCCACCGGCTTTCTTCCCACCACCTTTGGCCACTTTGTCTGCCAGCCACAACACGGCCTCTTCCATTGTCACCGTGGAAATGTCGGTGTCTTTGGGAACGGTCGCATTGGTCGATCCATGCTTCACGTACGGGCCGAATTTCCCTTCGAAAATTGACACAGGCGCTGCATCGTCCGGGTGATTGCCGAGTTCTTTCAGGGGCGTTGGTGCCGCTCGTTTTTTTGTATTCCGCAGCAATTCAACTGCGGCATCCATGGTGATATTCAACACATTGTATGTCTCGCCACCGAATTCGTACGTATGTGTTTTCTTTTCAAAGCTGCCGAAGACCTTATCGTGCGTGACATACGGCCCGAAACGCCCGACGCCCGCATTCACGACCTTGTCGGTGAGCGGATGCTTTCCGATTCTGCGCGGCAGTGAAAGCAGTTCAATGGCTGTTGGCAGATCGATGTTCGAAGTATCGAAGCAATTGGGGATGCTGCAGCGTTTGGGCTTCGTACCATCATCTTTCATCTCCCCGAGTTGCAGATACGGCCCAAAGGGTCCGCGCATTTGGTAGATCGCAAGTCCTTCTTCCGGATGTATTCCGATCGACTGCGGTCCCTTTTGTTTCTCCTCGATCAGTCGATCTGCGACTGCATTTGTGATGTCCCCCGGCGAAATGTTATCGGGGATGGACGCGGTCAGCTTTTCTTCGCCATTCATTTTTTCGAAGTACGGCCCGTAGCGACCGACGCGAACGGATGCGTCCAGTCCATCGATCGACAGCGTACACGCTTCGCGGGGATCGATGTTTCCTTCTTTATGTTTCACCTGTTCGTCGAGTCCATCGCTGCCCGAATAAAATTGCCTAAGGTAGGGCAAACGATCTGCCGCGCCGGTCGCAATGTCGTCCAGAGTTTGTTCCATCCCGGCCGTGAATCCAAGATTCACGAGGTTTGGGAAATGATTCTCGAGCAGCTTCGTCACGGCCATTGCGGTAAACGTCGGCACAAGTTGATTACCGTTTTTGCGGACATAACCGCGATCCTGAATCGTGCTCAAAATGCTGGCGTAAGTACTCGGACGACCGATGCCTTCTGCTTCCAGGGTCCTGACGAGCGTCGCTTCGGTAAACCGAGCAGGGGGCTTGGTTTCATGCGGAATCGCGTCCACGTCCTGACACTTCAGTACCTCTTTTTCTGACAACGATGGCAGTGAAGAATCCTGATCTTCGATCGCAGCCTCGGGATCATCGGAGCCTTCGACGTAAGCTCGAAAGAAGCCTGCGAATTCAACCGTACGTCCGGATGCACGGAACTCCGCGTCGCCAACTTTGACCATCACCGTGTCGAATCGTAGAATAGCATCGGCCATTTGAGTGGCCATCGTACGTTTCCAGATCATCTGGTAGAGCTTGTATTCCGCTCCTGACAGACCCAGTTCGTCTGCCGTTTTCATCTCCGTACCAGCAGGCCGAATTGCTTCGTGCGCCTCCTGCGCGCCTTTGGACTTTGTTGTGAACTGACGAGGTGCGGGGCTGAGGTAATCCTTGCCGTACAATTCATCGACTCGCCCGCGGGCCGCCGTGATTGCTTCGCCGCTGAGACTGACACTATCCGTTCGCATGTACGTAATGTGACCATCTTCGTACAACCGCTGAGCAGTCTGCATGGTCTGCCGAGCCGTCATGCTCAGCTTCCGATTGGATTCCTGCTGCAACGTGCTCGTTGTGAATGGCGGATAGGGTTTGCGAGTCTGTTGCTTCTGTTCGATGCTGGTGATTGTCCACGGTTGAGTGCGGACCTTTTCCAGCAGTTCCTTCGCTTGCTTTTCCTCCAACAGCAGGACATCGGACCCGTCTTTCAGGCGTCCGGTGTGTTCATCGAAGTCGCGACCGGCTGCGATGCGTCGTCCGCCGACGGTCTGCAGCACTGCTTCGAACGAATCACCAACTTTTCCCCGAAGCGCGGCTTTCAGGTCCCAGAATGTGCCACTGCGGAACTTCATCCGCTCAATTTCCCGAGCAACTAACAGGCGTACGGCCACACTCTGGACGCGCCCGGCGGAAAGTCCGCGGGCGATTTTTTTCCAGAGCAGCGGGCTGAGAGTATACCCATAAAGTCGATCGACGACGCGGCGGGTTTCCTGAGCCTGAACGAGGTTTTCATCCAGGTCCCGCGTATTGCGAATGGCTTCCAGAATGGCGGGTTTGGTGATTTCTGAAAACACCATGCGGCTGACGGGCACGCTGGGTTTCAGCACCTGGACAAGATGCCAGCCAATACTCTCCCCTTCGCGGTCTTCGTCCGTCGCGAGGATGAGTTCGCTGACTTTTTTGAGGCAATCCTTGAGTTCGGTGACGAGTTTTTTCTTTTCTGCGGGAACGACATAAAGCGGATCAAAGTCATTTTCGACGTTGACGCCCAGCGTAGACCACGGTTCTTTCTTGACCGCTGGAGGGATTTCGGCAGCGCTGGATGGCAAGTCCCGGATGTGCCCCATGCTGGCGCGAACAATGTAATCGTCGCCCAGAAATCCTGCGATTTTTTTCGCTTTAGCAGGCGACTCGACGATCACCAGTGCCTTTTTTAGAGATGCCATGAAGAGTTGACTCAGAATGCGTAAACGACTGAAAAATACAGGGAATCAGTGAGCGGTAAAGGTCGCCAGTCAACGACATTTCCACCAGAATCCTGAGAAGGCTTGCCGCCGCAGGGTACTAGCTGCGTGAAGAACACGAAAGGTGGATCGTAGCTACAGCATGAGAGAGGAAATGAACACTGAAATGTTGAAAGCTCCGCCAATTTTCTCACCGTCACCAACAGGCAAGAGAACTGAAATGCACGCTAAAGTCAAATCACAGTTGACCTTGTCTGACAAACGGTGATGGTTAGAATCCGTCGCTTGCACCGTGTTTGAGTGGATAAGCGATAAAACATTACTTCCGACTTCAGTCAAGTGAATGACTTGCGAAGCGGGTCCAGAAACAACCAGACGGTAACGAGTTTTCCTCCATGAGTTCCGCATTCACTTTCTTTCGCCGCAATCAGCAAGTCACCATGGTGGCGGTTGTGATTCTGTCCATGCTCGCCTTCACGCTGGACACAGTGTTTAGCGATCGTGGCACACATTTCGTGTTGCTTGGCCTCCTGATTGGTGCCTTGATTTTTTCATTCTTCGGCATTAGCCGAGGTCAATGGATTAAGTTCGGAATTGCCGGTGGCGTGCTCGGTGCGGTGTGTGGTTTCGTATTTCCAAAGATTCTCAATCCGTCGTCCGGTTTTTTCGAGGACTCGGCACTGGGAGCATTTGACGAAAAACGCATCATGGACCTGCAGTTGCAGCGGAACATTCCTAACCTGTTCATGCAGCGAGCCTTCGAGAAAGCTTTCGCGCCGGGAACAGCGATGTACGCTCCACAGTTCGGGTTCGGACACCAAGCTGGCACGGATGACCTGACGTTTGCAGAAATGATGCGGGCCGAGGCAGATAAGCTTGGGATTGTCGTGACAGATAAAATGGTGTCGGACTGGATCAATCGCCCGACGCAGCAAAAGCTTTCGCGTGCCGCGTTTGCTGAGATTCGTCAGGACCTGAATTTTGGCACGGGTGTCATTTCCGAACAGCGGCTACTGGACTGCTTCCGCAGCGAAATCAAAGCGCAGATGGCGTATGATCTTTTGCGACCCCAGCCTTCCAGCCTGCCTCAGGGACCAGACGTATATTTTGCAACATTCAAGCGAACAAAAGTTCGTGAGCGACTGAATACCGTGCGACTGGATGTCAAGGCATTTATCGGAGAAGTTCCCGATCCATCGGAGGCAGAAATTGTCAGCTTGTTTCAGGAAGGCCGGTTAAGATTCCCGAACGAACGGGAACCTGGCTCAGCCGGTTTCCGTCAATTCAGCAAGGCGAAGTTGGCATACCTGGAACTTGGCTATAAAAAAGTCGAAGCCAGCCTGACGCCGCCGACCGACACTGAAATCGAAACGTTCTACAAAGACAACCTGGACAAATTGTATCGCAAGCCAGTGGAACCCACGCCTGTCGCTCCCGCAAATTTACCTGCAAAAGCTCCAGAGACTTCCGGCGCAAAGACTCCCGAAGAAACTCCATCAGGCGAACCAAAGGCTGAAGAACCAAAGGCTGAAGAACCAAAGGCATCTGGAGATGGATGTTTTCTGGTGGCGGATGAACCGGCATCCCCAACTGATGAGAAGAGCGAAGAAGCCGCCGCTACTCCCGAAACCACTGCGACATCCGAAACAGTCGCTGATCGTCTGAAGATGGAAGTGGTGATCGACTTCAAAGCCACTCCATTGAATGAGGCACTGGCTCACATTGCGGCTTCCATCAAGACTGAAATCACAATCGATGGCGAGGCTTTGAACTCTGCCGGATTTACGCAAGTCATGTCACAAACTTACAACCTTGGTTCAGTGTCTGCTCTGACGGCAATCGATACGATCCTGCAAAAGTACGCTGGTGAACGTGACCCGATTGTTCTTGTTGTCGATGAAGTCGGCAAGAAGCTACTGATCTCAACGGCATCAAAGGCACAGAAAGACGGATTTTTGCCTTATCCAACCAAGGCCCCCACTGCCGACGACGTGGCCTCAAAAACTCCCGCAGAAAATTCGGTGGATGTCCCATCCGGGGAACCGGCAGCAGAGACCCCCGCAACAGACAAACCTGCGTCCGCCGCAGTTTCAGACCCCCCGGAATTTGTCATTCCGAAGATTGAATACAAGCCGCTGGATGATGAATTAAAGGCGGAAATTCGTGAACAGTTGCTGGATGCCAAAGTCCGCGCTGCTTTGGATGATCGAATGAATGCGATCATGATCGACGTGAAAAGGCTTGAGGAAAAGCGAACAGGTTACCGTTATTCGCTGTTCGAAAAGCAAAGCGACATTTCCGATGAGGACCTGTACGAGAAGATGCGGGAGTCGGCGGCGGATACGCTCGAAGCACTGAAGGCTCTGGCTGCGGAACACAGCTGTGAGTTCGTCGAAACGAAGTTGCTCAGTTATGGGGAAATGATTGAGACTGAAGGAGAGACGTCCCCGATCGGAGTTGCAACAGTTCCGTCGGGCAACACGGTAGCACAGCATGTGTTTTCCGCATTCCCGGACGAAGTCACCAATGATACGACGCTGTTTGTCGGGGAACGTGCGGTGAAAAATTCCTTCGATCCTGACGGTGGTGAGACGCAATTTGCATGGGTCATTACCGAATACGCGCCCACGTACGTACCGAAACTGGAGGACCCAAAAATCAAAGATCAGGTGGTGCTGGCTTACAAGCTGGAAAAGGCTCGTGAACTCGCAAGGACTCGCGGGGAAGAACTCGTGAAGGGGATTAGATCGGGTCTCGAAAAGCCGGAAGGTGAAAAGAAGACGATGTCCGAAACACTGGAAGGCATGACTGTGCTCGGAACGGAAGGCTCACCTGTCCTGACGATGCGTCAGACTCTGCCGTTTTCGTGGATGGAACAATCCATGACGCCGCAGACGAATTTCATGCAACAGCCGACGGCGCGATTATCGATCATTCGATTTGCGGATGAGATTGCCGGGACAATTCGTTATGCCGGACCAAAGTTTATGGAGGTGGTGTTTGAAGAGCTTGGGAATAACGACGTAGGCGTCGTACCGAACGAGGATTTCAGCAGCTACTTCGTCGTCCAGGTTCTCGATCGCACGCCAGCCGATCAAAACGGCGAAGATATCCTGCGACAGCAATTTCTGACGGAAGGCAAGCAGTTCGGATTCTCTCAAGGTGCCGTGGCCACCGTGATCCAGAATGATATCGCAGGACCGACAGCGCTCGAATGGGAAAAAGCCACATGGCTCAAATATGGCATCGACCCTGACGCACGCCGGGAAGAATAAAGGCTGGCTCCTCGTGCTTTGTGAAGTCTTCAGAATGTAGGTTGGACATTCTTGTCCGACCGCGTTTTGACGGGAAAGAACGCCCATCGTACCCCAAAAATTAACCATTGACAGGGAACTGCCCTCGATTGCACAAGGCAATTGAGGCGGGACCGAGCAAAGCTGGCAAATGCCGGACCGCCGACCGCCAGTCGAAGGCAAATCCTCGCGACAAGGTGTCACAACGTGAAACTTGGGTTTGCGCTGCTCCGACACACGTGGCGGCCTTGGGCCGGCCTGCTCGGTGCGCAATTCAGGCTACCGAGATGCGTGGCTGGGTTGCGTATTCTGCATCCGAACGACATGTGCCTGCACGTCGTTGAAATAGGTCGGCACGGCGGTTTCGAGGGACGTCAGCATTCGCGGTGGCGTTCTTGACGTCTCCAGACCTGCGAGATACTGCAGCAGCACGTTAGCCGTTTCATCCGAAGTTTGAAGCATGTAGTGGACCCAGCCCCATGCTTCCGCGTAATCACGCTGAGTCATGTCACGAAAATCCGACAGCATTTCAAGGCGAAACAGGTTGGGACTCCAGTTTTCCTGCTGTGCAGTTTCCCATTCTCGCACATGCTCAGCGTGAACTGCACCAGGGATATCAGGATTTACTTCAAAGTATTCCGCAAGACCTTCATCCAGCCAGAGCGGGACGGTCTTCAGACTCCCGTGCAGCAGCCCGTGAGTAAACTCATGACGAAGATCTTCCTGCACCTTTGAACTCAAAAACGAATAAACCGCCAGCTCTCGCGTGGTTCCCACAAAGTACGCGCGCCGCGGAGGAAGATTCTGCCATGTGGTGTTCATGTAGTAACGATATGACGCTTCATCGCTGAACAAGTACACATTCACGGGATCGCGCTGTTCCGGAAGGTGCAACGTGGCAAACAGGCGTTCCCTCAGATCCTCCAATTCCTGCACCAGCACGTTGCCAGAATCCAGCTTCATATTGCTGTGAATTACGAAGTGTTTTGAATTGACGGTGTGCTGCGACGGCAATTCGGTGGAGTAAGTCGTCTTCGGTGTTGCATGACAACCGCTGAGCCAAATAGCCAGCCCGATTATGCAGCAGATGCCCGTGGCCCTTCGCTGGGCACGACGCTGCGACTGGTTCTCGGAAGTGGAGACGTTCGGCACGGATAAACCAGTACTTTGACGATGCAGTGCGGGAGGGAAGCTGACTGCAATCCAGGTGGGAAGACGGCTATTCGATCCCGACGAATGGTGGCAAAAGATCGCATTTCCGGCAAGGCAGATACGATCTCTTTCACCATCCGGGCAAGGGATCTGTTGATTTAGTCAAAAACGTGAACCGAATGGCGCAAGTCACCGGTGTTTTCATGTTGCTTTTAGAAATTCACCGGCGGCTAGTGCCGATCCGCTTATGAAATCAAAGGCCCGCAAGCCCCTGCATTGCCCGAATTTCCTGTCTTTACATATATCGCAAGTGAATTGATGCTCCTCGTTCAGTTGAACTAATTCCGGTGGAAGAGTTTCGCAGGCTACATTTCCGCGAATCTTGTGCTTGCCGCTCGTTTGGTATACTGCTCAACATTGCAACAACGATTTTGTCCTCAATCCCGCCAGATTCCTATGTCATCCCGTACGATTATTCTTGCCAGCCGAAACCAGAAGAAGACGAAAGAAGTCAGTGAGATTCTCGCTGCGGTCGGCTTCTCCGTGATTTCAGTGACCGATTTCCCTGCCGTGCCGGAGGTAGACGAAGACGGTCGGACGTTCGCTGCAAATGCCGCGAAGAAAGCATCACAGGTCGCGCAACAGTTGAACCAGTGGGTCATCGGTGAAGACAGCGGCTTGATGGTTGACGCCCTGAACGGGGCACCCGGAATCTATTCCGCTCGATACAGCGGTGCCGGAGCCACAGACGAAAAGAACAATGCGAAACTACTGACGGAACTCTCCGGTATTCCTGACGATAAACGCGGAGCGGGATACATTTGCAGTGTGGCCCTTTCGAATCCCGATGGCAAAATTCGCATCGCCTGCGAAGGCACCTGTCGCGGTCGAATTCTGCATGAGGCAAATGGCGACGGTGGGTTCGGTTACGATCCATATTTTCTGATTCCCGAATACCATCTGACATTCGGGCAACTCAGTTCTGTCGTGAAGCATCGCTTGAGTCACCGAGCG
>CAMAVB010000307.1 GCA_945861465.1 Candidatus Kuenenia stuttgartensis
CACTTCAATTCCTGGAATGTAGGTTGGACATTCTTGTCCGACCAAGTTTTGACGGGCAAGAATGCCCATCGTACCCCAGCATCAAACATCGCTCGGTCAAGACCAGGTTCTGGGGTTGAATGCGAGCCGACGGAGCGGCTCGCCTACGCAGGTCCGCCGCTCCGTCGGCGGACATCTGTCGCTGTGCGAGAATCTTCTCACGAAAACAAAACTCTTAACGTTTGCGGAACCGAGTAGGCGGCATGTGCCTCCACATCGATTGCATCCCGTGTCAATGCCCGGGAACTGCTGCATCACTGTTTCGGAGTTTATCGAGAGACATGAGTTCCTCGCGGGATAATCGCGGCATTTCGGCGATCCGAGCAGCCTCTGCGACATGGTTAACGTGTCCCAGGCCAATGATGGCTGATGTGATCTCTGGAAGTGATACGACGTATCGCAAGACAAGCTCGCGGATGTTGGACAGCGATCCCAAACGCTCGGTGAGCTGACGCACGCGGGCCTCATCACGGCGATAAAGATCAAGCGGAAAGAATGGCGTTTTGAAAGTGTGCGGCGACGGCTCGGCCCCGAGCAAAGCTCCCGCAGCGAACACACGAATCGCAAAGATCCCCATGCCCAGCTCGTGTGCGGTCCGCAGGAACCCGCCGAAATCGGGATCACAGAGTTCACGTGGCGTCTCTCGGAGTGCGCTGGGATTGAGAAAATGCACCGGAGCCTGAATCGTAGCGAACTCCCGCGACCGCATGACGTTGCACAATGCCTCGGCATCGCCGATTCCAGTCAACCCGAACTGATCGACCCAGCCTGCGGCTCGGACCTCCTGCATCCCGGCCAGCAGACCGCGCGGCCCCAGGACGTCCTCGGGAGTGATCGAGGTTGGCTGATCGAGGCGATTCCGAGTGATCGAGTTGTGAATCTGCAGCAGGGTCACCCGCGGCAGGTTCAGTCGCGACAGACTCTCCTTCACCGATTCGACGACCAGTGGCCGCAGGTCGGTCTGTGTGGTCAACTGCACGCGGAACTTAGTCGCCACATGCAGCGGTTGATCCGATCGGATTCCGACAAGCGCCGCGCCCAGATGGCGTTCCGACTGACCGTTGCCATATCCCGCAGCCGTGTCGAACCAGTTGACACCCAACTGCACGGCTCGGCGGACGACCGCCCGCTGAGTATCGACAGCATCTCCGGTCAACAGCCCTGATACCGGACCTGCCCCGAAGGAAACAGCGGAAACTGAAATCCCTGTGGCCCCGAGCGGACGATACTGCATGGAGGAAATCTTTCCTGTCAGTCCTGCAGACCCGTCGTGTTGGTCTTGGGCGCAACGAGGATAATCAGCATCCCGACCGCGTAAATCATCCCGGTCCACCATCCGATGCGAGCATAATTTCCGCCAAACCATTGCACGATAAGTCCGGTTCCAAGCACCACCGCCGCCGCCACCATACGTCCGGTATTGAAAGAGATTCCGGTTCCCGCTGCGCGCACGCGCGTCGGAAACAGCTCGGGCAGATAGAGCGGCAGCCATCCAAAGTAGGTCGTTCCCACCAGCCCCAGCGTGAACGACGCCCAGAGAAACCACGGATGCAGCGGATTCAGCCAGCCAAAGATCCAGCTGCTGACGCACAGCGACAACAGACTGATCAGGAAATACGCAAACCGTCGTCCGAGCCACGTCGCCAGAAGACCTCCCAACAGACTGCCGATCACCGCGCCTCCTGATCGCGAGACCATCGTGCGGGCTTTGGACTTGGGGTTGGCCCTGGGACGCGGGGCGGCGCTGGCCTGCGTCGGATCGACCGAATCCCGTGGATTGACTTCTGACTGAACGGCCCTCTGCTGGGCCTCAACCTGGTCCGTCCACGGTACAATCCATTGCGCATTGGCGGCTGTTCCGATCACCGGGATCGCTCCCAGAAGGATGCCAATGATTGTGCGGCTGCGAAGAGGAGGTCGGAAGAGTTCGCGAAGTGGGCCATCCGCCTGAGGGGACGGCTTCTGACGGGACATGCGCCAACGGACCGACTCCGGAACGCCGGTCAGGCACCAGACTCCGATCAATACCGGAGCGGCCCCAACCAGAAACGTCCAGCGCCAGGCATCGGCCGTCACGTCAAAAGTCAGACCAAGCAGTCCCATCGAGACCTGTCCCACGTTCGCGGCAGTTCCCAGAACTCCCGCCAGAAACGGACGCGAAACCGCAGGCCAGGCCTCAGCGACAAGTGCCACCGTGTTCGGCCATGTCCCGCCAATCCCGTGACACGCCAGGAATCGCAACACGAGCAGTTCACCCGGCGATCTTGCAAAGTAGCTGGCCCCTGTAAACAGCGAGTAGCACAGGACGCTCAACCCCAGTGAGCGCGTACGCCCGAGCCGATCGCCCATGACGCCGAAGATCCAACCTCCCGACGCCGCCCCGATCAGAAATGCGGCCTGGTACCATGCGAACCATTGCGTGACCGCCTGCTCATCGATCACGGCTCCCGGCGTCCCCGCCGTGCTCATCAGGCTGATCATCGCCGGACGATGAATCAATACGAACAACGCGATTTCAAGCCCGGCAAACAACCAGCCGAGGAAAGCGACCACCAGCACATGGCTGCGCTGCGCGTTCGTCAATTCGGGGAGTGCGAACGGAGGCGTCGATCGGAAAGGCGCGGCCTCAATCGGTACATCAGGATACTTCATAAGGGAGTCACTTGATCCACCGGAGCTACTGCATTTTGTCATCCCGCAACTGGACAATAGCTGTAAAAGGCCGCGCCGTCAAAGAAACCGTCTCGAGCGCGATTTCCGAAGCAGACTCCTGCGGCCCGCTGAGGACGTCACATTCGTTTCACCGCGTGGGCAGCGCCCCGCGCCTTGTATTTCAAATCTCAAATACGAAGTTTCAAATGGAACAATCGCGGCCCGCTGGGCACGCGGTTAAACGAAGTTGCGATTTGAGGCTGCCTTCGACAGAATTCAGTGCCTGCCAAAACAAGAAACGACTTTTCACAGTCTGGAATCATTGATGACGCATCTATTGCAAACGTGTTCCCGCCTGATTGTGGCGTTTGCTTTCGGGATGGTGACTGCTGAACGGGCTTTCGGGGCGGACGGTGAATTGTTATTGCCGGAGATGCTGAAGCAGAAGGGTTATGCGACCGCAATCCTGGGCACGTGGCATCTCGGAACCGTGGCGGAATTTCTGCCGCTCAGCAATGGTTTTGATGAGTTTCTGGGCATTCCGTATTCGAACGACAACACAAAGTACCATCCGGTGCTGCACGCCTCGATGGCGACGCGATTGAAGAACTCGATTGGTCAGTGGGAGAAATCCTTGATGCATTGACAAGGCTGCATCTGAACGAGCGAACTCTGGTGATCTTCATGTCGGACAACGGTCCGTTTCTGTCGTACGGCGATCACGCAGGATCAGCCGGTGGACTTCGCGAAGGCAAGCTGACGTGGTTTGAAGGCGGCGTGAGAACTCCCTGCCTGATGCGCTGGACCGGAAAAATTCCTGCGGCCACTGAATGCCGCGAACCTGGCAATGACGTATTCGTCAGTGCGGTGTCCGCCTGTGAGATTGCCATCAAGCGTCAATAATTTGGCATGACCAGCCTTCCCGCTTCTCAAAGAGACGAATTGGGCCGGGCGAATTTCGGCTGGAATGGAAATCCTGCGGCGTGAGTGGTAACTTTTCGGGGAACGGAGTCGGCGTTTCGGTATGATTCGGCTTCGAGAGTTTCTTGCGACGATCCATTCTTCGGACGATTGAATTATGTCAGTTCAGGCGATTGCAGGTGTGAGTCCGACTTCTGAAGCACGGATCATGACGGAGTTTCCGTCGGTTGCGGCCAGTGGAATTGGCTGTCTGATCGGACAGCTCATGGACAGTATTCCCGTCAGCATCTTCGGTGTGAAGCTGTCGTATCTGCTGTTCGGATTGCCGCTGGCACCGCTCGGAATGTTGTTGTTTCTGTTGAACAGGCCATTTGGTGCTCGCTACATTGTGACAAACCGCAGTGTACAGGTCTGGTCGTCATTGGGGACTCAGCGAACCGCTGTCGTCGATCTCAATGACATCGCGGATGTGGAGCTGGATCAACGTCCGGGGCAGGCGTTTTTCCGCGCTTCTGACATCTGCCTGAAGGCCGCCAATGGCCAGACGATCGTCCGCCTGGCGGGCGTTTGCGATCCTGGTCCTTTTCGCAACGCCATCCAGCGGGCGATGCAATCCCGGCGCCTTGTGCAGTCGTCGTTGGCGACGATTGCCGCTCGCAAGTAAGAATTGGTGTGTTTCGCTGTCGCTGCACACCCTACTGGAATTCATCAAATTAATACTGCTCTGTCACGCATTCATTGATGGGTTGTGTACCACTGGCTTTGCCAGTGTACTCCATTTGCAGGCAGCACTGGCAGAGCCAGTGGCACACATCGAAACACGAATGACAGAGCACTAGTTCGACTGTGCGAGATTCGCTTGTAGTCCCGGCTTTAGCCGGAAAATGGACTGAATGTTGATGGTTTGGCAGGTTGAATTTCCGCCTAAAGGCGGAACTACGAACAAAATGGAACAGTCGAACTAGCCGTCGGTAGCTATTATGGACTGTGATCACTGAGGGAGCAGGATAGATGAAGTTGGGCTTCGGAATTGTGGGCACGGGGATGATTGCGCATTTTCACGCGAAGGCCATTCAGGCGATGCCGGGTGGACGCATCGCGGGATGCTTTAATCAGAACGCGGATAAGGCGAACGCATTCGCGGCGGAGTATGGCTGCGAGGCGTATTCCACACTGGAGGAACTTCTGGCCGATCCGGAAGTCGGAATTGTCACAATCTGTACGCCGAGCGGAGCGCACCGGGATCCGGCGATTGCCGCAGCAAAAGCCGGACGGCATGTCGTTGTCGAGAAGCCGCTGGAGATCACCCTGCAGCGCTGCGACGACATTATCAATGCCTGCGAGCAGCATGGCGTGAAGCTGTGTACGATTTTTCCCTCAAGGTTCAGTCCCGCCAACATCGCTTTGAAAGAGGCGATCGATGCCGGTCGATTTGGTCGTCTGACGCTGGGCGACACGTATGTCAAGTGGTGGAGGACTCAGGAATATTACGACGGCGGCGGCTGGCGCGGAACGTGGGCTTTGGATGGCGGCGGAGCGTTTATGAATCAGGCCATTCACAATGTCGATCTGTTGTGCTGGCTCATGGGAGATGTCGCGGAGATTGCAGGCTTCACCAGCACGCTGGCACATGAACGGATTGAAGTCGAAGATGTCGGCGTCGCCTGTCTGAAGTTTTCCAACGGAGCGATCGGCGTCATGGAAGCGACGACGGCCGCATGGCCGGGGCTGTTAAAGAAGACCGAGATCCACGGCAGCCGTGGTACAGTGATCATCGAACAGGATTCGGTCCTGCGTTGGGAGTTTGCGGACGCGTATCCCGAGGACGACGAAATCCGATCAAGGCTCGGTGCCAGCTCCGCGTCGTCGGGTGGCGCATCCGATCCAAAGGCGATATCCTTTGTCGGCCATCAGCTGCAACTGCAGGATTTTGTGGAATCCATAAAAACCGGTCGCCGAGCAAAAGTGGACGGCGCGGAAGGTCGCCGGAGCGTGGAAATTATCCTCGCCATCTATCAGGCGGCGAAAACAGGGCAGAGCCAGAAACTGCGGTAGCTGGACTGTTTGACTTTTTCATCGACGACCCCATCCGGCCTGGGACTGTCGTTTTAGTTCACGGAGTCAGAAAATTCGTTTAACGGCGAGCCGCAGGCGCAGGCGAAACGCAGCACCGACGCCTGCGGCTTGCCGTTAAACGACTAAAACGGCACGAGGCTGTTGGGATCGACAGCCAAACAGTCGAACCAGGAAATGGCCACCGTGGTATCGGACGCGAATTTCAAAACGTTCCGCCCGGCGTGATAATCTGGCATTTGGGCAGCTTCTCTTTCAGCGCCTGCCCTCCGGCGGCGCTGCAACTGGTGTCGCGGACGTCCAGAACTCGAAGTGTCTTCACGGCAATCAGAGCGGCAAGGCCCAGGTCAGAAATGCCCTTGTTGTTGCTGAGGTACAGTTCCTCAAGCGAATCATGGCCTTTAAAGAACACGTCCATGCCGGGATTCGTTACGGCGTTACCGCCTGCATTCAGGATCTTAAGGTTCGGGAATGACCGAAAGACATTCGCTTTGGTGTGCTCGACCAGACCGGCGCGATACACGTTGAGATCTTCCAGTGATTTCATGCCCTTGATGGCGATGAAGCCATCAAGTCCAAACGCGGTTTCGCCCACGTTCAGCCGCTTCAGACCGGAGCTGCCGTATCCCTTGAAACCTTCACCGGTAACCGCACAGAATGACACGTCGAGCGATTCCAGCGATCGCATCTGCTTAATCGTCGCCAGCGATGCATTGGAGATTCTCGTTTGAGACAACACGAGACCCTTGATCGGCAGCGTTGAAATAGCAGCCACTGTCGAATCGTCGGCTGACGTCAATGCCAGATTCAGCACCTGGAGATTTGCAAACCGACTCAGGATCGCGCCGACCGCCGGGGTGACGGCAGTGCTCGACAAATCAAGCGACTCCAGATTCGCCAAAGTTGTCAGATTTCCGACCACCTCGTCATTCGTCATCGTAGAGCCGATTCCGAGCACCTTCAGCGACGTTACCTGGCCCAGAACGGAAAGGTCTTCCGGGAGCAGCTTCGAGCTTCTGATTGCAAGGGCGGTCAGATTCTCCATCGCTGACAAGTGACCCAATCCCGCGCGTGTCAGCTGTTCACTGAAGAGTTGCAGCTCCGTGATGGCTGATGCTGCTTCGGGGCGTGATGTGACTTGAGCCAGTGCCGCATCCGTGATCTCATAAGGTTTCAGGCTGTTAAACTCTGCGAGTAACTGTTCCGGAGTTGGAGGCACCGGAGGCGGCGTAGCGGGGGCAGCCTGTGGGGAGGGAGTTGTTGGCGAGGGAGTTGTTGGCGACTGCGCGGATTCCGTCATATTGGATTTTACGTCATCGACAACAGACCCCACCTGATCGCAGCCGCCAGCGGCCAGAAAGGTCAGGGTCAGGATCAATCCAAAACTCCTCGCTGACCACACAGCAAAGCGTTGCATTGTTATTTCTCCATATTCCGAATAGAAAATACCCGCGATGATTCATGATTCTGCCGAGTGTCGATTCGCAGAACAAGCCGACAGGTGAAAATATATACTTCACGCGGGTTGGACTGAGGCTGCGTTCGGCGAGCGGGGGACGTGAGTCCCCTGATTTTTGCAGTGTCCACGCGGTCAATCAGGGGATTGACATCCCCCGCTCGCCGAAGAAATACATCGAAGCACGGTTGACAATGCACTAGCTTTGACGTCGCACCAATGATAACCGCAATGTGGGGAACAGATCCGAGCGTTTTGACCGCAGGGAATGATTTTAATGGATCAGATTTCGTGGAAGTGTTTCGAATGCAGACGTTCATGGGAGGATTCGCGGTTTTTGCCGTTTTGTGCAGCGCTCCGCCAGCGTTTGGAAGCTTAATAATTGATAATTACAACACGTTTTTTGACGCGCAGGGTGGAAGCACTGTGTCTACTGCTCTGGTGTTGACTAACAATCCCGCTCCATCGAATACATTCCAGCGAATAGTTGCAACAGGGCCTTCAGTGAACACAACTGCTTTGACCACTACTGTCTCCTTTGCCAATGGGGCGAACAGAGAGGCCGCAGTGACGTATGATCTGCTGGCCATAAACAACTTCTTGGCCAGTGACGTCTTGGAATTCACCTACACAGGCAATAGCCTTGAGCCTAATAATTACAGCGTTCAAATTATCAGACTCGCCACTTTCGACGGAACTCTGGATGCGGTTGGGACTACGGTGTTTGACCAATTAAGTCCAAATGGCACCAGTACCGTGTCGGTTCCCGTAGGTGTCACAGCATTAGCGAGTTTTCAGTATTTGCAGATCCGTGTAAAAAAATTAAAGGCCGACAATAATGTGCCAGATCAAAACTTTGTATTCCAAAACCTCACAATCACCAATGTTCCCGAGCCAGCCACAATGACGTTGCTGGGTTTGACAGGCATCGCCGGTGTGATCGCTCATCGACGCCGACGCAAGGCACAACTCGCCGCCTGATGGCGGCGGAGCGATCGATGCGGCATACGGGATTCGGTTGCGGGCGAAGCCCGCGCCTAGGGGACGCAACCAAATTCGCTTTCACCTGGAAGAGCGGTTTGTTGATTTAGCCGTTTAACCCGACCCAAAGGGGAGGAATGCCAGCGGAACGCCTCGCCTACGGCATCGGGTTAAACGAAAGCACTCCTGATCGTCCCTAAATCAACAGACCGCGAGCCAGGGTGGAAAGGCGAGCGGGGGATGTCAATCCCCTGATTTGTCGCGGATGATCCGGAAATCAGGGCACTTACGTACCCCGCTCGCCTTTGGAATTCCTTAAGTCCACGACATTGCCCGGTAGGCCGACCGCACGTAGCGAGCGCTGTCGCTCCAACCGCCGCCGCGGATGACGCGGTCCGAGCCCGTCGCTGGCCCAGGGGGATCAACCTGTGGCTCTGCCGAATACTCCGCGTACCAATCGGAACACCACTCCCACACATTGCCGTGCATCTCATACAGCCCCCAGCGATTCGCTGGCAGAGATTTCACCTCAACCGTTTTCTTACGGTACTCGCCCTTTGGCGAATCGCCATATGGATAATTCCCGTCAAAATTCACATCGTCCGTGGTGATCGTGTCACCAAAGCTGAAAGGCGTTGCCGTACCAGCGCGACACGCATATTCCCACTGCGCCTCCGTTGGAAGTGTCAGCGTTCCGTGTGGGACAAGCTGATTCAGTTTCACCAGAAACTCGGTAACATCATCAAAGCTCACCTGCTCCACCGGACGAAGCGTGCCTTTGACATCTTTGAAATTGCTGTGATTCGAACCCATGGCTGAGGACCTTAAGAATTCGCAGCCGGGCCATGGTTCCAACCGAAATCT
>CAMAVB010000308.1 GCA_945861465.1 Candidatus Kuenenia stuttgartensis
CTTTCAGGATGAAACTGCACACCGTGGACGGGGAATTCCTTATGTTGCAGACCCATGACTTCGAATGACTGACCGTCGTCATGCACCCATGCCGTGACTTCCAGACAATCCGGCACGGTCTCTTTCGGCACGATCAGGCTGTGATAACGTGTCGCCTGGAATGGATTGGGTAGATTCTCAAATACCCCCTTCCCGGCGTGCGAAATCATGGACGTTTTGCCGTGCATCAGGCGGTCCGCCCGGACAACTTTGGCACCGTACACTTCCGCAAGGCATTGATGACCCAGACACACGCCAAGGATGGGGATCTTCGGTCCGAAGTGGGCGATGAGCTCTCGCGACAGACCCGCCTCAGATGGTGTACAGGGGCCCGGCGAAATGACGATACGTTCGGGACGCAGTGATTCAATCTGTTCGATGGAAATCTGGTCATTACGTTCGACCCTGATTTCCGCCGTCGGATCGAGTTCACCAATCCGCTGCACAAGGTTGAAGGTAAACGAATCATAATTGTCGAGCAGGAAAATCATCGGAGACTTTGGATCAATTTAAGTGGGTGGGCAGATCATGGATGCATCGTTGATGTGCCGCACGGAAAACTGTGATGGCAACTGTTGACACGCAAAGAATAGCAACCGTTCACCGGATTGTGCATCCCAATGCGGGACTGAGATGAACTTTTCTTCGCTGGCGTCGTGTCTTTGCAATAGACAAGATTTGCGGGGATGACTCTAGTGCTCGGTCAGTGATGGTTTGATGGGTTGTGTGCCACTGGCTCTGCCAGTGCTTCATGGCGATGGAGAACACTGGCAGAGCCAGTGGCACACATCAAAGCACGGTTGCCAATGCACTAGCCCGAAAATGTGCTGAAGGAGGCACTACGAACAAAATGGGACAGACGAAGTCGTGTTTCGCAGAACGATTTTCACAGGTCACATCAGCAGTCTGCCGAGCGTGACGATGTGAGTCACGGCATGTCGTTCAGGATCAGGGCTTCATCGGCGGAAATGAGTTTGTCGCCATCGCTGTCAATCTGTACGAATTGCTGAGCTGTACCCAGAAACTCACGAGGCGAAACGTCACCGTCCTGATTGCGGTCCATCCGGCGAAACCATTCCGGGCCACGCATCGACTCTGCTCCGGGCAGGATGGCGTCGCCGGCTCCCATCTGCATGGACATCGTGTCCGACTGTCCGGACGTGCGTCGAAATTCCGGGCGTCCCAAACTGATCGCAAGGACGAACTCCGTCCCCAGTTCTGCATCCGCAAACTTGTTGTCCTCATTGAAGTCGTAAGTATGCAGCACGTCGCTGCCGGATCGCATCTCTCGGGCGGAAAGGCGTCGGTCGCTATTCTTGTCCAATAGTCCAAAGAGCGTCTTGCCGTCCTGCTTTACAGACACTTCCACGCGACTCGCTGTTGCCATCTGGTCGCGTCTGGCAAATGCAAACACTTCGTCGCGCGTCACCATGCCATCGTTGTTAAAATCGACAGCTGCAAAGTCCGTTCGGACGCCGGAGCGATTCAAAGCCTCCATCATGCCGGAAAACTCGCTTTCATTGAGGTACTGATTTCGGTCGCCGTCCGACATCACAAACGTCTGACCAAGATATCCCTGCACGTTTCGACGATCATTTGCGCTGCCACCGAGTGCAATCACTGTGAGTGGCAGACTGTCGATCACGACCTTGTATGCTCCGAACGTCTGCTTGGCGGCTGGTTTGCAGAACGTCGCGGCTTCACGATCGACGACGACTTTGATGTTGCTGGTATTTGCTTTCACCGACAGACTCACGTCCATCACCATGTGGAAGCGAGGCTTCTCGATCACATCCGACACTTCGTCGATGGAAAGAGATTTGTGCGAGGCACCGGGAGCCACGTCGATTCCGCCTCGCTGACGAAGCAGTGCCGCTGAAATCTGCCCTCCATTGCCGTAGCGTTGCACGATGCGTTCGGCGGCACGTTGAGCCGAATCGCGATCGATGACGTGGAAGAACGGGAGGCTGACCGCATCCGGCGCGACTGCGGCGTTCTGGCTGCGTGGATCGCGATACGGCAGCAATTCAGAAACGCTGAAGGTTTCGTCATTGTCCAGATCGCGAAATCGCAGCGTCCGCAAAGATGCCTTCAGTTCCTCATCCGAAATCGCGCCGTCGTAGTCGGTGTCCAGCAGGGAAGCCAGTCGCACCGCGTCGTCTGCTGCCTGTGGCTGGGCAATCAGATCAAATGCGCGGGGAATACGAGTTCGAAGCCAGGCAATAAAGTCTTCTACGGCGACATCGGGGGTTGTCGCGTTCATCGCTTTCAGGATCTCGGCAGAATTCCTGACGTCGGCCAGCGACCTGATGCTGTCTGTGAGGAGATTCAGTTCCGCTTCGTCAAGTCGTCCGGATTGATCGACGTCCATGTCGGTCGCCAGAAATCGAGCGACCCATTCGCGGTAGGGAATGCGGCTCACAGTCAAATGCAGATCGACAAACACGGGCCCAACCGGAGCGAGCACAACCAGAGTCGCTCTGTCGGGCACGCTGGAATCATGAACCGACTGGCTGAATGTTGTGTTGACGGCAACGCATGGGCACAGGAACGCTGCGATCAGAATGAACCTGTGAGCTGCTGATTCGCTGAATGAGTTTTTGCTGAACATGGCAACCTCCGCAGAGCACAGAGCAGTCAGGGGCATTTGTTAGTCTAACGGTTGTGTCAGATTTTGTCGCGTTACTGACACTTTGTTGCGGATCGGCATCATCTGTTGTTCTGTATCAACGAGCCGTGTTTTGACCAAACCAGAAAAGGCCGTTGTTTACAGGACTTTACACACTTTACGCGGATGGCATCGTTTTTGTTAAGTCAGGAAGGGCGGCTTTGAATAGGGGTCAGGAACCAATATCCAAATGGCCCGGAGGGTGCTTCGCACTATTGGTTCCTGACCCCTTTTCTAAAGCTCAGGAAAGGCGAGTGCCGCGAACGGCATTTGAATCAGATTGGCTTTGCACGATTTGAGTGGTGGACGGAGGTAGCAGGGTGAAGGTCTTTCACGTCGCTCTAATCTGCAGTGGATCTCCTGGATTCCTGCGCAGTCTTGGCAGTTTACTCGCCGGTCGCTGTCGATTGCTGGAATGCTATTCGACTTCAGAAGCTACTCAGATGATTCAGCTGCATTCACCGGATTTCGCGATCTTTGACGTTCGTGCAAGTTCTCCGCAGCAGCTCGCCCGCACGTTCGCAGCAATCAGTCACCGCAAGTCTGGTCACGCGGCATTGATTTGTGTTCCCGACCAACTCCACGATGTTGAAATTCCGCAGGAAATTTCCCCGTTTTGTCGCATTCTCGAATTATCAAACCACGATGCAAATTATTACGAACTGGTTGAAGAGATTCTTTTGCCGTCCACAGCCAGGGCGGGAATCAAAGTCAGCGGGACTGATTTGGATTCATGCAGCGCATGTGACGCTGCGACCAAAGTACCTCCGTCCGCATCCGACTCGATGATCCGCGCCGACCTGCTGGAGAACTCGAATTCCGCCAGTGGAAATGTGATGCCAGACCGTAAATCGAATGCCTCAGCAGTTGATGCCGGCAGCATGTGTGAACGATTTCGGACGCGAACCCCTGAACTTCGCACGATGCTGCGCCGCCTCGAAGTTGCCGCACGCCACAACGTGACAATCCTGCTCATCGGAGAAACCGGCTCCGGCAAGACACATCTCGCCAGTCTGATTCACGAAATGTCTTTGCGGTCGGGCGATCCATTCCTCCATGTCGCCTGCGGTGCGTTGCCCGGGGAATTGATTGAAAGCGAATTGTTTGGCCATATGAAGGGATCCTTCACGAGTGCCTATGCGGACAAGGAGGGCAAGTTTCTGGCTGCTGGCAATGGCACAATCCTGTTGGATGAAATTGACATGTTGACGCCCGATCAACAGGTTAAGCTGCTCCGTGTCATTGAAAAGGGTGAATTTGAGCCAGTCGGATCGAATCGCACAATTGTTGTCAAGGCGCGCATCATTGCCGCGAGTAATCTGCAATTGCAGCCGCTGGTGGAACAGGGACGATTTCGTCCGGATTTGTACTATCGTCTGAACACATTGAGCTTCACGCTCCCACCGCTGCGAAAGCGAATGGCCGACGTCGAACCCCTCGCCCGATACTTCGTGCAGCAGCATGCGTCGCAGTTGGGGATTGGAGTGGTTGAAATAACTCCAGAATTTCTGGAATGCCTGTTTCAGTATCCGTGGCCGGGCAACGTCCGCGAGCTGGAAAATTCGATCCGGAGCGCTGTGATTTACAGTCGTGACGGGAAAATGACGGTTGAAACATTGCCAACACATGTCGTCGATTGCATTTCAGGTCCGGCAAGCGATCCGTCTGTAGCCGCATTTTTTGCTGTCCGCAAAGGTGAATCGCTGGAAGATCGCATCGAAGTGACGGAAAAAGACATCATTGAACAGGCCTTGCTGAACAACAATTTCAGTCGCACAAATACAGCCAAACATCTGAAAATCAGTCGTGTGACGCTCTACAACAAGATGAGAAAGCACCGGATCCTGCCCGAACGATAGGTGGGAAATTGTCCCACCTGGACTACGAATTCAGAATAGTTTGCCAAAACCCTTGACGCTTCGCAGTCTTCCTGAACAATACATCGCGCAGATGTATCGTGACTGGAGCGACCTGTCGCAGACTCCAGAGGGTTCTGCAGAGATACTCAAAAGCCGCTTGCCCGGCATCGGTTTGCGGGGCATGTTGAAGGACAGACGATCGCCTGGTGCTTCAGAAGTCGCTCGGCAAGTTGATCGTCAAACAAACAGGCAGCGAGTTTTTTGCCCTGAAAAGTAGAGAAGGATGTTTTCAATGAAGAGTATTGCAAGACTGTGTTCCGTGTTTGTCGTGCTGCTGGCCGGAGTCGCTCAGGCACAGGAATTGGCACCGATTCCTGATATGCATATCCCTGCAGTCCCGTACGCGAATTCAGGGGTTGAAACAGGTGAATCCGTGATTTTTGTGGATCCCGTGGTTTATACCGGGACAATGTTTAGACACGTGAAGTACACGGATGTGCATGAGATGTCTCCATGTGCCGCGCCGAAGCTCATCATGGTCAAGAACCCTTGCGCTGACGAGAGTTGCTGTGAACCTGCGATGGTGTGCATCGAGATTTGTGTTCCGACCTGTGGCTGCGAAGAAGTGACCTGCCGTCGATTCGGCAACCGAATTCGCTACGACTACGGCAAGTACGCTGTTGATGTTCGCATCAAGCGCGACCATATTCAGGTCGATTATCAGGACTAATACCCGATCCGGAATTTTTCCGGTTCACGAACAGACTTTCGAAGTCTCAGGAAAGGTGGTCGTTACGCGCGACCACCTTTCTTCTTGCGCCTCAATTCGTTCAACAGCATTGATGTTCAGCGAACGAACGACCAAACTCAGCACTCTCTGTCATTGTATGCCACCGGACGCTTGCAACGATTGCATTTGGATTTGAGAATGCGGCGTGAATGCCGACGGCAGTAATGAATCACAATTCACGGCTCGGTCGCGGCCCAGTGTCTCAGTCCATGTTGCCCTCCCCGGGAGTTATTCGATGCGGTTTCCGTATCTGTTGTGCGCAGTCGCCTTGTCAGTTGCTTCCTGCTTCAATCCGTGGAACCCGGCTGTCGCTGGAGACAGTCACGACGAACCCAACGAGATTGCACAGTTCTACGGTTTCGCCGGGATCGAACTTTTCAAGGTGGATCCTCGAGCATTCAATCTGCAGGCGGGAGACTTCACCGGCGACGGCCTGACCGACATCATGCTGATTGACAACCGCGGCAGCTGTCTTCGTTTGTTGGCTCAGCTCAGCAAGCTGGATCAGGCGACGGCAAAATCCAGTGGCAAAGCAAACGACCTCTCATCGGACTGGCGATTCGACATTCGGGCAATCTCTGTCGATGAAACTTTGGCAGGCATGGCCACTGGAGATTTCAACGGCGACGGACGACTGGATGTGGCTTGTATTGGATCGCCTGACCAGTTGCTCATTCGCTATCAGCCTGCACCTGGTGAACTGGAATGGACAGAGAAATGGACCACGCGGCTTCCCGGAATTGAGCCAGTTGCCTGGATGATCGCAGCGGGTGACCTGAATTCCGATCGCCACGACGATATCGTGGTACTCGGCAAAGACGTCACTTACGTCGTATTTCAGAACGATCAGGGCGAAATGCAGACGCCGAAATCTCTGATCAATACGTCGCCGCAATTGTCGATGGTGCAGATCGCGGATCTGAACGGGGACGGTCGCAACGATATCTGTTTTCTGGCCAACGAAGGATCGACCCGCGGCCTGTGTGCTCGACTGCAAACCAACGACAGTCGGATGGGACCTGAAATGAGATTCGGCCTGCAACAGCCCAGATCGGTCACCCTGGCCAACGTTGATCAGAAGCCGGGGCAAGAGGTTGTGACGATCGATTCCCGCACGGGCCGTGTGCAGATCTCATCGCTGCAACCCGCCACACTCAAAGACGGCACCGTCCCGACGCGATTGTTGCAGTACGGAATCGGTCCGTCCGGTGCCAATCGGGATCGAGGCGTCTCGATCGGAGATGTTGACGGCGATAAATTGCTCGATGTCGTCGTCACAGATTCTGAACAGGCTCAGTTGCTGTTGTATCGACAGAACGGAATCGATGGATTGGGAATGGCAGAAACTTTTCCTGGCCTGCTGGGTGTGACAGATGTTGCGACTGCCGATCTGAATGCCGACGGGGTCCTGGATCTGGTCCTGCTCAGCGGCAAAGAAGGCGTCGTCGCGACGAGTCATTTTGAAAACGGTCGGATTTCATTTCCTGAGACAATTCTGAAGAAGCCCGAAGGCAGTGAACTGGCGGCGTTAGATGTTCTCCGGTCGGGTGAGACCGTTCAGATTGTGGTGGCGATGACCAGTGGCTCGGGCTCCAGCATGAAATTAGCGTTTCAGCGTTTGGTTCGCAGCGAAACTGGCGAATGGCAGCCTGTGAAAGACGATCAGAAAATCGAACTGGTCGGCGCGGTAGGCAGCCGAGGTGTCAGATTGGTTCGGATGGACGTCAACAGTGATGGCAGAACCGATATCCTGTCTGTGCCAACCGGGACGTCGAAAGCAGGCGTGCAAGTGCTGCTGCACAAGGAAAATGGATCGCTGGAAGTCGCTCAGGAGAAATCCCGCCTTGATCTGGGCGTGTCGTCGGCAGGCAGAACTTTTGTCAGTGGCGATCGGCTGCTGGTGGCCCGCGATTCGTTCGCTCGTTCGTTGTCGTTCACTGCTGATGGATGGAAGGTCCAGGACCAGTTCAACGCCGGCGAAACGACCGCCAGTCTCGAAGGTGTCGCAGTCCTTGATCTTGATCAGCAACCCGGCGATGAAATCGTGCTGGTCGATACGGGTGTGCAAAAACTCCGAATCCTGCGACAACAGGAAGGCGTTTACCGACCTTGGAAAGAAATCGATCTGGGGGCGATGCAGTTCAGTTCGACGTTGGTCGCTGATCTCAACGGAGACGGTCGCAGTGATTTGCTGCTCGTAGGTGCCCAACATTTTTCAGTGCTCTATTCAGGCCAGTCTGACTCTGAGATGGAGGAGCTGGCGACCTTTGAATCAGACCGTGAAACCTCCTATCCTGCCGACGTCATCGTGGGTGACATCAATGGCGATGGACAAGTGGATCTTTCTGTGATCGACACCAGTATCGATGGCGTCGAAATTCTGAAATTTGATCGTGAAACGGGACTTAAGGAAGCCACACATTTTCGCGTCTTCGAAGAAAAGCGATTAGTCTCGACCGATGAAGATCGTGGCACTGAACCACGCGAGGGAATTGTAGCGGATGTGACCTCCGACGGCAGGATGGATTTGATCCTGTTGTGCCATGATAGACTGATTGTGTATCCACAGGATTCCGGTGAACCGTCGCCCTAGTGCTCCGTCAGCAATGGATTGATGGGTTGTGTGCCACTGGCTCTGCCAGTGCCCTGCATTTCCAGGAAGCACTGGCAAAGCCAGTGGCACACATCAATACACGATTGACAGAGCACTAGTGCTTTGCGCTGTCAAGACTCGATTTTGTGGCAGGCCGGACCAAGCGAAGCGCAGCGCAGTTCCGGCAATTGGCCGACCTGCCGGAACGGCGCTCCGCCTGGTTCGGCCTCCAAATTCAGCCCCCCCCCGAATAGTCGTTACGCTCCACGAACCAGTCTTACGATTTCACGAGCTTCGCGAGAGTTCTGCGTAATCTCATTCCAGCGCGATGATTCAATCGCTTCCTTCTTCGCCAGCCATGAGCCACCCACAGCCAGCACATCGTGATCGGTTAGCCAGGCCGACAGATTGCCTGAAGTAATGCCGCCCAGGGGAATGTACTGTAACCCAAGATGCGCATACGGGGCTTTGATACTGGCGAGCATGTTCAGACCACCGCTGTGTTCAGCAGGGAAAAACTTCAGCAGCCGACAACCCGCCTGAACGGCCACATCGATATCTGTCGGAGTAGCGACACCGGGGGCGAATGGCAGGTTGAGCTGATCGGCTCGCCGAATAACCACTGGATTTGTGCCGGGAGCCACACCAAATGCGGCTCCTGCGTTAACAACCTGATCAACCTGTTCCGGAAACAGAATTGTGCCAGCCCCGGCGAGCATTTCCGGAACCTGCTTCACGATGGCGGACAGACAATCCAAAGCCTGCGGTGTTCGCAAAGTCAGCTCCATAATGTCCACACCACCGTCAAGCAGCGCTTTTGCAAGGCTGACCGCGCGGTCAGGATCATCGACGACCATCACCGCGATCACGCCCGTGCGGCGAAATCGTCCCAACTGCGAATCGGTCA
>CAMAVB010000309.1 GCA_945861465.1 Candidatus Kuenenia stuttgartensis
GAGGGGCGCACTCACATGAAACACCGCCATGCAGCCACGGGCTGGCACTGCGGCTGGACGGCGTGAAATGTGGATACAAAAAATGGTGTGCCTGCGCTTCGCTTGTCACACCCTACGATTTTGGGAACGCCCGATTCGTAGGGTGGGACCAGCGAGCGAATGCGAGCGCCGGCCCACCGAGGGGCGCACTCAAATGAAACACCGCCATGCGGCCGCGGGCTTGCACTGCGGCTGGACGGCGTGAAATGTGGATACAAAAAATGGTGTGCCTGCGCTTCGCTTGTCACACCCTACGACTTTGGGAACGTCCGATTCGTAGGGTGGGACCAGCGAGCGGATGCGAGCGCCGGCCCACCGAGGGGCGCACTCACATGAAACACCGCCATGCAGCCACGGGCTGGCACTGCGGGTGGACGGCGTGAAATGTGCATGCAAAAAAATGGTGTGCCTGCGCTTCGCTTGTCACACCCTACGATTTTGGGAACGTCCGATTCGTAGGGTGTGACCAGCGAGCGGATGCGAGCGCAGGCACACCGATGGACGCCCGCACGCGAAACACCGCATCGTGGCGGGTCGCCTGCGCGGATGCCAATCGCTTGCACGGACCTCGGCCGACATCGAATAATGCACGCGAAGACTGGTGTGCCTGCGCTGCGCTTGTCACACCCTACGAAAATTGGACTGGAGGATTGAGAACGTGCCAAATTATCGACGCAACTTTGTGCCCGGCGGAACGTACTTCTTCACCTGTGTGACTTATCAGCGACGACCGATCCTGACCACAGAACTCGGTCGAAAATGTCTGCGGGAGGCCATTCGCAAGGTCAAAGATGATCATCCTTTTGAGATTGTTGCAATCGTCCTGCTTCCTGATCACTGGCACACGATCTGGTCGCTGCCGTCCGGGGATTCCCGTTATCCGCTTCGATGGACTCGAATCAAAGAAGAATTCTCGCGTCGCTGGCTCGAATCCGGCGGTATCGAGCTTCCGCAATCCGAATCTCGAACGAAACACCGCCTGCGTGGCATCTGGCAGAAGCGTTACTGGGAACACACTGTGCGCGATGAAGATGACCTGAAACGCTGCGCTGATTACTGTCACTGGAATCCGCGAAAGCATAATCTGGTCCGAAGAGTCCGCGACTGGGAATGGTCGTCCTTCCATCGGTTCGTCGCTGAAGGCGAATACGATCTGGACTGGGGCGGAGTCAACCCCGTCCCTGGCTGGGATGAACCGGAATGGGGTGAATAACGTAGGGTGTGACCAGCGAGCGGATGCGAGCGCCGGCACACCGATGGGCTTACATAAAACACCGCCATGTGGCTGCGGGCTTGCACCGGAACCGATCTGTCTGAAATGATGCACGCGAAAACTGGTGTGCCTGCGCTTCGCTTGTCACACCCTACGAGAAATTGCGTCCCTAATTATGCCGTACGCGTGACTCACTTGCTTTGTCAGATTCAGCCGTGTCATAATTTCGAGCTTCGAGACAACTAGTTCGAATCAAACCAGACCACAAATGGATCCAAATGACTTCTCACAAGCCCGGTTCGAGCAACTTTTCCGTTTCGAGTTGGCTGATGCCGGTCGCGGTACTGCTGTTGATGTCAGGACTGTGGCAGGGATTGGTCACGTTTCTGGTGCAGGTGCGTGGTCTGAATGCCGGATTGTTTCCAGGGCCCATGGCGGTACTTGAAGCCGGATGGCAGATGCGGAGTGACTTGTGTCAGGCGACTTTGCTCACGGCGGCTGCGGCCCTCGCGGGGCTGTCTTTGAGTATCCTGATCGGAACGACGACGGCGTTCGTATTTTCGCAGTCGTCCATCGTGCGCCGAGCCCTTTATCCCTACGCCGTCCTGCTGCAGACGATTCCCATCATTGCTATTGCCCAGATCGTGATTCTGACGTTGGGGCGCGGCTTTCAAAGTATCGTGCTGGTGTCGTGCATCATTAGTCTGTTTCCGATCATCACGAATACGACGACGGGACTGCTGCAGATTGATCCTGATCTAGTGGATCTGTTTCGCCTGAATCGCGCGACACGACGGCAGCTGCTGATCAAACTCAGATTGCCCTCCGCGTTGCCGTATTTGATTTCGGGAATTCAGATTGCGAGCGGTTCGGCGATCGTCGGTGCGATCGTCGGCGAATTCTTCCTCAGCGCGGGGCCGACGGGGCTCGGATCCCTGATCCAGGGAAAAGTCGCGTCGTTCAACATGTCGGAGCTTTGCGCAGTCGTTGTGGTAGCGACGCTGATGGGGACGATCGCGCTAGGTGTTGTCACGGTTTTGGGCGAATGGCTGATGAAGGGCTGGTTTGGCACGAGCCTTCGGGGACGTGGTCGTTAAGTGGCTACGTGTCGTGCAGCAGCTTGTCAAATCCGTTCCCACCATGGTTGCGGGAGATGAAGGTCAGCACGCGGGCGACCAATTGAGCGTTTTCGCCGTAGCATTCGCAACGATGGCAGAGTCGCAAACTGCCGCCTGTGGCCAGGCTTTCTCTCCATCCTGCTGGCAAACGACAGGCAAAACTCCTGCCGCGCACGACAATCAATGGCCGAATAAGTGGATTCCCCATGCCGTCCAGCCAGCTCAACGGACATTGTCTTGGCCGAAAGCAGTCGCTGGAGCTGACGAGTACCGTAGCGGTTGGAATCAAGATCCGCACATTTCGCTGGCTGGCATAAAGAGCGACATCGCGCAAACCCAGCCGAATCGTCTTTTCGGCATGACTGTATGTATGCAGTCCCTGTTCTCCGGGAACAATCACAACCGACCTTGCTCCAAGGTCAGCCGCCAGATCAATGGATCGTCGCGCGTCGCGCGTGGCGGCTTCGTAAGACATGCCAAGTGATCCGGTGAATCCGCCAGCAAAACCGAGACAGCTCACCGTGATCCCGGCATCGGCCAGAATATCATGGATCACGTGTTCGCCGATAAACAGAATCTGCTGCCGCCGCACGTAGACATATCGAATGCCTCGCTGATGGAGCTGCTCGGCTTCTCGAATCAAACCGTCCGCAGAATCAGACTGCAGCGGGTATGCGACCGAGATGCGGGACACAAGCGGTAAACACGGCAATGCCGGGTCGTCTTCAAGAAATACATCCATGTTCGTAACGCTGTTTCCATCGATGGAATCCAGGTAATAGAGCCAGACCTCAGTAGTGTGCACCGATCGACGGCTGCTGTAAACCATTTCACCCATTCAATGGCTCAGGTATTTTTTTGATTTTCCGATGCCCCCAAATAAGGCATTGTCTGCTTGACATACGCTGAGAAAATGGTTCGCTGCTTTACTCACCCGCATCGTCATTGGTTTTCGCCACATCGCAGCACCACAAATGATGTCCGGTTGTCTGCACGAATCCGCAACGCTCGTAGAGACGATTCGCCGGCGTATTTGCAGCATCCGAATAGGCGGTGACTCGCAGCGCCTGCGGGTTGTGTGCATCGCAGACCGAACTCAATTGCGTCGGGATGAGACTGATCATCCGGGATGCAATCTGCTTTCGCCGGAACGCAGGTAAGACGCCGATGTATTCGATCCAGACATTCACTTCGGACGCCAACATGGTTGACGTCGCAGCTGCGTCGGCGGGGTTTATGCGATTCGTCGCACAGGACATGAGACCCGCGATTTCCTGTTCCACGCGATACACAAACACGCTGGCGTGCAGACGCTGCCACTGCCTGAGCAACTCTGCGGCTGTCGGCGGCGGCTGGTTCGTGAGGTCTTCGCTGCACTCCAGAATTGCATCGATCGCAAACCGGATTTCACATCCAACTGCAGCGTTCGCGTCAAAATCGATAAGCTGAAGTGTGCTTCGATCCGGCGGCGAACATGGAGGACTCACGATCATTGACAAGTCCCATTGAACAATGTGAGTCGCCTGCACAAAGCCGAGTTCCAGCAGCAATCGTACAAAACCCGTGTCGCCGTCAGACGCCGGGAGCAGGAGGTGCAGGCGTTGCATGCCCTCAGAAACTGCGTGGCGTTTGACGTACTCCAGCAACTGAACACAAAGTGCGCGATGAACTTCACCTGACGCATCAGGAAACACAACGGGCTTGGCAACCACAAGGGTTCCGGTTGATTCCGGCAGGTATCCGATGGCCGCACATGGACGATTGTCCCGAAGGAGCACAATGTTCGGAAACGGGGTGTTCGATTCAGGGGAGGCGAATTGAATTAAATCCGCCATCAATTCGTGACAAGCTCGCTTTCGACGTTTTCCCGAATTCGTTTCAGCTTCATGTCCACACTGACCACATTGACCACATGGAATTCTGATCGCGGAGCCGTTGATTCTTTTTCTTCACGAGTCACCGAAACGATCCATCGCGCCAGACCGAACGGCACATCCGTGGAAACCCAGAATTCGCCTTCGTTGGTCGATTTACTTTCCGCACGTTCCATCACCAGTTTGCCCTTCATCCGTTTGGCCGTGATCTGCAGCCCCTGCAGGATGACCTCTGGAACGTCATTCGTGGCGATGACTTCCGGGCTGACGTAATTGGTGAGCAAAGAAATTGTGGGATAGACACGCAGTGTCGGTGCTTTGATTTCCTTGACGGCTTCTTCTCCAAGCCGCCGAAAGCCGCGGACGATCGGCAGCATGTCATTGGGGATGTCATCAGCATCGACATGTTCGGCGATGATCTTGCTTTCCGGAACCAGGACTTTGTAGATTCTCGCGCCCACCGGACCGGGGTCGATCCCTGCTGCTCCGGCTGTGCCGGTCAACGTTTTTATCTCAATCCAACGGCAGGGTTGAACTTTCCCCTCAAACTCGGCCTCTTCGCGCCCGACGGACTTGATGCTCAATTCACACGTCCAAGTGAGTGGTTCCTGATCGTCCGGCCCAGTGGCCTGCTTCAGTGTGCCTTCGTATTCAACGGCTTTGCCGTCTTCCGGCAAATGAAAGATCAGACCCTGAGCATTTGCGATCGGAGTGCAAATCCACGAAACGGCAGCCACAGACAATGCGACTGCCAGACCGTTTAATTGAAACATAAATCCATTACCTTCCAGAAGTCTCACGTCGGTGAATAACGATTCGAGGGGCACTCCGACGAGGCGTCATCCGCTGTTCCAGGATGCAGCAGTGTCTCAAACTCCGCATTCCGGATGCAAGTGGAATCGTCCCAACACCCCGGAAACGAGCATCCCGGGCCTGAATTTGTGGATCAGGAAAGAGAAATCGAGGCATGAGGAAGGCTCAAAACGACGCCCGATTCGTTTGCTGAAGTTGGCTCTGGTCTGGTATGACTAGTGCCGTGTCAAGTCGTAAGAGGCTATCCGAAAAGTCGTGGTTCGCTCCGAGAACCAACGTCTTGATATGAGAAATGCCATAATTGGCAGCGTTTGAAATGCGATCGTTCGCGGAGCGAACAACGACTATCCAGTTCTCGGATAGCCTCTAAGGCGAGCGGCAGAAATGAATTTACCGGTACGACGGACTTCCAGTCCGCCGCATGGTGCTACTCGACGGACTGGAAGTCCGTCGTACAAATTGCGGATGGTAAGTTCTATCCTGACGCTCGCCTAAGACAAGACCTGGGATGTACATGCGTGAATAAATCGGGGTTTCGAAATCTGGTGAGTGGCCATGCAGATGGCTTCGTAGCGTCCGGTCTGCGTCTGGCACTGGGAGTCGCATCACTGGGTTATGGGCTGGCGATTCGTATTCGTAATGAACTCTATCAGCGAGGTTGGAAGTCAATTCAGGGGGCTGCGGTGCCGGTCATCAGTGTAGGAAATCTGACGACAGGCGGCACAGGCAAGACGCCGCTCGTGGCAATGGTTTGTCATTTGCTGCAGGAATCCGGTCTGCGGCCGGGGGTCGTGAGTCGCGGATATGGCTCGGTTGATGGCGGGGCGAATGACGAAAAACTGGTGCTGAATCTGCTGTGTCCGAATGTTCCGCACGCACAGGACCCTGATCGTGTCGCGGCAGCGAATTCTTTGACTAGCTCTAAATGCGTGGATGCCATCGTGATGGACGATGGTTTTCAACATCGACGGCTGCAGCGGGATCTGGATATCGTCCTGATCGACGCGACCAACCCGTTCGGATACGGAAATCTTCTGCCACGCGGCCTGCTGCGAGAACCTTTATCATCATTGCAACGCGCCGACATCGTGATGATCACACGGGCCAATCTTGTCGGAGCACAGGTGCTCGCGGAAATTGAACGCGCAATCATCGACGCTGCCCCACAACTTGTGGGGCACATCCTGCATATCGATTTCCAGCCGACGTTCCTGCGGAATCCCGACGGAACGAGGATGTCGCTTAGCGATGAGGTGACTCGGCCCGTGTACCTGATGGCGGGAATCGGGAACCCGGATGCATTCCAGGGCACGGTCATCCGGGCCGGCATGCGTGTGGCTGGAACATCATGGTTTCCTGACCATCATCACTATTCCAGCGATGATCTGAATCGGGTACAGCAGCAGGCAAAAGCATCCAACGAGGCTATGATTGTGACCACGCTCAAGGATCTTGTGAAGCTGCCGACCGGATGTCTGAACGTGCGAGCATTAGAAATCGCCGCCGTGTTTCCGAACCCGAACCATGCCGGAGTACTCGAGAGACTGATCAGAAGAGCGGTCGTGCGTGAGCCCGGTGTTACTCCCTTTCGAAAGTAGCAGGCTCTTTCCAAGTGCCGTAGCCCTGGAATCGTGGGGAACAATGGATTGATGGGTTGTGTGCCACTGGCTTTGCCGGTGCCCCATTTGCACATTTACAGGAAGCACTGGCAGAGCCAGTGGCACACCTCAAAACACGAATGACAGATCTCTACGATATCTTAACGCGGCCTGTCAATTCCTTCACCCACTGCAACTCGACATCGCTCAATGGCGGTTCCAGCGGTGCATCGTACTTGACTGACAGATCGTAACGGGCGCGCTGATAAACCGTGTCAAAAACTTCCTGCAACGGGACGACAGCGTCGGCGTCGCCGCGCTTGAGTGGGATCGGAATCGGCGGCAGTTTGTCGCGAAGCGTCCATGCGTAGACTTCACAGCGTGGTCGACGATTCGCTCGACTGACGATCGCGTAAAAGTCGCCAGGAGGCAGAGATCCTGACATTGGTAATCGCACGCCGCCCCGCAAGAGATCGAGTTCGACGAGGTGCGATTTGCTCGCCAGGAACTCGCGTCGTTTTGTCAGATACTCTCGTCGTCCGTCACCGCCGCGTCGCTTGTTCGAGGGTGAAAGCAGTTCGATCACGGTAACGACCGCCATCGTTTCACGCTCACGGACGACCAAATATGTTTCAAAGCGTTCGATCGGCATGGGGAGATCACATTCGACTGCAATTGTGCCCGGCGTCTGCGACAGGATTCCCGTGGCCGGGCCCGAATCAACCGCAATCACAGCAATATCCGCTCGCCGCATTGTCTCCGGCTCTTCGCCAACCCGTTCTACATAGACGCGCCGTTCAACGCGAATGAGGTAGTCCGGTTCCACAGTGGGACTGAGTCGATCGGAGAAGGCTGTCATAAGACGTGTGTGGAAATCCTCCCATTCCTGTGTCTCCAGGAAAGGATCCATGCCAGGGAACGGTGACGGCATTGCAGGTGACTCCTTGATCGATTCAGGCCATGAAACTTGCGAGTGAAAGTGACGTTAACGAATCGCCTGTGTCGTGTAAATTGTTTCCCATTCTACTGACACGGTCGTCCGTATAAACAGGTTGGGCAGGATTTCGCGAACAAATCGATCGGGGGGAACGTCCATGCGGGGTTTGCTTTTGCACAGGAAGAAAGTCTGTATCTCTGGGTTACTGAGCCAGACTTGGGCGTTGCAGGCGGAAGTGCAGACCGATTTGCACCGGATAGAATGTAAATTCGGCGCAATTTGCGTAAACTACCACTTGGCGATGGTGACGATTTCGGGAATTATAGCGTCATGCAGGGCAGAGCGTTCGGATCTGCCGTGATTAAGGCATCAAAAGGTCACTGGTTATGAAACGATTTTCTTACGGTCCCAGCATTTTTTTCATGCTGATCACAATATCTGCGATGAACCAGTCGCGATTGATCGGGCAGGAAACCACGGAGCCCGCAGCTGAAACGGCGGCATTGACACCCGACGAGGCGCAGAAAGCCGCACCGCCTTCGCTGTCGGAGAGGTGGGATCGGCTGATTTATGTGCCGTTCAAAGAACTTCAAAAGGTGTTCGACAATCAGGATGCGTCGGTCGTCCTGCCCTATGCGGAGTACCTCGACCTGATGAAACGCGCACTGGCGGCAGTGCCGGAAACGACAGGGAATCAGGATGCCGTCATCACGTCGTCGTCATGGTCGGCAACTATTGAAAAAGATCTGGCACGCGTCAGCGTGGAATTAAAACTCAACGTGCTGAAAGAAGATGGCTGGGCGATTTTGCCGATTACATTCGGAGCGGCCTCAATTGGCAAAGTGGATCCGGCAGATGCGTCAGTGTTGCTCAGGGGAATCGGACAAGGTCAGTACGAACTTCTGGTGAAAGGTGCCGGGCAAAAGACCGTGACTCTGGAATTGCTGGCGACCGTGCTGACGTCGCCGGAAGATCGATCGTTTGCGATTCAGTGTCCTCCGACAGGCATCAGTGAACTGGTCGTGACGATTCCTGAACCTGACCAGACCATTCGTATCACTCCGCTGCAGGTCTTGCTTCCAGTCGATGGTTTGGCAGTTGAAGGCAAGACGGTTGCCAAAGCCAGCCTGGGTGCGACAACTGAATTTGTAGTCCATTGGAATCCGCGAGCAGGCTCAAAGCCGGTGATGGA
>CAMAVB010000310.1 GCA_945861465.1 Candidatus Kuenenia stuttgartensis
CATCAAAAGTGTTGGCGAAAGAACGGAGTATTTCATTTGCGGATGGCCGCTCCGGCTTCGTGTTACCGGTGTCCTCAGTGTGGCAAGCCGATGAGATGGGCAGGAAAGTCTTGAAGGGTCTTCGCTGGCTGCTGTTGAAATTCCAGGGGGACCTCAATGAATCGAAGAATGAACGCCAACGACTGATGGACGCTCTGGGACTGAATCAATCGCTGGCGATTGCCTACTACCTTAAAGAAGACCTTGCTCAGATGTGGCAACAGCCAAGACAAGGCTGCTGCCAGCACCTTTCTGAAAGACTGGTGTGGCCGTGCCCGGGCGTCAGGAATAAAGGTCCTGCATCCGTTTTCCCTGACGCTGGATTCCATCCGAAACCACTCCCGAATGCCACCATTGGACATCGGAGAAATGCCTCAGAAAATCCCCGCGCACTTCATTTGTCGTTGAACCGATCTTCTGCCATGCAGGACGAGCACCCAGGAAAACTCGCAGCCGATTGCGAATGAGAGCGGCAGATTGCTCGGAATCCGGACGACCATATCGAATCACGTCGTCAAAGCGTCTAAAGAGAGCGTCGTCGAGCATCGCCGATGTACTGTGGCCACCCAGCGAGGTCTGGCCGGTGGAACCACTTTGGCAGTGGCTTCAGCAGCAATATTCCCGTGGACTTTGGATCAAGTTCGCCCGCGAGTCGGGGCTCTCGAAAGAGCCGGAACTGATCGCGGACATTGGCATCTACGGTTCGCGAGCCGTCGGAATGCAGGAGCCTGACGACGACTGTTGCACGGTGCGTTTAAGGACCGTTCGAGAAATAATTGACCGCATCCTCCTCTCCCCTCGAAGGGGAGAGGGCAGGGTGAGGGGTATAAAAAGAGACAGTTATTTCTCGAGCGGTCCTAACGCTGACATTCCCTCAGGCCCGAGTGACTGAAGCAGAATCCGGCTGGACTCGTTTGGCCGTCTACCCAGGTAAGTCGCGTCAATTCGCCTGTTTCAGGTGCCTGTCGAACCAGGTGAATGCGTCCTCCTGCATCGGTCGATCAAACTTGTGTCCGCCGGGGTAAAATATTCCGCGATACAGTTCCTTCGCTCCTGCCCTGTCGAACACATCCTGGAGCATCGTGTCGGCGCGTTGCATTTCGCTGAGTGTATACAGTGCATCTTCCGTGCAGCTTTGCACCATGGTGGCCGCCGGGGCTCGCAGGCCGAGAATCTCAGGGAAGTCCAAATCCTGCGGCAACAATGGAACGTAAGTCATCCACGTGTGAGTAAAGCACTTGTGCAGCAGAAAGTCCCGCCAGGTGGTCATGAATCCGACGGCCACTGCACAGCGAATGCGGTCGTCGAGTCCGCCGAGAAAGACAGTTCGCATGCCGCCTCCCGAGAGCCCCGCGCACCCGACGCGGCTGGCATCGACTTCGGGCCGGCTGCAAAGCACGTCAAGCGCCCGCTGATCCTCCACAAGGTAAACACCCGGCCAGGTGGTTCCAGCACTGAGCAGCGACTTCTCCATGATGTGCTCATGAGAGCTGGCAAAGCGGTTGTACTTGTTGATGCCGTCGATGTCATGAGGATCCGGGTCCACTCCGCCCCCGCGGATATTTGCGGGAACGTCGGCCACTCGCACGCGGCGACTGCCAAACGGAAACGTGTCGTGTACAAGCACGACATAGCCCCGCTTCGCGACCTGATTCGCCCAGGCCAGGCCATCGTAACTCTCTTCCTGGTGAAGTCGCTGCACGTCCCACGGTGAATCGTCAGTCCGGACGATCTTGCGCCAGCCCAGAAACTTATTGCCTCCATGGTCATGCAGACCCAGGATTCCGGGGAGCGGTCCGGTGGCGTTGACCGGTCGCAGCAGGACGGCCTCGGACCTCGGGCCGCAGGGCAACTGCCATGACAGATGTTCAATCTGCAGCCCGTCATAGTCGTGCTGCGAGTCGACACGAACCTCCGGCGACTTCCCGAGATCCACCGGAGCAATGCACTCCCAAGCTCGCTTTCTGGCGGCAGTTCTCCAGGCATCGAGGTCTTGCCATTGCCCTGATCTCAATGAGAGCTTGCCAGGCTGATCGCCGAGCACCTGGTTCGCGAGCCAGTTCCCATAGGGACCGACCATGTTGAATTCGGTCTCAGCGTTCCGTTCTGTTGCGATCGCTTTCCTGGTTTCATCGACCGGAACCCGTGGATTGCCCCAGTTGGCAGCAAACGGTGCCATCGGACTACTTGCCAATGCCATGAGCATGTCTCGTCTGGAAGTCATGAGTCTCACCTTTTTTCAGGTATCAGAATGTGCTCAAAGAACAACGGGGGCTTTGTCAATGGTTGATTTTGGCGTACGATGGGCATTCTTGCCCGTCAAAACGCGGTCGGACAAGAATGTCCAAATTACTTTCGATTCGACAGTCGGACAAACGGGGAATCCAGCCAGCGTGCGATTCCCAATCATTCACCGCTTTGCTGTCGTGACGTGGCTGTGTGAGTGAACGCCCAAAACGACCGCTATGTTACCGCTGACAGTCCTTACCGCCAATTGAAGGGCAGCATCGCATTGAACAACCTGCCTGCTATACTCCGCGCGACCCGAAAATGAGTCCGGTTCACTCAGAAGTTCGTGGAAAACCGGGTGCTAACGCACTGCAGCTGATACAAGCTGCCGCCATTCAATGTGCTGGCCACTTTGCAGGGAAATCTGTCGATCCATGATCAGAATCGCGACACGAAAAAGTGCGCTTGCACTCTGGCAGGCTCATTATCTGGCGGATCGGCTGCGAGGATGAAGGGCTCGGCACGCCAATTCTGCCGGTCGGCGAATCATCTCCGTTTGTCCCTCGCCCTGGGCCGCGACCCATCCGGCAACAGCCCGCCGCCGCACCTAACGTCGCCTCCGTAGCTCAGTCGCTCCGCCAACTGAGATTCCTCACGCATAACGCGACCAACTTTTCCACGGCAGTTTTAGATCACCGCACGCATGAGGCAGGCACTTCGGCGGGCCATGGAAACGACCTGCGGCCTGCGGAGATTTCGAAGTTAAGTCGCGCGACAGCCGAGAATTACGAGCTCCGACCGAGTTCGGAATTGAACTGTCCTGCTTGAAATGTGACTTTATTCAGAAACGACTTTTAAGAAGAGTCGGGGCAGAGCGCATTTTTGCGGTTCCGCACTTTCTCGTGACCTTACAAACCTGATTCGAGGCGCGAAAGTCATTCGTGGGCTATTCGACCGGGTCACTAAATCGAAAAACATCGTCGGGTTTCGCCACGTCGATGAGATCGCGGACTTGGACAATCAAGCTGACACAGTGGTCTCCCGCGTTGAATCCTATCAGGTCATTGATTTCGACCAGCTCCGAGTCAAAGTGCAGGCGATCGATCAGCGGAAAGATCGGTTTCCCGAAAGGTGGGACTGCACCGGGCAGGACTCCTCGGGCTCGTTCCGCCAATTCCGCTGCGTTTGCGAACCGGGACCGCTTCCAATCGGGGAAGTGTTCATTCAACACCGACGAAGCAAGCCTTGACGGCCCAGGCAAAACAAACAAGTGAAATTGTGCGTCTCCACGGACGGTCGCCTTCAACAGCAACGCTTTGGCTCCGATGACCAGTGGTCCGCCCCCAGCTACTCGGGCCTGAGCGCTCTGCTCGCTCGTATGCGACGCGGCATGCTTAATCTTCTGATAGGGGCAGCCCAGTTCTTCGAAGGCGCGGCAGATGTCTGTGGTAATCTGGCTCATCAAAAACTCCTTGAAGCAATACGGGGGGAATCTGCAATGTTCACAGAAAATTTGAAAGAAATGCAGCATGAGGCCGCCTTGCGACGGCCCCATGCAATTCAATTCACTGATTACAGGTTCACAAGCTGACGGGCGTCGAACACTCGTTTTCCAGGCCCTGCCCCCGTTGCATGCTGCAGAGTTGCCAGAGTGTCTGGCTTGCAGCAATAGATCCGCTGAGCCCAGCGTTGTCCTTCAATTCGCCCCCTGGAATGAAAGCATCGTGTGTTACTGAAAAGCACAAACGTCCCTTTCTTTAACACGATGGGGCGGAGCAGCATTGGCAGGACGTTGCGGAGTGCCGTGAGTGCATCCTCGGCCTCCCGATTGATGCCGACATTGTTCCAGGCGGCAAACTTTACTTCCGTTGCCCCGTCCGGCGCTTTGTATAGGACCGGTTGGGTCTTGGTGAAATCGTCACCCATCTGAAAACTCTCTGGATACCTCACCTTATAAAGCCTCTGAAAAAGGAGATCGACGGTTTTTGATGGCAGTGCCGACAGAGTGTCTTCCAACGACGCGAAGTAGGTCTCCGTCTCACACTCGTTTACCAAGCCGATTAACGCGATGAGCACACGAACTTTTTCGTCCAGGATCGGATTGTCAGCATGCGCACCGAAATCCTCTCGGCTCGCACTTGAGTTGGAGTTTTCCAGACCGAAAACGGGTGCAACCTCCTGTGGGATGGCACCATTCTTTTCCTGGGCGAACGTCATCAAATCAAACCCTGCAGCAATCGTGGGGCCGATCAGTGCCGACTCGCTGACATATGTCGATTTGGCCGACGGACGTTTACCATCAGTAGGTGGACATGGCAGCACAATATCCATGGGCATGTTTTCTATCACCTGGACAACACGACCGTCCGGATCGGCAATCGAGTGCAATGACTGCAGTACATGCGGCGGCAAATACATGTGGGCGATGTTCGCCGATGGCCCACAAAGTTCTTCCACGTTTCCGAACTTGGGTCGCAGGCCCATTAACTCCTTTACTGCGCGTTGACGGTCGGTCTCATCGACAACAAATGGCTTCAATTGAGATTCTAACATAGCAAACCCTTTGCAATTGGATTTTTGCAGTCCAGCGCGAAGTGCGTCGGACCGGCGGAGGCGACTTTTTGCCTTCGCATCCATCCCTGCAGATTCCCCCCGAAAAAAAATCAGGCCCACTTCTTGTGTGAGAATAAAAGCCGTCCTTGAAGATGAGCCATTGCTCGCCAATCTTCCTTTGGGAAAAAATGAGGGCCGACGAAGGCACATCGGCGGAACCCACACAGAAGCCCAAAACTTACCGACGCTGATTGCGTTGGCCCTCAGCACTGCGGTCTTCCCGGCCCCCAAAAATGCTGAACTTTGGGAAATCCTGTCCGCGTCAAAGGGAGGGCTTCTAAGTGGCGTGCGGCCCCTCTGGACAGATGCGGCTCACCACCTGTATTGCGAGCACGAATTTGCGGTGGTCGTTCGAAAAAAAGAAAGTGCCCCCCTGACAATGGAGCGCTGAAGACGTCTAAGGAATCAAACAGGATCAAAGCTCCTGCCTTACCAAGATCGAAAATCCTGCGGACCTGGTTACGCTACTCGATGCAGATTGAGGTTCCCCTGCCAGATACGCGGTGGTTGCGTTGGCGACAAGGGGCGATACACTAAGGACTGAGACAGAAATAAGTGGGGCACGATTCCATCGTGCCGGGCACGTTATAAACGTGCCCCACGTCCAAAAGACGACAGTTATTTCTGCGCCGGTCCTAAGGGCGTCGGTTTCAAATTTGGCTAATGCCCCAGGAGAGGTTCCCATGGCGATACTTCACATCGACAGTTTTCCGGAACTCGACTTTTCGCCAACACGTCCGATTGGGCGGGTCCCAGGGCGATTTGACGCAACGATGATGCTCACGGGGCCTTCCTCACCCGATGGCGAACTCGTTTTTCAAAAAGAAATTGACGCGACGTGGGGTGTCGTTGAAAAAAGCGTCCCCTATCAAAAGCATGAGTCGGACAGGGACGTCATGGGTTTGGCGCGGTGGTGGCGAGTGGAGGTTCAGGTGGGAACTAAGGACACGTTGATCGAACCCGGAATGGAGTTGGTCATGGCCAGGTTGCCAGCCGCGTGCTGGGCAGTTTCAGCGCCATTCAGAAAGTCCGACAGGAAGGGGCCAGGCGAACGAGACAATCCTCTGGCCAGTCCGTGCAATGGCATTGAAGACGCGATCAACCGCCTGGAGGACCTTGACTACGACTATTGGGAGAAAGGAAATTATCTGACCGCTGGCGTGTCGGTTCCTCCTGATCCCATGTCCGGTGAAAGGCGGAACTTCACTCGCGGAGACTGGCTGTTGGGAGTGTGCCACGATGTGAATGCGGCAAGCGAAATGCTGATTAACAGTCAGAGAGCAAAAACGTTACTGGCATTCACTGAAAACGGTACGTTGAAGTTCTGGCCAACCCATACCAAGATCCCGGAGCAGTACAAGACAATGCACGCCGACGTGAAAGATGACGCGGGGTGGCTCATGTATCTTTCGATTCGCCAGTCACTGGCTGGCCCGGAGGACGACGACGCGAGTTGGAAGGGAAGGCCCGTCATGGATCTTGTTGAACTCATCTACAAGAACCACGTCTATAACCGAAACAGGGGCCTGGTCGATGATGATCAGGCGTTGGGCGACCTTTTCAGGCGCGGTCGGGAATGGCAGGATGAGCAGAAACGGCGCAAAGGGCGACATCCACGGCCAGGGAGATCCGGGGATCTTGAAACGTAAAACATAGATCCTCTTCCGAGAATCATGGATAATCCATACGATCAGTCGGGACGACTGCATTACGGCTAGCCCATTTCGCAGCCACTAACGTTGTTCATTCTGGCAGGACTGGAGTCAACAGAGAATGTCCACAACCGATTACGATTACGAGCGATGTATTGTCAGTATCTGGATCAATGGCAAAGTCAACGGGACGGGGTTCGTCATTGCTCCTGGAAAAGTGCTGACGTGCGCGCACGTGGTTCTCGAGACGGACGAAGAACTCGGATGTGAGAAGAGCCGGAAGAAGAAAATTAAGATCGAATTCTATGGAGTGCCTCGCAGTCAGAATTCTGATGACCTGCCAGCGTTGCAGCCCGTCGCGATTGATCCAGATCATTTTAGCCCGGAAACGGAAAACGATATTGCAATTTTAACATGGGAGGGCGATCTTCCCAAAGAGGTCACAGCAGCCCGATTTTCTGTTGAAGAGAAACTCGCAGGCCGACACGTTCGAACGCGGGGGTTTCCCGTGATACCGCCTTATTGCTCGCAGCCTGGCATCGGCACCATCCAGGGTACCACCACGCATGTTACGGGTGCACTACATTGGACGCTGACCTCTCAGGAGATTACCGGTGGGTTCAGCGGTGCGCCGATATTTGATCCGATCTCGGGACACGTTGTTGCGATGGTAAGAGCCGTCATTCGACCGGACACCCATTGGCGAAACAAGGAAACTGCTATTGGAATCAGCGTACAGACACTTCAGACCGTCTGCGGAGAGCTGATTCGGGCTCCCGAGAAACGTTCCACGTATGAATTTGCCACCGATTACCTCAATGCGAACACGGTTGCATTACAGGTCTTTCGGGAGTTAGTCGCTCCGGCTTCACCGGCACCGCTCACTGCAGATGCAATCGTAGAAAAGACCCTAAAGGTGAATGAGCCGCTTGACACCCTTCTCAATTATCTGGAACACGACGCAGAACGATCCAACGGAGTCCTCAAGAAGGAACTTTCTGACGAACAATGTGACGCGATTTGGCAGATTTGTGACTATGCCACATGCTTGGCTCTACCACAAAAACAGGTTGACCGCATCAATGAGCAGCTTGCGGGCAGGAAGCTTACGGCCAACACGATTGACCGCAGATTAATCGTGATTCACCTCGCCACATCATTCAACCTCGCGAAGTTCGACAGTAGAGCCGCAACGGACAGTAATCAGAGTATTTCTCAACGCCGCAAGCATGGGCTAATCGCGACCGAAGACCATGCCATTCTATCGACGCACGGCAATTCCGACGAAACTGGCGCGGGCAGTAATCGCACTCTCAGTTCCCCAGGCCGCAACACTTCCTCGAAGTACACTGATTATCAGCAAGCGTTCATCCGCGGAATGGCTCGCCAGTATCATTTGGCCAACGCTCTGTCGGAAGGCATCGATTACCTGTTGGTTCAGATCAAAGATAAACTGAAGAAGGGGAAAGAACCTGGCAAAGACCCCGGACCCGTCGTTGCGGTGTTAATGACGGAGTGGCGTGAAATCGAGATTGATGTGCTCAAGGGATTCATTCCGGAAGTTTATTTCGTGCAGTTGCCTCAAGAATCAGACAGCGAATACGCCCTCATTGCCTTGCGGCGGGAAGATATCTTCAAGTTAATTGATGACCACAGACGGAAACAAAATGACTGACGAGATTACGATTCTGAGTGAATTTCCCAGTGGCGAACGTGAGGCCCACTTGTGGGAGGAGTCCCAATGGTGGGCTGTTCAGGCAGCACGTGCCGCGAATCGGCCGTTGCTGATTCGCGGTGAGCCGGGCGTGGGCAAGACGCAACTTGCTTATGCGGCAGCAAAGCGAATGAATCGACCGATTGTGCCGTTCACTGTGGATTCCAACACCGAAGCGCGCGATCTGTTGTGGTCGTACGACGCCGTGCAGCGACTCGCAGAGGCTCAGGTGGCGCAGACGCTGTATCCCGATCCCAACGAGTTGAGACGCAGAATCGCCGTCAGGGAATTCGTAACACCCGGCCCGGTCTGGTGGGGAATCAACTTTGCATCCGCAAAGCAACAACTGACCGGTACTCATTCTGACGATCAATCGCCGTCGTGCCAGGTCATGCCGGAAGAACCGCCTGGATGGAAAGTCACCGACGGCGTTGTGATTCTGATCGACGAAATCGACAAAGCGGATTCTGACGTCCCGAACGGCCTTTTGGAGGCATTTGGCAAACGCCAGTTCCGCCCACAGGGAATGGATAA
>CAMAVB010000311.1 GCA_945861465.1 Candidatus Kuenenia stuttgartensis
GGCAGAAAAATGTATGGGCAGAAAAATAGCAGCCATTTTTTTGCCCAACATCTTTTTGCCCATAATGTTGAGGCCCGACAATAAATCTTAGCTCGGCGGCGGATCGTTGAATAAAAGCCACGCAATCTCCGCAAACAAATCGGCGCGACTCGTCGAAGCGTGCCGGTCACCAGGACAGGTGATACGACGTTTTAGGAGCGAGGACGTTCGGGGCAGAAAAATGTATGGGCAGAAAAATAGCAGCCATTTTTTTGCCCAACATCTTTTTGCCCATGATGTTAGAGGTCCGACGATGAATCTTAGCCCCGCGGCGGATCGTTGTTTTATTTAACCCGATGCCGTAGGCGAGGCGTTCCGGTGGCATTCCTCCCCTTTGGGTCGGGTTAAACGACTAATTCTGTGTCTTGCATTTTATTTGTCGCCGAACCAATTGACTCACTCGTGACGGCGATGAGTAAGTATCCCCACTTCGACGGACGAAGTGTCAACGAGTGGTTCACATATACGGGTAAACCAGCGTAAACGAACTAGCATGGTGTCAACGCCTTCTGACTGAGAGCCATGGAAAATGCAGTCAACAAATTGATTATCGGTCGCTTTTTTAGAAGTTCTTCATTCCAGTTTTTTCCTGACCAGTTGGCACGCGATGTGCTTTCAGTTCTTGGAGTCTGAGTTGTCTTGTTTGGCAATTCATGGTGATTGTTGAACCCTTTGTTTTTGGGAGATTGACATGCAGAAATTTGCAAGTGCAGTTAAGAAATTCGTAACTGAAGAAGATGCACCAACGATGGTTGAATACGGTCTTCTCGTTGCGTTGATTGCCGTTGTCGTCGCTGTTGCGGCAACAACTCTCGGCGGCGGAATTTCAGGTCTGTTCACCGCGACGAACAATTCCCTGTAGCTATCGGCAGTCGCTGAAAATCTGTCAACTCGACACACGCTCGGCAGATTGTCCCTGCGGCGTGTGAAGAGTTGTTTGACTCAGTGCCGCCAAGACTGTGGGGCATGTTGTCCAAAATGTTCTGAGCCGAGGCAGTGTGATGGCCATGCTCAGAAACGGTGGCCGGTTGGCGATTTGCGCTCTGCGGTTACAATCGGACTTGTGGTTGCGACGCCAGCAGCCGGAGCCTCCAGATCTTCTATTCCTGACTACTAATTCATTTCGCTTAGTTTTAGAACGTTCCTGCAATGGACGCCACGATCGTGATGTCGATTTCTGTGTCTTCACTTGTCGTGTTGATCGCTTCATTGGTGGCGGCAACGACGGACATCTGGAGATTCAAAGTTTATAATCTGTTGACGTTTCCGCTGTTGCTGTCGGGAATCGCCTATCGCGGCTTCACAGGAGGCTCTGAAGGTCTCAAAGATAGTCTGGCTGGAATGTCGTTGGGATTTGTCCTGTTCCTGCTCCCTTACCTGTGGGGGGCCTTCGGTGCCGGTGATGTCAAGTTCGTCTCGGCTGTCGGGGCATGGCTCGGGTTTGAGCCGATGGTGCCGATCGTCCTGATCGGCTGTCTGGCCACGGGGTGTTATGCCGCGACATTGGTCGTGTTGCACGGCGGCTATCGAGAAGCCTGGGCCAATCTTCAGGTCGCCTTCTATCGGCTCATGATTTTGGGACGGCGACTGCGTGCTGACGACAATCTGGAACGCGTGCAAACAGTGGCGCAGGAGAAGGAACGCAGGAAGCGTCTGATTCCATTCAGTGCGATGATCACGGTGGGTATCGTCTTTACAATCGTATGGAATATATTCTTCAAGAATTCCTGACAACCCAAAGAGCAGCTTTGTCAGAGATTCTAAGTTTTCAATCTGAATAGGATCAATCTGGTGAGCGTACGAGCCATAGTAACTCTTGGTCTGGCACTGCTTTTTGGGATCTCGACGGCTGTCCTGATTCGCTCGGCGATGACTCCAAAGATCGAGGAGGCAAAAGTCACGGTGGTGGAAGTGGTCGTCGCCGCGCAGAAGATTGCGATTTGGCAGACTTTCACCAAAGAGATGTTGACGACTCAGCCGACCCCGAAGAATTCCTTGCCGGAAGGCGTAATTCTGGCAGCCGAAATGGAGACTCTCATCGGCAAGAAGGCCAAGGTGAATCTGGAGGAAGGGGAACAATTGTATACGACCAAGGTCGGAGATAGCTCCAGTCTGGCCTCCGAGATTTCTGCCGGCAAGCTGGCGTTCTCGATCGGTACCCAGGATCCGTCCTCTTCAAATGCGGGATTTTTGCAGCATGAAGACCGCGTCAACGTGATTTTTACTCCTTCCGGCAATAAGTCCGGATCATCAACAGTCACGCTGCTTAGTAACATGCGGATCATTGCGATTAATAACAAGGATCCGCGGCAATCACCTGATGGTGACGCGAGTTTCGAACAGGTTCAGTCCGTGACGCTGGAAGTGACAGAGGAACAATCGAAAAAGCTCTCCTATTGTAAGAACCTTGGCACGCTCAACGTCGCTCTGTTGAGTGATGCAAAAACGAGTGCTGAGGTTCCACCTGATGTAACAATGGAAGAACTGGAACACATACTCGACCCAGCGGCCAAAACATCACTTTCGCCCACACCGTCGGATGCGTCGCAGGGCTCAGGTGGTGTAATGCTGCTTGTGCCTTCGAAAAATGTTGCGGCCGGGGAACAACTCTCCGAGGACGCATTGATGCCAATGGCTTGGACAGGGGATGGTCCCGTTCTCGAAGGGGCTTTGCGGCCGGACGATCTGGAAGACGTGTTGGGCAAACAGCCGCTGGTGGCGCTGGTTCGCGGAGAGCCGCTCTTTGCATCACGACTTTCGCAGCGGAAGGGCAGTGCAGTTCCACCGTCGCCAGATGAGTCCGGAAACCCTGTTGGTGCTCGAATGATAGTGAACGAGATGCGCAATCGAGCATTTGGGCAGACTGAGTTGAATGTGTATCGTAAAAATTAGCCGAACGTTTGGGCCGACGTGGTTTCGCTCGTGTTTTTGAATGTTTCCCACGTCTTCGGCGATTGATTGTTTTTTTCGGTGAGTTTGCCCGTGCTTTGGAAATTAGGGCAGATAGCCAAATGCCCGGAGGGTGCTTTGCACTATTATATCCTTAACCCTTTGCAGGAGTTTCTGAATCCTTGGTGTCGATCTGAATCTGTGGCTGAGAGTGCCCTGCCACGTGGAGTGATGTGAATTTCGAAATGCGAATACTCGTAGCATGTAATGGAGGAAGCCTTGCCGCAAAAGTTGAGTCGGGTTTGCGCAGCAACGGGGAATTCGACGTTTCGCTGTTGAAACGCGAATCGGTCGCGCGCTCCTTGGCAATCAATCAGCCGTCAGTCATTTTGCTCACCGTTGGTCTGGACCAATCACGTGATTTGCAGTTGATACGAGAGTTTGGGCTGTTAGCGCCGAACTCCGCCTTTGGAGTGATCGGGCCCGCGACCGATCCTAAATTCATCCTGCACGTGCTCAAAGAGGGCGTTGGGCGGTACATTGATGAAACGGAGTTCCAGTCGGAGCTGGCGGAGTTTATCGAGGAGGTTGGCCGGTCTCCGACGAGTCACCCCGTCTCAACGGGGCGACTTGTGGCGGTTTGCGGACTGAGCGGGGGTGCTGGGACGACGACGATTGTCCTGAATTGTGCCGTGGAGTCTGCGCGTCTCCACAAACGGGTCGCATTGATCGATTTGGATCTTCGGAAAGGGGATTTGGGACCGATGTTGAACATCGCCCCCGACCATTCGATTTCAGATTTTTGTAGGAATCTGTCGCGAATGGATGATGTGATGTTCCAGCAATGCTTTGTGCCGCACAGCAGCGGGGTCCATTTGTTGGCGGCTCCGATTGACGATCGGGAGATCAGTGAAGTCACTCCGGAACGGATCCTCTGTCTGGTGATGCTGGCGAGACAGCGATTTCCGGAGATTTGGGTGGACGTCGGGGACTATTACCAGCCAGAATCGGCGGCTGTAATCGCAGTGGCCGAACAGATTCTGTGTGTATTGCGTCAGGACTTCACCTCGTTAAAACATGCCGTCGGGTTTATGGGATTCCTCAGTCAACACCAGATTCAGTCCGACCGAGTTTCGTTTGTGATCGGCAAGTACGGGCAATCGAAAACTCTGAGTTTGAAAGATATGGAGTCGGCGCTTGGTTCAAAAGTTCTGACGACGATCCCTGAAGACGCCGCGAGTGCCAACGAGGCCACAAACACTGGGAATCCGGTCCTGTTGGGACGTCCTCATTCAGCCATTTCAAAGGCGATCAGACTGGTCACGGACAAGCTCACTCCGGCCACACGGCAGGCCTGACGATTCGAAAGCAAGGTAATCAAAAATGGCGTTATGGAAATCAGCAGAAACCACGCAAATGCAACTGCCGACGAAAACACCCGCGTCAAAGTCTCCCCCCGCTATCGCGGCCGCTGTCGCGGAGGTTGCCGCGGAGGTTAAAGGCGAATTGCCTCCAGTCGCGGGAGCTGACGAAACGCCTCCGCGCGAGGATCAAACAATTCCCGCGAAAACGGCGGCGGCGGACGTTCGTGTGGAAGTTTCTCCGGTCGCCGCCCCAGATGATTCACGCGCAGAACTGTTTCAGCGAATCCGCTCGGAACTTCATCGTCAGGTTCTAAGTAAAATTGACCTGTCGTCCATTGGCTCCATGGGTGACCAGGAACTTCGAATTGAGTTGCGGCTTGCGGCGGAGAAGTTGTTGGCTCGTCGAAAAGATCTGCTCAACACCCAGGAGCGAGATCAGATCATCTCCGAGGTGTTGGACGAAGCATTTGGCCTGGGGCCTCTGGAAGCCTTGTTCAAGGACCACACGATTTCAGACATTCTGATCAACGGCCCAAAAACGATTTATGTGGAACGCGGTGGGCGACTCACATTGAGTCCTGTCAAATTCGTTGACGACGATCACCTGCTGCGAATCATTCAGCGTATCGTCAGTAGTGTTGGCCGTCGAGTGGATGAGACCAGTCCCATGGTGGATGCCCGCCTGAAGGATGGCAGCCGATTGAATGCCGTGGTTCCACCACTGGCCGTGGACGGGCCATTGGTTTCGATTCGTCGATTCGGTTCCAAACCGCTCGGGTTTGATGATCTGGTGCGTTTCAATGCCTTGCGCCCGGAGATGGTGGAGTTTCTTTCGGCCTGCGTCAAAGCGAGAGCCAACATTCTGATTTCAGGAGGCACTGGCAGCGGCAAGACAACATTGCTGAATGCCTTGTCGAGTTTTATCCCTCCAGACGAGCGACTCGCGACAATTGAAGACGCGGCAGAGTTGCAATTGCAGCAGCCTCATGTGGCTCGCATGGAGACGCGGCCAGCCAATGTTGAAGGGCACGGGGAAGTCACCACGCGCGATCTGGTGAAAAACGCGCTGCGAATGCGGCCTGACAGAATTGTCGTGGGCGAATGCCGTGGAGCCGAGGCTCTGGATATGCTGCAGGCGATGAATACCGGCCACGATGGAAGTCTCACCACGATTCATGCGAACACGCCCCGCGATGCGATCGGACGCCTTGAGATGATGGTGGGCATGACCGGCTTTGAGTTGCCGATGTGGACGATTCGGCGCCAGATTGCCTCGGCGATCAATATCGTCGTGCAGGCCGCACGCCTGATGGGTGGCCCTCGCAAGGTGACTCGGATTTCCGAGATCACGGGGATGGAAGGAGAGATCCTGTCCATGCACGATATTTTTACCTTCAAACAAACAGGCCTGGATGAACAGCGGCGCGCCACGGGATATTTCTCCGCCACGGGCATCCGACCAGTCTTGCTGGAAAAATTCGAGGGGCAGGGCCTGAGCGTTTCTCCAGATTTGTTCACCGAACGCATTCTCCGTTAGGACCGTTCGAGAAATAATTGACCGCATCCTCCTCTCCCCTCGAAGGTGAGAGGGCAGAGTGAGGGGCAACGCCGTTAAGGATTTATCGTCGTGTTTTCACCGAGTTTCTCGAAGTCCCTTCTCCCCCTGGTAAGGGGGAGAAGGTGGCCGAAGGCCGGATGAGGGGGTCCTAAGTTGGAGTTTGATTTTTACGTGACGATCAGGAATTACAAACTTAAATGAACAGACCCCCAGCGTCTTGCGGCTATTCGAGTGTATTCGCGTCCATTCGCGGTTCATATATTAGTAACCCTCTGCGGACTTCATTTGTCGTTGAACATTTTTTAACGCCAGCAGCGATCCTTTATCATGGTTGAAGTTCTCATTTTAGTATGTACGTTCGTCGCAGGTTTCCTGCTGATTTTCGGGGTGAACCTGGTCATTAGCGACTCACGCAGATCGGATCAGCTTGAACGTCGGATAGAAATGCTGAATGAGGTTCGTGTCCAGCAGCGGAATCGGGTCAAAGACTCGGTCGTGCAAAATGCGAAGCTGGCGGAGATGGCGGCAGAGGCGGCGAAAGGAACGACCGCAGAACGCCGTTCAATCAAAGAGCAGTTGCAGGCCATGCTGTGGCAGGCCGGAATGCGAGTTAGACCCGAAAAGCTGCTCATGTTTGCCGGATTGAGCGGAACTGTTGTCGGTGTGCTTGCGGGAGTCACCTCGGGGAAACCTTTTGTGGCGGTGATCTCGGCGGCAATTGTCATGGCGGTCCCGTTTCTGGTGATACAGCACAAGCGAAAGAAGCGGCTGGATTCACTGCTGGCGCAGCTGCCGGATGGCTTTGAGCTGATGTCCCGCGTGATGCGAGCTGGTCAATCCATTTCGCAGAGTATGCAATCCGTTGCCCTGGAGTGTGCTGATCCTATCGCAGAGGAGTTCGGCTACTGCTACGAACAGCAAAACCTTGGCCTGAACCCGGAATTCGCGCTGCGAGATCTGTCGACCAGGACAGGATTATTGGAGATCAAGGTATTCGTGCTTGCCGTGATCATCAACCGTCAGACGGGCGGCAGTCTGACGGAACTTCTGGAAAAACTTTCCAAGGTCGTGCGCGATCGCTATCGGATGCGTGGCAAGGTCCGTGCTCTGACGGCCGAAGGACGCATGCAGGGTATGGTTCTGATGCTGCTGCCTTTTGGCGTCTACGTAATTCTGTTGTTGGCGAATCGCCCTTATGCCCTAAAGCTTTTTGACCACCCCGGAATTATTCTGGGCACGTTGGGCTGGATGGGTGTCGGGGGACTCTGGATCCGCAAGATGATTAATTTTGAATTTTGAATTTTGAAGTAAGATCTGTGTGCTGCAAATTGTCACCTGTTCCTTTGAGTGATTAACCATGCCAGACCTAACTGATCCGTGGGTGATTCTCTACGTCTTCCTCGTTGCGAGCAGCGTGGTGGGATTCCTGTTGCTTAAGTTCCAGCGAAAGGAGTCTGTTGAGTCGCGTCTGAATCAATTCAGTCATCGACCGTCGGAGACGGAGACGGAGAAGCCGAAGCAGAAGAAGAAGCAGACGCAGGCGGAGGATGACCAGCAGCTCTTTGAGGAATTGGAACCGAAGAGTTTCAGTGCGATGATCTTTCCTTTTCTGAATAAGCAAGTCCGCCAAAAAATGGCGGAAAGGCTGATCCAGGCAGGCATCTATCAACGCGACTCGGCGAAATCCTATGCGGCGATTCAGTCGGTGATGATTCTGGTGCCTGCCGGACTCGCTCTGATCGTGTATTCCTCTGGTTTAGCCTCCTTTCAGACGACCATGATGGTGGCAGTCGGGACGGGACTGGCGGGCTTAATTGCTCCCGGATTTTATCTCGACAGCGAACGCGGCAAGCGACAGGCGAATCTTCGCAAAGCCATGCCGGATGCCCTCGACGTCATAATCATCTGCGTCGAAGGTGGCTTGAGTGTCCCGGCATCGTTTGCAAGGGTCGCCATAGAATTGGCCACTGTCCATCCGCTGCTGTCGATTGAATTGACAATCGTGCAACGTGAAATTCAGATGGGGCATACCACGGGCGAAGCCATTAAGAGCTTTGCCAAACGGTTCGACATGGACGAGTTGCGCTCGCTGGCCTCCGTCATCCTGCAGGCGGAAAAATTTGGATCCAGTGTTGTCAGCGCATTGCGGACTCATGCGGACGGATTGCGCGAAAAACGCATGATGAGGGCGGAAGAGCTGGCGGCCCAGGCATCGGTCAAAATTATGATTCCAACCGTCTTTTGCATCTTTCCAAGTCTGTTTGTTGTGATCCTGTCTCCAGCCGTGTTTGATATCATGGAAGTCTTCGGCGGTATGAACACAAAATGATCAAGGGACCTCCTCCAGATCTGTGTCAGGCTTGGATTCGATGGTTTGAAGTCCTTGAAAATCTCGCGGAACGGCAATCGGTAGGTAGGAATCTATCCCCTGAACACTATCTGAATCTGCGCAAAGATGTAATGTCGGCCTGCCGCCTCTACGAAAATCATCCTGATCCGCAGGTTGCCGATACAGCGCGGGAGATGGTAGCATTTGTTGAGCCGTGGATCAGCCTCAGCCTATTGTGCCGTACCGAACGCACGCTCCTCCTGGATCTTGTCCGTGAAGGCGATACGAAGTTTGGTCGCCCTGATCGTCGTCGTCGTCGTCGTCGTCATCGGTTTCTACGGCTGGGTCTTCCCGGTTTACTGAAACTCCTGAAACTCCTGATCGTAGTCGGATTGTTATCTTCGACCGTTCTGTACTGCTTTGCACGAGACCGTACTCCAGCACCATACTGTTCGTGGGCTGCCCCAACTGCGTAGCCGAGCTCAGGAACGAGCCTTGTTCGGCTCTGGTTTCTGCTGTTTGGCTTCGTTCTTTTCTGCTGCCAGCTTCGCGGCTGCCAGCTGCTTTGCACTGG
>CAMAVB010000312.1 GCA_945861465.1 Candidatus Kuenenia stuttgartensis
CTTCGTTTTGGAGAGATTGCGCGAAGTCCCTGCAACAATCATGGCGTTCGGTCAATTCGATTGACGCGGCAGACGAACTGCCCCACACTTCTGTTCAGCAAACGTTGCGATTGTTGTTATTCTGAGAAGATTTATCCTGACCAGCAGGAAAGCACCTGGTTGAGTACAAAGTTGCCATCACTCTCTGAGTGATGAATTGCGATTGATTGGGATAAGGGCGGATCAACCAGAACGCGACTGCCTCAGTGACGCTTGTCTGAACTGGCCACATGAATCGCATTGCGTCACTCAGAGAGTGACGACTACTTTGGATTGCGGGCGAAGCCCGCGCCAAGGTATATGCGGCGATTTGTGGGCCGGCTTCGGACCTGTATGCTCGTTCAGGGTGCAACACACGGTCCCGGATGCAGTTTTTTTTCGGTTGGATAGGAATTTGCCTCGCCTGGCCGTATGATTCCAGCACGCGCATGCCGCTGAAATGTTTCGGTGGCGCAAGGGGGCTGTTCGCCGCATGCGTTGGATCATGTTTTAATGTGGAAGCAATGCAATGCGTAAATTGATGATGGCGACTGTCCTGACAGGATTGTCGTGTGTTGTGGTTGGATGCAGTGAAGGTGACGCACCGGCTCCAAATGTTGTCGATACAAAATCCGCTGAGCCAAATGGCGCTCCGGTTGCGTCAACAAGTGAAGCGGAATCAGACGCCCCTTCTAAGTTGGATCTTGTTGAACCAACCCCAATGCCAACACCAAACCCTGCACCTGACACGGTGCCTGCAGTCAAGCTGACACCTGCAGATGCACCGAATCCTGCGGATGAACCGACTGCGACAGCAGGACTGACAATCGGAGATGCTGCTCCACCGATTTCCATTGCGAAATGGATTAAGGGAGATCCGATCGAAGGGTTCACGAGCGACAAAGTCTATGTCGTTGAATTCTGGGCAACCTGGTGTGGGCCATGTCTGGCGGGTATGCCTCACATTGCGTCGCTCCAGACAGAGTACGGTGACAAAGTAAAGTTCATCGGTGTCAGTGCTGAAGATGAAGAAGTGGTTACGGAGTTTATGGGACAGCAATCCCGCGATGGCAGATTGTGGTCAGAGGTGCTGACGTATACGATCGCACTTGATAATAATCGTCAGACCAATGCGGCGTATATGCAGGCCGCCGGTCAGAACGGAATTCCGTGTGCTTTCGTGGTTGGAAAAAGCGGCAACGTGGAATGGATCGGTCATCCTGCGGCCATCGACGATGTGCTGAAACAGGTGGTGGATGGAACCTGGGATCCTACTGCAGCTCGAGCGGCACTCCTTGCCGAACAGGAAGCTGACAAAGTAATGCAGCAGATTGGCCCGAAGATTCAAGGGGCTCTCCAAAACGGCGACTTCAAGACCGCTGTTGGATTGATTGATCAGTTGATCGAAAAGTTTCCGGAGAACGGCCAGTTCACACAGGCTCGTTTTCAGTTCTTGCTGCAAGGCGAGATGTTCGACGAAGCGAACAAAGCTGCTGAAGAGATGATTAAAGCATCAAACGACAGCGCATTGGAGCTTAATCAGTTGGCATGGACCCTCGCCACCGCCGTTCCTGGCCCAGGACCGGATCTCGACTTGGCTCTCACCGCTGCAAAACGTGCAGAAGAACTCACCGAATCGAAGGATGCATCGATCCTGGACACAGTCGGTCGTATCCTGTTCAAAAAGGGCAATATAGAAGACGCGATTGCGATTCAGAAAAAGGCTCTGGAAATTGTTGCCCCGGAGATGAAAGAACAATTGGAAGCGTCGCTGAAGGAATACGAAGCGGCATTGAAGGGCGACGACACAGAAGCAAAGCCGCTTCAACCCGACGCCGCAACGCCAGCTGAAGGCGATGCAGCACAGCCAGCTGAAGGCGATGCAGCACAGCCAGCTGAAGGCGATGCAGCACAGCCAGCTGAAGGCGATGCAGCCAAATCTGCTGACGAAGCTGGCAAGTGAGGATTTAGGTTGACTCGGGGAGATATGTTGCTGTGCAATGCACGCGGTTGGCGTTGACTCGTCCAACCGCGTGCGCAGCGCGTCCCCGATTGTTCTATTTGAGATTTGAGATTTGAGATTTGAGATTTGAGATTTGAGATTTGAAATTTGAAATTTGAGATTTGAAATTTGAGATTTGAAATTTGAAATTTGAAATACAAAGCTGGGGGCGTTGCCCACGCGGTGAAACGAATTCATCGCCTCAGAAAACGCTCAGATTCCTTGCTGTTGCGCACTCATAGATTGTGCTACGGCGCAAACTCACTGGTCATCATAATTGCGTCGCGGTGAATGCCGCTGTGTTCGAGGTCGGCCTGAAGTTGTTGTTCCGCCGATGCGCGTGCAGTTTTCCGAATCAAGACGCGGACTTTGATCCCGTTCGAGTCACCTTTGGCCAGCGAAGCCAGTTTCACGATACGAGACAATTCAGCGGGGCGATAAATTGTCACGGGCGTTCCCGGCAATTCGATCAGGTATTGGTAATCATCGATCAGCACGGTGAGGATGTTGCCGGAGAGCGCTTTGCGTTCGTCTTCTGTCAGGCCGCCGATGATCGGATCAGGAGCGGCCAGGCTGGAATTATTGGTCTCGCTTGTTTCGTCCTTATGCGTTGTTTCCTTGGCAGTGCTCGCTGAAGTGGAGCCCTCTCCAGTACCGGAACCACTTGAACCAGTCCCACCCGGTCCGAAGCCCCGAAACAACAGGAACAATGCCAAGGCGATCAGCAGCGCGCCTCCCCCCATCCCGGCTCGTGATGTACCACGGACAATTCTGCCAGGGAGAGGCACTTTTTCATCTTTTTTTGTCGACATCACTGACCTCGGAGACAAATTCTCGGACAGGACAAGGGCATTAAGGCGTCTGTGGTTTTACTGAATTGAACAGTGAACCCTGCGCACGATAACCAAGGATTGAGAAATCATACCATCGCGTGCCGCCTGCGTCTCGGCGAAGCTGTTCCATCAGCAAGGGCATGGCGTCAGTGGCCCGCTGGCGGAACTCCGCCTGCGCGTCGCTCCATGTCAGGAGCACGACAATCAGTGTTTTTGGCTCAGAAAACGATTTGCTGGATTCAAAGAGTCGCGCCGCCAGGTTCGCGTCACTGGAAAAATCCGTCACAAACGACTGTTGGCTGTCTGTGATGAACCCCTGACCGTTTTTCTGAACGTGAATTTCCCAGATGGTCACATGTTTCTGCATTTCATCGACTTGCAGCATGAAGCGAAAAATCTCTTCACCCCGGGCCTGCATGAGTTTCTGAAGTCGTTCCGCAGCGTCCTGCAAGCGTTTGGCATCGTTCGGCGAACCGGATGTCCGCAATTTGAGGACTTCGGTCATGACGTTGCCGGGAAGATTGAGCGATTCAGCGAGAATTGAACCGACCTGTTGATGTTGATTGATAATGCTGCGAAATTTCTCGTCGTACGTCTTGGCGAGTTCCGCCAACGAAGCTTTTTGGTCGGCGACATCCTTTTCCAGTGCCAGCCTGCGTTGTTCCAGTCGGGCGTCTTCTTCCGCCTGCCGCAGGTCCAGGGCTTTTTCCCGGACTGCAAGCGTTTCCTGCGCAGCAATGGACCGGTCACGATTCTCAATATACTGTGAGAACATCACGATCAGCAGTAAATCCAGCAGCGGGGTGAGCTGCAGCGAGAGGCGGCGTCTTGGCAACATCAGGTTGTGCCCTCCGACCGCTGTGATGCCAGTCCAAGTTCTCGCTTTGCGCGGGCGACCATTTCGCGCACATGCGTGCGGCTGTCGGTAAGTCGATTAAACCGGATTTCCAGCATACTGTTGATAAACATCAGCACGATCGCGGCAAGTAATCCGGCAAACGTTGACCAGATCGAGTCGCCAAAGCGTTCCATCACGACATTGACCGTCGAAGCGGATTGTCCCGCAGCGTCAGTCTGCAGAGCCGACCCGATGGCCAGCACGGTGCCAAGCACACCGCTCAGCGGATACGCTTCGATCATGGTTCGAGCCACGTGTGTTGCGGTTTCGAAGGACAGAGATTCCAGATAACGTCGTTTCTCATCCAGAATCTGCATTCGCCGCAGGCACACGGATCGATCTTCGCTGCGACTTGCGTCGTTAAGCACATCGTTCACGTCCTGCACAAACGCATCGATCTGAGTCGTCAGTGGCACGCCGCGTTCCAGCACACTGCGGTGCTTGAGGCCACGGGTATAGTCATCCAGAGTTCCGGCGATCACCCGCAGGTCACGTGTACACCAGCTCCGGAGGAACCAAAAGTACAACAGGTGGAACATTGCCGCGATGACAATGACGGGCGTCGATAAACTGGAGAAGAACTGCAGCCAATCGCCAATGTTGCCTGATTGTGGAATCTGAAATGGCATGTAGACCGCTCGCAGGATCGAAAAGTACCAAGCAGTGGCTGTCGGGGGACGCTGCCGCGCAGCACCACTGATTCGCCATCATGGAAAGAGACCGGGAGCGTAATTCGAAGCTCCCCAAAATGTCCAGATCCAATGTACGTCAGCGGCTTGGGGATGAATTGGATCCTTCGACGCTGGCCGGTTTGGAGCAAAAACTTGTTTACGCAGTGATATCGTAACGATTACATCGTCAATCAGGCGATTCCTGAAGGATATTTCGAGTCAGTTCAGGCGATTGAGCGTACTTAAAATTCGGATCACAGCTCCGATTGAGCATAGCTGTAGGGAATGTGCGTCAGATGGCAACGCTAGCGTTCGATTCGAAATCCCGGCCTGTGCCAGCGTCGTTCAATCTTTTGAATTCACTGAGTCGTCGAAGTCGATTGATGATGCTAAGGAGGATTTTATGCTTGTACTTTCACGGCAGAGCGACGAAACGATCATCATTGGTGACAATATTCGCATCACGATCGTTGAAGTGAGGGGTGATAAGGTTCGGATTGGAATTGACGCCCCACGTGATGTGGCGGTGCATCGTCAAGAGATCTATGACGCGATTCGGCGCGAAGCAGAAAAAGCTGCTCACCCGAATTAAAGTGGCGTGATAATTCGCCAGGATCAACGCAGAATGGCCTGCGGAGGTGCAAACTTCCGCAGGCCATTTTGCGTTTCCGGAGTGCGTGATTGTCCGTTTGGGAGGGCGAAGCTCTTGCCGAGCCGTGCGTTTCCCCCGTTGTCGCCGGCTCGGCAGGAGCCTCGCCGTCCCGGGAAGCGGCGAGAATCTGTTTTTCACCGAAATCCACATCCGCCCCGTCTGGAGCATAGAAGTTCAATGCCGCTCGATTCCTGGCGCTCAAACTGTAGAATGCTTGTCGATTGAAAATTGCTGACTCTACGGGATTCTATGTGCAGCTCCCCACTGGTTTTTGAAGCGAAAGTCGCGTGTGGGAGATTGCTTCGTTTAACGGCGAGCCGCAGGCGTAGGCGGCAGAGAATTCGTCTATGCCTGCGGCTCGCCGTTAAACGAATGACTTCCCGGAAACACTCACGTAGAATCCGGTAGGGTCAGGTAAACTGTACTGTCTTCGCCTCGCCCCTCAATCCGGAGTCCCCAATGCGACAACAAATAATCGCTGCAACCGTGAAACTCATTGTCCTGCAGGCATTGACGCTCTGTGCCTCGCAGGGAATGTCGCAGACCGGGCCAGCCGTGCAGACCGGGCCAGCCGTGCAGACCGGGCCATCCGTGTCACAGGAATCGCCAAAGCCGGAAAGCGACGTGCAATCCGGGCCGAGGCCGCTCGAAGCGCTGCCGGAGAAATTTAACAGCGTACTCGAAGGCACGACGCCATTGAATTCCGATGGTACAGTGCTGATCGACGTGAAAGCGAAGCGTGTGGTGCTGCGAACAGAAGTCGCCTGTCGGGACTGCATTCTGGAGATGTTTCTGGTTCCGGAAGGCAATCGCGAACACGAAACGATTCTGCGGATTCGGTCCAAAGCGTTCGTGATCCATACGGCTCTGCTGGCATTGGGACTGGAACCGGGAAAGCCTGCGGCGTTTTCACCCGAGTTCGTCGCACCCTCCGGGCCGGAGATTGATCTGCAACTGGTGTGGCAGGACGACAAGGGAATGATTCAGCGTGCGAATGCCTGCGACTGGATTCGGCACAACGTGCATCGTTACTTTGCAGCGGCGTTGTCAGGTCCACCGCCGGGATTGCAATTGCCTTACAAGAACCTGCGCTGGGACAAGTTCAACAGCGAGATCCTGTGGTACGGCCCGATGACCGAAGAAGACCGTACTGACCTGCTTTCAAAATGGAAGAAGGACGAGTATCAGAAAGCAATTGAGACTTTTTTTGACGACAGTAAGTCACGTCCCATGCAGGCGTCATTTGTCTTTGCTGGCAGCAGTCTGTACAAAGACGAAGAGACCGGCGAAGAGTTTTACCAGGCCGAAGGCGGACATCTGATCTGCACGTCCAACTTCCCGGATGCGTTGTTGGATGTGCGTGAAGAAAGCTCCGCCAGCGATGGCGGGCAGACGTATGAAGCCTGGACTGAAAAAATTCCGCCGGTCGGTACCACAGTACTTCTCGTCATGACTCCGCTGACTGACACGAGCAGACAGGCAGCGAATTCCAGAGACAAGGACGATTCCAAGGCACCAGCGGAAAAACCTGCGAAAGCTCCCTGAGATGATTGATACTCACTGCCATCTGGATGCAGAAGCATTTCACCAGGACATTGACGCCTTGCTGCAGCGCGCGACGGATGCAGGTGTGGAGTCAATTCTGACGGTCGGCACCACCGTGGAATCCAGCGAGGCTGCCATCGTCCTTGCGAACCGCTATAAGTTTGTGCGGGCCATCGTTGGCATTCACCCCAACTATGTCCGGGCAGCGAAACCTGGCGACTGGGAAAAGATCGAAGAACTCGCGACGCATCCTGCAGTCGTCGCGGTCGGCGAAACTGGACTCGACAAATACTGGGACCACACTCCCCTTGATCAGCAGCAGGACTACTTTGTCCGGCACATTGAATTGTCGAAACACATCCGGAAGCCTTTCGTCGTGCATTGCCGTGAAGCCGATGTTGAGGTTCTGGACGTCCTGAAAACAGAATCGCGACGCGGGCCGTTCATCGGAGCGATGCACGCTTTTTCCGGCGACGAACAGATGGCGGCGGAATGTCTGCAACTGGGCATGTACCTGTCATTCGCTGGAATGCTCACATTTCGCAAGAACAAAAGTCTGCGCGACGTCGCCGCCACTGTGCCGCTCGATCGACTGCTGGTCGAAACCGACGCGCCGTATCTGGCACCGCATCCGAATCGTGGCAAACGCAACGAACCCGCCTGGGTACGACTCACTTGCGAATGCCTCGCGGCCGTACACGCTCTGACGCCTGAAGCCATGGACGAACAAACGACATCAAATGCAAGAGAACTGTTCGGCCTTGGTGGCAACCTCGGCTAGAGCTCTGTCAATCTTGTATTGATGTGTGCCACTGGCTCTGCCAGTGCTTCCTGCAAAATGCGGCACACTGGCAGAGTCAAGTGGCACACAACCCATTAATCCATTGCTGACAGAGCACTAGCGGCATGCGTAAGCGTGCCGGTACACTGCTCAGCAAACGTCAGGAGTATTGTTTTCGTGAGAAGATTCTGGCAAAGCGGCAGATGTCCGCCGACGGAGCGGCGGACCTACGTAGGCGAGCCGCTCCGTCGGCTCGCACCAGACACGGACGCACAGCCAGTGATGCGACAGCGCAAGGTTGGGTTGCGGGCGAAGCCCGCGGCAAGATCACTCGATCAACATCAGACTAAGAACCGCTGACAAAACAGCTAGCTGAATTCTTGCGAATCCAGCTCCAGGGAGTGGTTTTGACAGGGGTTCCCGAACACCATTTCACCGGAGATTTTCATGTATCGCTTTCTTCTCATCTGTCTCATTGCCGGTCAGCTTCAACCGACCGCATCCAGCGCTGAATTCACCGGCGTTAAAGTCGCGCCGTATCTGGGTTATGCTCAGGCCGTGCATCTGACGAACGGTCACGTCACGGCAGTGCTGTGTCCGGAAGTGGGAGGCCGCGTGCTGGAATACGCTCTCAACGGAAACAACGCCCTGTACTTGTCTGATGGCGAAAAGAAGTGGAAACCCGGCGATCGACCGGAATCTTCCGCCGGACGATTTGACATCGGCCCGGAACTGATCATTCCGCCGCGTCCGACTCTTTGGAACGGAGCATGGACGACTGAAATTATCGCGGACCGCCACGTACGACTCACCAGTCCTGACGATCCTTCGACCGGCGTCCGCCTCGTCCGTGATTTTGTACTCGACGAAAAATCGACCCAACTCAGCTGCACACAAACGATTCACAACATCTCAGAAAAGCCCGTGGAGTGGTGTCACTGGAGTCGCACGTTTGCGGTCGGACGCGGGATTTGTCTGATTCCGCTCACGGCCCCCAGCCGATTTCCGAAGAGTTACGTGATGTACGAAGAGGGATCGCTGATCAACATGAACCCCGCTGATCCGAACATCCGCGTGCGAGATGGTTTCCTGGAGATTCTCGGCACACCGCGAAAACCAAAGCTCGGCATGGACAGTTACGCCGGTTTGATTGCCTACCTTTCGCCGAATCATCTGCTGTTTGTGAAACGATTCAAGACATATCCTGACCGCGTTTATAACGAAGCCGCCGGACTCACCATTTCCATCTGGTATCCCGACAACGCAATGATTGAACTGGAACCCATCGGCCCACGCGAGCGTCTCCAGCCCCACGAACACGC